>CAZGHZ010000076.1:0-25987 GCA_964525655.1 uncultured Occallatibacter sp.
CGGGCGAACAGAACCTCCACTTAACCCCCTGTCCGAATTTGCGGAACCGGCTCTATTGGCTAGGCCAAGACACAATCAACTGGATATGTTCACCGACCACTAACTGCGCGATGCTGATTCTCAATAATGAGCTTGAACTCCTTGAAGCGGCGGGTTCAGACCTTCCTCATCCCGCCGCGTGTTATTGCTGGCGTTCTTCAGGAGAGACAAGCAGCCATTCGATCATTCGACCTCGTCGCACGGTGCCTGGTACGCATTTGCTAAGTGAATTCAGCTTGAGCCGAATGCCACATTATGGGCTTATTTTCCTGAGCCATGATTCATTGGTGCGTTAATCGATCGGCACGATGGCGGTATCCGGTGGCCGTTGTGCCTGCGAATTCAGTAGACCGAACGATGAGGGCCCTGTGGACAGACGCAGCGTCTTCTGTTTGGCTTCAAAGCGAACCAGTTCATTCTTTTGATCGAAGGTTATCGCAAAACTTTGCATCGGAGTGGAGCCGAAGTTGGCCAATGGAAATGCGCGATTGAGTTCGACATTCGGTCGCTTGAATGTATAAGCACCCAGGTGCACATTCTCGGAAAGTTTGGCTGTCTCGATCTGGAACCTTGTGGAGAGCGACTGGGCAATCCTAAACGGAGCCGGGTCTGTTGCGAACCTCAACCGGGCGGAGAAGTTTTGGGGTAAGCTTAGTCCGGTGCCGCCGGAATCGATCTGTGCATCGATGGCCAAACCGTCGATGTGCAATGAGACAATAGGCAATCCATCCGGCATACGAAATGGAAGAACGAATTGTTCACCATCCGGCGCCAGGGTTCCGGATGTTAGCCTCAACTCGCGTCTTGGAAAATCGAGAGTTAGCAGGTAGTCTCGAAACAAGACGAATCCCAGCAATCCTTGGTACGAGCCGTCTCCGTTTCCCAACCTATGAACAGCCGCCTTGATATTGGTGAACTCAATACCCGCGACGTTTAATGACTTGATCGACACCATCGGTACCTTTTGCCCGCCCTGCCGGCTGGGGTCGCTCACCCGAATCCGGCCTGTCGAAGGAAGGTCCAATTCCTGCGCAAGTTCCGATGATACGAAGGCTTGGCCGCCTGTGCCAGTGTCGATGACGAATCGGAATGGCCCCTTGCCGTTCACTGTTACCATCACAAACGGCTTGTCGTGAATCAAGTCTAAGCGCTCGCAAAACGCGATGTTCTGAGCAGGCAATGTGGCCGAAGAAACAATGAGCAGCGCCAAGATTGTGCAGGTGCAGCGGTTATGTGCAATCAACATCGTACACCTCTCAGACAGATGACCGTTCCTCTTTGAGATCGACTCCTTACCTGCTTAAGGGACCGATTTCCTGAACCGCCGCCCCGAGCACACTCCCAAGATCCGGTTCTTGGACAAAGACAACGAGTCTGAGATTATTGGGGTCGATGCCAAGCTTAAGATTGGCTTGAATGTTCTGGCTGAAGACTTTTCCTCTGTCGACCTTTCCAATCTTCATGAGTTCTTCCACGACGGCCGTGTGGGTCAAACGCCGACCGCCGTTTTCGCCTCGTAAGACCAGAGACTCGGCGTGATCGAGAGCGACTGCGGCGTAGATATCGGCGTTACGTTTCTCCGAAGTTCCATCTGCTTCGACGTGGGCTCGGAGCACGGCGGGAGAATTTCCATCAACGCTAATCGCGCTAATACTCACAGGCACCTGCGGAGCTTTCGCAGCCTTTAATAGAACCCGGCTCACCTGTTGCGTGTCATTCAGCCGCAACTCGTCTTTTCCACCTACAATCACTTGCGGTGTGTAAGGACTGCTGAGGCCCAGAGCACGGACGTAGGCGCTCTGCCGGTCTGTCAGCAGAGACGAAGAGTATGGGTCCTTCCATCCGTCATGATTCCAGTAATCCACATGCTCGCTGAGCACGATCGCCTGTGCTCCGGGAATGGGCTGAGAATGCTCGAGCTGTTGTAGCCAGGTGTCAGCCGGAGGGCAACTGGAACAGCCTTCCGAGGTAAACAACTCGACAAGAATCGGCGCAGAGCCATTCCGTGTGTCGGCCCCTGGGGTCTGTTCCGCGCCACTCCATCCCGCCAATATCGCAATAAGAATAATTCTTCTCATGCTTGATTTCCTCCTTGCATACTTGCAGAGACCTGAATAGGTCGCGGCAGGGATAGCCTGCCGCGACCCGGTTAGGGGTTACAGGTTAGAAGGTGAACTTGCCGCCCAGTTGCAGGGCGCGGGGATCGTAGGTGCCATTTAGATTACTGCTTGTCGCGGAAGCATTGATGGAGTTGAATTCGGTGTGGTTAAGCGTGTTGAACGACTCGAACTTGAGCTGAAAACTAACTTGCTCGTGGATTTGGAAGGACTTGTAGAGAGACGTTGTCATGTTAAAGCGGCCGGGCAATATTAGTGCGTCCTTGCCCCAGTTACCGAAGCCCAGCTGAGTTCCGCCCGCCCAGACGGGCACGACGTTGTTATCGATCCGGGTGTTGTCAAACCAATTGGACACTTTCTTGGGGTAGTTCAGCTTGCCGCCGGGGGTCATATTCGGATGGTTGGTATACTGACCGCCCAAGCCAACCGGATCGTAGTTTGCGCCCAAGTTGATTTGCTGAGGATTGCCGCTTTCCTTGACCAAGGTTCCCGCAACCTGCCATCCTCCGGCGATGGTCTTGACCAGTCCCTGGCTTCTGTTGAAGATAGGCAGGTTGTAGATGTAGTTGGCGTTGAAGAGGTGACGGCGATCGTATGCTCCCGCACCCTTGTCATACTTGATGTAGTAGGGGTTGTCGATTTCGTTGCGATCCTGAGACTGGATGTCGATTTGATGCGAGTACGTGTAATCGACCTCGCCGCTAAGGCCCCAGCGGTTTTGGATGCGAACAGCGGTCTGGAGGCCGTTGTAGGTGCCGGTGGCGACGTTTTCATCCTGGGTGATGGCCGCGTACCCAGGGTATTGACGGTAGGCGTTCATGCTGCCGAGGTTGTTGAAGGCTGTCGCGGAGTCCGAACCGTATTTGCCGCCGCCGTCACCAGATACCTGGCGCGCGTCAACGCAGTTCGGCCCGGGAGTTGAGCACGAGGCTGCCGCCGCGCCGCTGGCAATATTCACCAGGCCAATGTTGGTCGGCAAGCCGTTGAGCGAGTTGTTGACAATGTTTTGATGCCATTGCACGTTGCCAACGTACTGGGCAACCCAAATGACCGAGGGCTTGATTTCATGCTGCACGCCGAGAGAGAACATAGCCACGGCGGGAGCTCTGAAGGTCTGGGCAATGCTATCGCCGTTGCCCGCAAAGATCAAAGACGTCGGCGCGATCACATTTCCGGTGCTCCAGTTCTTCCCAGGCTGACTGAAGTAGGGGTTGCTAATGCTGAGCGAAGGATCGAAAGGCGCGCTGGTGGCCACGCCGAAGATGTCGTTGCCCTGCATGCGCTCATAGAAAGTTCCAAAGCCGCCGCGAAGAATGGTCCTGCCGTTTCCGAAGAGATCCTCTGAGAAGCCGACACGGGGTTGCCACGTTTTGTAGTCGTTGGTGACCACGCCCCGCGGGTAGCCCTCTAAGCCGGCAAGATTGGTGCCGTTGATGTAGGCTGGTATGCCGTTGTAGGTGTACAGAGTCGGGCTGGCTGAGTTGATGGTGCCGTCAGCGTTCCAGATCGGAGCAGCGCCCTGCCCCGTCAGGTAAGTAGCCTGATTGAAGTTGCCTAGGAGGTCCTGGCGCTCCCAGGTGTGCGGCAGGGCGTCGTAGCGGAGACCGAGTTGCAGGCTCAAGCGTGGGGTAATGTGCCAGTTATCCTGGGCATAGACCGAAGGAGTATTGTTGGCGTAGTGGCGGATCGGCGCGGACTGAGTCTGGCTATAGTTGCTCGGCAAGCCCAGAAGCACATCCATGAGCGTGTCGTTGGTCAACTGGCCCCAGGCGTAGAGGCCCTGCGCATCGCCGTAGAGCATCTGGTTCTTGGTGTAGCGGTTGTAGCTGAAGCCGAACTTGAGTTGATGCTTGCCCATGGTGTAGGAGACGTCCACTTTGGGAGAGTAGTCCTGGGCCGCATTGTGATAAGGCTCGGTGGCTGTGTCTTCTGAGATTCCGCCGCCGTTTCCGTTGGGCAGTGTGCTGCCGAAGTTCATGGCGGGCCAGATCTTCCGGCCGACGGTATAAGCGTTCACAACCGGAGCGACGGTCCATGTAGACGGCAGGAAGGTGTTCGCGCTGGGTACGATGTCCGCCCCGTTGCCGTCATAGTTCATGCTGGCTTCAATCAGAAGGTTGGCATTGAGGGTGCCGGTCAACTTGATGGTCGCGCTGTGGGCCGGCGAAGAGAGATTGCTGCCGAGGGTTCTGTAATTGCACCCGCACCAGCCAAGTTCCGGCTGGCCATAGCCTTGAGTCTGCGTGTCGCCGATGTAGTGCAACAGAATCGCCCACTTATCGCTGAAGTTGTGATCGCCGCGCACCACGTCATCGCGCACCTTGACCGGGAGCGGGACGCTAGCAACGTTATAATCCGTGGTGCCAACGTTCGGCGGGGGAAGAATGCCCGCTTGGAGATAAATCTGTCCGTTGGGATCGAACAGCGACTGAGGAATCAAGTTGTTGGGGAATGGAGCGCCAGGCGTCAGACCCAATGGCTTCAACTTGTTGAGGTAGTAGTCCGAGGTGAGCGAGACGTTCGGGACCACCAAGCCGGCGAAACTGGACGGCATATACGTCGGCGCAACATAGTGAAGACCGGTTACTCCGCCGATCGTTTCAATGTTGGCAGAACTCGGAACGTCCTTCGGATCGAGCGTGGCATTGTTAGCGGTAGCCACAGCGGACGTCTTGCGCCATTCTTCGTTGTAGTAGAAGAAGGTCTTCTGCTTGCTGGAGTTGTAAACGCGAGGGATGTAGACCGGGCCGCCGACGTTGAAGCCGTAGATGTTGTAATGTGTCGCCGCACGGGGTTGGTCAGACTGCTTGTTGAAGTAGGAATTGGCGTCGTAAGCTGTGGCGCGATTTTCTTCCCATCCCGCGCCATGGAAGGCCTTGGTGCCGCTCTTCAGCGAAAGGCTGATGGTGGCGCCGGAAGAGATGCCGTAGTCGGGAGGATAGTTTGAGGTCATCACCTGGAACTCGGCGATGGCTTCCTGTGAAGGCAGAATCTGCATGCCGCCGCCACCGCCGCGGTCCGCCGACTCGCCGCCGTCGATCAGCCAGATATTGTGGGCCTCGCGAAGACCGTTGAATTCGATATTCCAGCTGGAACCAAACGCTCCGAGCGTATTTTGGTCCGGCATGGCATTCATGCCGCTGCCGGTGCTGACGCCCACGCCAAGAGCGGCCAGAGCCGCAAAGTTGCGGTTCTCGGTGGCGATTGAGGTGAGCACCTCCGAGCTGATCAGGTTGCTGATCACGTTGGAGTCGGCCTGCACCGCAAGGGCGTCGGCAACCACGCTGATGGTCTCTGTCTCTTTGCCCAGCGTGAGCTTGACATCGACGCGGAAGGTTCCCGAGACGTTGACCACGATTGCGGTCTGTTGAAACGCTTCAAAGCCCTTGGCCGTAACCTTGAGGTTGTAGTTGCCGGGATTCAGGCCGCCGAATTCATACAGCCCGGTCGGCCCGCTGACAGTATCGCGCGTGAAGCCGGATGACGGATCGGAGAGCGTCACATTCGCTCCCGCGACGACCGCTCCGGTCTGGTCGGTTACGATGCCGGTAACATCGGAGTTGGCCTGCGCGAATGCTCCTGCGCATGCCAGCACCAAGAGTAACGGCAACAGAAAGAACCTGTAACTTATTTGTCTCATTTGGCCATCCTTTCCAAAGTTTGTGCGGACGCTGCCGCTGATTCTCGTTGCTTGCATGGTTTCGCTTCCGGCTTGATTGTCTTCGGCGCCTTTAGTGTCCTAATCCCGGTCACAAGCAGACTGCATTCCTTTGCCACACTCTGCGGCGCATATCCATTTATCTCGATTGGAGTGGTCCGTAGCAATACCCACATTGCTTGCTTTCGTCATAGCCACCCATCCGGTTCAATATGATCAAGCGGGTTGGACGGGGTGCTTCTCTCTAGTGCCCGATTCGGAATGGAGAAACCGACCAGCAAACCCGAGTTCGCCCGCTTCACGGCCAAGATGCAGGCGATTGTGAGCGTGTTCAAGATGGAACTACAGGAGCGTATGGGAGATGAGAAACAATGTCAGGCGCATTGGGGTTCCACTTTTAATTCGCAGACGACTCTCTGCGCAGGGATTGATCGGACCCTGTTCCTGCTTCATTTTGGGTTCATGAGTATCTTCAAGAATGTGGCCTATCAGTAAGACGAGAAACCCGACGGCAGCCAATCCAGTGCCTCACATTCTGCACGCCGTGAGCGCCAACTTCGCTTCATCAGCAAGGGAGTGGCATGAGAAAGTGAGCTTAATCGCCAAGAAACGGGGCTAGATCTAGGTAAGTTTTTCGGGTATGCATGATCAGGTTTCTACTGGTCGATGCGCGCATGAAGCGGGTTACACACGGGGTCCCTCTTGAATGAAAGCCTGGAATCCAACCTATCAGCACTGGTCTGGCTCGAATCACCCAAAGTGGGTATGGCCCACCGCACCTCGCCGAAAGACACTGGAATCCCAGGCACTTGATGGTACGACAACGCAGCAGCGCATCAAATCTCGGGCTTTACGTCTACGGCGGAGCCGCCATCTTTCTTGGCCTCCTGGGCCTGGTCACAGGCGACTTCGCCACCAACTGGCAGAACGTCGGCCCCAAAGTCCCTCTGCGCGCACCGCTCGCCTATCTCACAGCTGTCATTGAGCTCGCCGGGGGGATCGCGCTCCTATTGCCCCGCACCGCGCGTGCCGGCGCTCTGACCCTGACAATTATCTACTCTGTTTTCACGCTCATCTGGGTGCCCAAGGCCTTTGTGAATCTCGGCAATTACGACCCCATCGGCAATGTCTTTGAGGAGTTCGCCCTGGTCGCCGCTGGTCTGGTGCTCTGCGCGATCTTCTCGCCCGTCGGTTCATTCATGGCGCGCCGCCGGCCCTTCTTCGTGCTCCTCTTCGGTATTTGCCCCATTTCCTTCGGCATCGTCCACATCATTGACATGCCCGGCCTGCTGGGCTGGATCCCGAGTTGGCTGCCGCCGGCTAAGATGTTCTGGGCCTATGCCACCACCATAGGCTTTTTCGCGGCTGCTGTCGCCATCCTCACCGGCATCATGGCGCCGCTTGCAGCGCGTCTCCTCACCGCGGAGATCGTAATCTTCGAGTTGCTGGTCTGGATTCCGAATCTCCTTGGCGCGCCTAACAATCACTTCAATTGGGCCGGTAACGCCATCTGCATCGCTTTGGCCGGCGCTGCCTGGGTCGTCTCCGATTCCATCAGCGCAGCGGCAAAAACCCAACCAATCCCAGGAGAATCCCCTGTAGAACTAGGCTTCACCGACTGAACCCGTCCACTATCCCTCAACGACCGCGAGGACCGGTCCTTCGACAATGGGGTGGCATCGCACTTGAAGAACAGAAGATAGGTCCAATAAGTCCGCCGGGAAAGCTCTTCGCGGACGACTTCGCAAGCAATCCGTATGCGTGCAATCCCGATCGAGTGCTGGATCCGGAGCGCGGGATTCAAGGATGAACTAGCATCATGCAAGGTGGACAAGGGCACGATCCGCTTTCCGTTGTCCGCACCCTTGCCCAAGAAGCTTATTGCCAAAATTGCATAGTTTCGCCAGTCCGAAGTTGATGGTCAAAGGTAGACAAGAAGAATCCTAGAGAAGCTCGCACAGGTGCCGCCAACCGGGACAATTCTCGGAAGTCGTCATTGCGGATTGAATCAGTGGTCGATCCGGGCTTTGAGCATCGGTGTTGGGATCGGGGTTTCCGGGGAGTAATCCTGAAGATCGTCTGCAAGCACCTCTCAATGGTGATTTGCCCTGTACGCATCAGGCAGGGCGAGCAGAAGATCAAGCAAGGTGAGACCGGCGAGATCTCGGTTTCCAGGCGCGGAACCGAAAGGCGTATCGATTCACATCGACTTGCACGTTTTCAAAACCTGCGACCGTAAGGCGTCGCGGAAGCGTATCCGGATCGACCAGCACCATCGTGTCGAATAGGTGAAGCAATTTCGTGGAACGGCCCGGCAAGCCATCAGTCCCCACGAAAACACCGCCTGGCTTAAGAACGCGAGCCACTTCCGCGAATAACTTGTCTTGCAGGGAAGCCGATCTGACATGATGAAGCATGCTAAAGCACGCGACGGCTTCGAATGATTCGCCTGGCAGTGACATTGCGGTTGCATTCTCGCATTGGACGGCGACATGGCCGTTGAACTTATGGCGAAGCCGGTCCGCCAGTCTGCGGTCTGACTCCACACATACGAGATGTTTCACTTGCCGTTGCAGCACTTCTGTAGCGGCTCCGTAGCCAGGACCGATCTCGAGCACTTCGCTTCCCAAGTCGATTTGTTCCAGAGTCCATGGCAGCGCATAGCGCTGCACTACTTCTTTCCATTTCGCCGAGGAGCAAAGCAAGCGATGAAGGTAGTTCATAGATCGCAACTCCGTTCTGTCATGACCATCATCCGGGCGAATTGGGCTGGGCGCAATAGGAGTATTACGTCATAATATATCGTATATGCGACAAGATAATATTTTAAGAGAATATGATCCTCCGCGAGGTATATCAGTTTCCGCGCTGTCCTACGAATACCCGCCAGGCTACCAGGTCCCGGACCATGCCCACGGATCGGATCAGTTGATCTATGCGATCGAGGGCACAATGGAGGTCTCTTCCGGCAGAAACGTATGGACGTTGCCGCCCCAGTTCGCTCTGTGGTTACCGGCAAAGACTTCTCATTGGATCCGGATGACTGGCGCAGTTCGTATGCGCACTTTGTACTTTCGCCCCGGAGCGGTTTTACGCAGGCCGCCTGGATGTTCGCTTCTTTACGTAGCGCCGTTGCTTCGGGAGCTGATCATCGAGGCCGTTCGCCTTGGGCGCCTACGACAGCGCGACCTGCCGGAGTGCGCCCTCCGTGACCTCCTGGCGCAACAACTGGCAAACGCGACAGCCGCGCCTCTCGGGATAACCATGCCCTCGGAGCCTCGCGCTTTGTCTGTGGCCCAGTTGATCGCCGGCAAACTGACGGACAGGAGGCCTTTGGCGAAGCTGTGTGCGGAAGCCGGAGTCGGGGTCCGGACAGCTCAACGTCTCTTTCGAAAAGAACTGGGAAGCGACATCGACACCTGGCGTCGTCAGGTTCGCCTGACAACGGCCGTGCGACTTCTAGTGGCGGGGCATTCCGTGAAGGAGGTCTCGTTTCGTGTTGGTTATAAACAATCCAGCGCATTTGTCGAGGCCTTCAGAAGACTCTTTGGGTCGACGCCCAATGTGTGGACAGCCGGCCTTCGCCGTGCCGAGGGTGAGTGAGCACGGCGCGAGAGGAAGCGAGAAAAATCGCCAAGTCACTCACTGAGGGCTGATCAGTCCCGACAGGTCTTAGTGCTGTATCTGGAGCGCCCCCACGACACAGCTTGAGTTTTGATGGTCACTGACGGGGCGCTTCTGATACAGCGAAGGTCGCCATATCCTTAACATGCCACACTCCCTTCTTACCGGGAACGAATTCTGTCACTTTCTTCGCGGACAGAGGCATGTCTTTGTAGCGGTAAGAAAATTCGCCGCCGAGTCTGGCGGCTTCGCCGTCAGCCTCTCCCGACCACCATCCGCGAACGTTGTTGACCGCGGCGAAAACCCCATCGGGAATCTGCTCAACCGCAAACGAAGTTGTGAAACCGTCCTTCTTCATGATCCGCACCTCCATACTCATTCTTCTTTACTTTCAGCAATGCCGGGCTAGCGCAGAAAGTCGGCCGAATTGCACGATCAGCACTACCGAAAAGCCTTTCAATGACTGTGGGGATTCTGCGGGGACCCAGGTGCAAAACAAGAGTAAATTGGGGTAAGAGCCTACGAACGAAAACTGCTATATCTTATTGAACCAGAGCAACCTATGGCAAAATAGGGCAAAGGATAGAAAAGGCCCAGATAGGCTTTCTAAGCCGGGGGTTGTGGGTTCGATTCCCGCCACGCACACCGTGGTCACACCCCGTCGCCGATTTTTGACTCTGCCCATTCATGGGCCGGTGTACAATTGCCGTGGTGCGACCATTACAGTTTGTTTACTCTTGGAATTCCCGCTCCTCATGTCCCAGCATGAGTCAAGCCGGCTGGCCGGAGCGCAAGATGCTAAGCGGAGGCCAGAAGGCGCGGAAGAAAGATCCGCGATAACCGGCATGAGCAATCGTTTGAATAATCGAGGCCAGTTGGCTGTTGAGATCCTTCCATCGGATTAATAAGGAAGGTTCTCCAAAAGAGATGTATGTGTTTTCTTTGAGAGTTTGCGCTTAACTGGTAAGGTGCGGGTTCGGTTCTGCACGTGAGGTTCAGAGATGAGCGATTCAACGGTCCTTGGGCAGCCAGTCATCCTTTTTGCCGAAGAGTGCGACCGCGGCACCCTGCGCCAAGTCAACCAGGATTCCGTCCTTCATGTCCGCATTCCACTGGGTGACTTGATGATCGTCGCCGACGGCTTTGGAGGGGAGAACACGGGAGTAGTGACTTCATCGAGGATGGCAGTGCAACTGATTCAAGCACATCTGGCAGCCCTTCCGGAGGGCTACCCTGCCGAGAAAGCCATCCGGGATGCCGTCGAACAGGCCAATGCGAAGATCACGCCTGTTGACAAAGACCCCGAGGTGCCGCAGTTGCGGGTCGGTACAGCCGTGATTGTCGCTCTCGTGCAGCATGTAGTCGGAGGGGCGCAGGCCTGGATCGGCCATGTAGGCGATTGCCGCGCTTATCTTCTGCGCGCAGGCCGTCTGCATCGCCTTACTTCCGATCACTCTGCCGTGCAATCGCTCCTCAACCGCAACCTGATTACCCCGGAAGAGGTTTACCACCATCCCGACACCATGATACTGACCCGCGCTCTTGGCGTTGGACCCGACATCGAAGTTGATGTCGAAGGGCACTCGCTCGCTATCGGGGACTCGCTGCTCCTCTGTTCCGATGGCCTCTGGGACTCCATTCCTGAAAAGGAGTTCGAAACGACGGCCTCCGGTCCCACTGTAGGAGCTGCCGCCCACAATCTTCTCATGCGGGCGCTGACTGCCGGCGGACGCGACAATATCAGCATCGTGATGGCGCGGCTTATTGAGACTCGCGACCTGCCTAGCAAGGGCGATCAAAGCAATTTATTGAAGTGGCTTCTGGTCGTCTTCCTGCTCGCTCTCGTTGGTCTTGGCGTGCTGAGCTATCTCACCTTCTGGGCCGATTGATCCCTCGCGAGGGGTGATCGCCGGGCGCAGGTTTCAGCTTTTCGACTAATCGCAAACCAGCATGTCGGCAGGAAAATCGGCTGTAACTGGGTCGTCCAGAGCGGCATCGGGCCCTGAGTTTTCGGCAAGCTGGGCGGCAAAGAATGCGTCCACCCGAACCAGCACCTCTGCTCCCGTTTTCGCCTGATAGATTGCGCGCCTGAGCTTGGCCCCGCCCGCCACGCCGTGCGTGAACCAGGTGGCAAACTGCTTCATCTTGCCGGCTGTCTCCCCCAAGCGCGCCGCTCGCGGTAGATCCTTCGTTGCCTCGGCCTCATCCAATAGCATCTGGAAGTAGGCACGAATCATGCGGTAACGATCCTCGACTGTGGGCCGTTCATAGCTGCCGGTCGCCGTGTATTGCGCGATTTGGCGAAAGATCCAGGGATTCGTGGGCGCCGCGCGTCCGATCATCACCCCATCGCAGCCGGTCTCAGCCACCATCGCCGCCGCGGCCTCCGGAGTTTGAATGTCACCGTTGCCGATCACCGGTATCGCGACCACCTGCTTGACCCGTGCAATCCACTCCCAGCGCGCCTGGCCGCTGTATCCCTGCTCGCGCGTGCGGGCGTGCAGGGCAACGCCATTCAGCCCCTCGGCCTCAGCCATCTTCGCCAGCTCGATGCACACGATGTCGGCGTCATTCCAGCCCAGCCGGAACTTCACCGTAAAAGGAATCGTGACGGCCATGCGAATAGCGCGGAAGATCTCGCCGATTCGCGGCAGGTCGCGCAGCAGGCCCGAGCCGCCATTCGAGCCCACGACTCGTTTTGCAGGGCAGCCAAGATTCAGGTCAACCAGGTCGAAGCCCGTCTCCTCCACGATCCGCGCCGCCTCGGCCAGCGTCTCGGGATTGGCCCCGAAGAGCTGGGCCCCAATAGGGTGCTCGTCGTCGTAAAAGGTCAGGTAGCGCTGACGCTTGCTCTCCCGCATCCGCGCCAGCCCGTCGGCCGAGGTGAACTCGGTCATCAGCAGCCCGCATCCGGATTGGGTGTTGGTCAGCTGAGCTTCGACGGCGTCCGGCGTGGACTCTTGATCTCTGGTCTCTGATCTCTGATCTCTGCTGAACAAGCTCGCGTGGCGGATAAACCGCCGGAAGACCGTATCTGTAACCCCCGCCATGGGAGCCAGGACCGTTGCCGGAGCCACGACCACCGGCCCGATGCGCACCTCAGCGGGCACCCGCGCCTGTGCAGGCATCGCGTGCTGCTTGGGGTTGTCCCAGTCCTTCCTCACGGTAAAGCCCTTTCCCGCCATCTGAACCACCCACAAATCTTGGGTGCCCCAGGTCCGGATTCTCGGACCTGGGAAACCACGAACCCTATCTTCCCGCAGACCTGGCCCCCGAACGAAGTTGGGCCTCCGCCAATGCGGAGGCCCAATCGTGCTGGCCGAATGCCGAGCGCCGCTTACTTGACTGCGGCGGCAGCCGCCGTTGCCCCGTCGGACTTGGCGTACTTGCGGCGGAAGCGCTCGACGCGGCCAGCTGTATCCACCAGGCGCTGCTTGCCGGTGAAGAACGGGTGGCAAACCGAGCAGATTTCCACGTGAATGTCGCCCTTGTGGGTCGAACGGGTCTCAAAGTTGCTTCCGCAGGCGCACTTGACCTGCACTGCGGCGTAATTGGGATGAATCTTTTCCTTGGGCATCTCTCTGGACAGACCTTTCCTGCAATTCCTCTATTGTAGGGGGATTTGAGCGGTTTAGCAATTGCACGAATGCAGGGATTAGGGAACAGGGACTAGGGAATAGAAAACAGTGGGGACGATCCCTCCCTCAATCACGTATGCACACGGATTTATAGAAACGCCCTCCGAACAATCCTGGGATACTGATGCGGTTCACTGTTCCCTAGTCCCTAGTCCCTTAGTCCCTGCCGCCACCGACACCACCGTGCAGACGGCCAGAATCGCGCCAATGATGGCTAGCGATAGGGTAATCGGCACATCAATCCACCGGGCAAAGAGCATTTTGAAGGCCATGAAAGCCAGCAGCGCGGCTAACCCGTAGTGCAGGTAGCGAAGGCGGTTGAGCATCGAGGCCAGCGCAAAGTAAAGCGAGCGTAGGCCGAGAATAGCCGCGATATTCGAGGTATACACGACGAAGGGATTGTGGCTGACGGCCAGCACGGCAGGAATCGAGTCAACCGCGAAGAGAAGATCGGTGAACTCGACGGCCAGGATCACCGGCAGCATCGACCCCTTGGCCGGTTGCAATCTGCGAATCCAATCAGGAATAGCCGCCCTGGCCGAGCCTCCGCGCACCAGTCTCCAGGCTGCATAGAGCAGGATGAATCCGAAGAACCAGGTGAACCAGTCCGAGCGGCGCAGCAGCATGACACCGGTTGCGATGAAGAGCCCGCGCAGTACGACCGCTCCGGCAACGCCCCACGAGAGAGCCGTATGCTGCCGGCGCGGCGAGATGCGGAAGCCCTCAAAGAGGATCAGGAAGATGAAGAGATTGTCGACGCTGAGCGAGATTTCGATGGTGTAGCCGGCGGCGAATTCTAGGGCGGGCTGATGGCCCTTAGCGATGGCGATCCACGCGGCAAAAGCAGTCGCGGCGAGGACAAGCAGAGCCGTCCAAAGCCAGGCGGCTTTCTGAGTGCGTTGGGTTTCGGTACGACTGCCAGCGAGTAGCGAGTCGGCGATCAGCAGTGCCGCCAGCACCGCATGAAACCCGACCCACCAAAGCCAAGATGCGCCCGCGATCATGAATGAATGCTCCAGGAGAGTTGCGAGCGTCCTACCGTAGCCCCACCAGTCTGATTGTCTCCAAAATCACATCGCCATCAACGGTCAAGCTGTGCGCGCTGAGCTTATCTATCGTGTCTTTGTCGGTGTGGTGGTAGCTGTTGTTGGGGCCGTAATTCAGGTCGATGATGTCGATCGATGGCACGCCGCGTCGGACGAAGGGCAGATGATCGTCCTCGACCTCCATCTTTTGCTTGAAGAAATATCTTTCATCGCTGTACTTCTTCGCCGCCTGGCTGACCAGCGCAACGAGCCAGTCCGCATCGCGGCTCTCTTGCTGAATTTCGAGGTCCTTGTCGCCGATCATGTCGGTCAGGATGAAGGCCTTGATCTTGCCGAGCGTTCCGTCGCGGCCCCATTTGGCGGCCAGATGCCGGGTGCCGTAGGTCGAGTCGGAATCGGTCCACTGCGGCAAAATGGACTCTTCGCCATCGTCGAAGAGCAGCCAGACCGAGTAGCCGTCGAGCTTTTTGCCGCCCGCGGTCTGCGCGCGCAACTGGTCGGCGATGGCTATCAGCAGGCCGGTCGTCGAGCCGCCGTCGTTGGCGCCGACGAAGTTGATGTCCTTGAGCCAGTAGTTGGTCTCGTAGTGGGTGGCCAGCACGATCGCGCCGTTCTTCTTGCCGGGGAAGCGCACGATGAAGTTGCGCATGGGTACAGAACCTATGGGCGTCGAGGCGGTGAAGGTATCCTCTTCGAGTTGGTCGTGTTCGAAATGGTCGCGCAAGAAGGCCTCGGCCTTTGCGTGGCCGGGGCTGGTGGGCCAGCGCGGCCCGATGGCGACGAACTGGCGTGCGTACTCCAGAGCTTTTGCTCCGTTGAAGTGCGGCTGGGCCTGTGCAGCGAGAGGGACGAGCGGGAGCAGCAGACAAAGAACGATTTTCCTCATGAAAGGAACGCAGATTGTGGTTCGTGGTATCCCACCCTTGACGCAAAAACAAAGACGCGTCAAGGATGGGGCACCCAGAGTCCAGGCCCCAGTTCTCTTCCAAATCGAGAGATGCATCAATTCGCCGCCTCCTTTTTCTTTCTTCGCGAGGGGTGAACCCACCAGGCCACGGCGATGCCGATCAGATAAAGCCCCAGCATGGGAAGGGCGTAGATACACATCGTCCAGGGATCGGGGCTGGGGCAGATGATCGCCGCGACCAGAAAGACCCCCAGTATCGCGTAGCGCATGTTCTTCCACAGAAAGCGCGGGCTGACGATGCCAAACAGAGCCAGAAAGAAGATCAGAATCGGCAGTTCAAAGCTGATACCCAGGCCGAGGATGATCGACAAGAAGAAGCTGGAGTACTCGTCAATCGTGACCATGGGGGTGAAGTTGTGGCCGAAGTCGACGATCAGGATCTGCAACGCGCCGGGCAGCACATAGAAGTAGCCGAAGGCCGCTCCGGTCAGGAACAGTCCCACGGTGGCCGCCATGAAAGGGATGACGAAGCGTCGCTCCTTCTGATAAAGTCCCGGCGCGATGAAAAGCCAGACCTGGTAGAGGATGAAGGGCGAGGCCAGAATCGCTCCGCCGACCATCGAGACCTTCAGGTCCAGATTCAGCGGGTCCATGGGGTGTGTAAAGACCAACGACTTGCCAATGTGGACGAGCGGAGCCTGGATGAAGGCAACGAGTTGTTTGTAAAAGATTCCGGCGCCGCAGATGCCCAGCACCAGAAAGATGAAGGAACGGATGATGCGCTTGCGGAGCTCGTCCAGATGCTCCATCAGGCTCATGCCGGGCAGCTCCGCGCGCTGACTCACGGCTTCCCGCGCCATGCCGATCACCTCTGCGGGATCAACCATGGTGTTCGTGCTCCGTCACCGTTGTGGCCTGGTCCGGCTCGGCGTCTACAGGAGCCTCGCCCGCCTCCGCCATGCGGCTTGGCCGCTCAGCCGGAATCGGCTCACCGGTCGAGGGCGGCTGAATGCGCGGATAGGGCTCATTGTCGTGGAAGTCTCCAGGGGAGACTGCCGGATACACGGCCTCTTCGGGATAGGGACTTGGCACCGGAAACTGGCCGTCCGGGACTGGTGCCCCAGGCGCCCACTTCGGAATCTGGGACTGAAGATCGGAAATGGGTGCCCCAGGTCCCGCACTTGGGACCTGGGAGTCGGCGCCAGTCTGCGCTGGGGCAGTCAGTGTCAGCGCGGCTTGCCGCTCGGCTTCCTTCTTTTGCCGGTCGGCGTCCTCGGCCTTGCGCAACTCGTCTTCCATCTGGAATTTGAAGTCGTTGGAGGCTTTGCGGATCTCGTACATGAGCTTGCCGATCTGGCGGCCGATCTCCGGCAGCCGCCGCGGTCCGAAGACCACCAGAGCCATCACCATCAGGATGAGTGAATCCCACATCCCCAAGCTTGCAACTTCAATTGTTTGCGGCAATGCCATGAAGATTCATGATACCTGTCGGCGCGTGGGGGGAACAAACAGAGGAGTAACGGAGTCGCGCGGCGAGATTGGCTGCTTGCTCCGAGTGCTCTCTTGCTCTAATCGGGCAATCCCAGGTCATCTTGCGCCGATTCCCCCCAATAAAGACAGACAAGAACAGCCGGTCCCGCAGGTCCCGCATTGGGACCTGGGACACCACGAACCTCAACTGCCAGGGGAATAGAACGGCGCCGCGGGCTATTTGACCCGTTTGGCGGTGAGTTCTTCGGTGGCGAAGTCGCCCACCTTGCGGGTGAACTTGATCTCGTCTCCGCTGATCTTGCCGGTGTACTCGATCTTGATGTCCATACCGTTAAAGTTGAGGTTCTCGACGAAGGTAATGGCATCGCCGTCGATCTTGCCCTCGGTGAGGGCGGTTTCGCCGTGCTCGTTCTTGGCCTTACCGGTCAACGTCGTGCCGTCGACGTGGAACTCGTAGGTGTACTTCTGTACACCAATCGCAGTGTCAAACTCGGCGGTCCACTTGCCGTTGAAGTCGGCGGCGTGGGCTCCGATGGCAGTGAAGGCGACAAAGAAAAATGCTAAGGCTATCCTGCGGATCATGCTTTCCTCCTGACCAAGTCGACGTGAGCCGAAGCCCCTGCCTCTTCGGGTAGACGCCGCAGAGGGCCGTGATGTCTCAGAAATCGTAGCAGAATGAGGAGGCTGGCTGCACCACGACAATTTCATTTCATGTCCGTCCCATTTTGCAGGCTGCGAGAAAGATGAATGGATCGTAAAAAAACAATATCCCGCCAATTTCTGCTGACGAAGGCGACTACCGACGGTAACGAGCCTTCGTCTAAGCGTGAGGCAATCTGCCTCCTGCCCAAGGTCGTCACGGAGGCGCACGCAAATCCTCAATCAGGAGTTTCCCCCTCATGAAGCGAGAATTCGCGACAACCCTTTCGGTTGCGGCCATAGCTATCACAGTTCTCATCCCGCAGCTTGCCCAGGCCCGTACGATGGACGACTCGAAGGCCGAGCCAGCCGACATCCCCTCAACCATGCCCGTGCATGAAAAGGCCCAGCTGATGGTGCCCGCGCAGGCGGCACTGCCCCGAACCCTCGACGCAAGGAGGGCGCAGCCTGGCCAGCAGTTCCGTGTCTCGCTCAGCAAGGCTGTCCAACTCAAAGACGGACCGGAGTTGCCGCGAGGCACTGAACTCGTCGGAACTGTCGCGACTGATCCGGCGGCGGCGAATGACAAGTCAAAGATGGAGTTGCGCTTTACTCAAGCGGAGCTCAAGAGCGGCAAGGTAGTGCCGATCATCGCAACCATCGTGGGCTTCTACGGGCCGGAAAGCGAGATTTCGGATGGACATTCCGTCCGTGCCGGCAACCAGGAACCGAACACATGGAACAGTGAACTCCTCGAAATCCATCAGATCGAACCGGAAACCGGCGTCGAACTCCATAGCAAGATTTCGGACGAAAACTCTGGAACTCTGACATCGAGGAAGGGAGCGGTCAAGCTGCCTGCGGGAAGCGAGTTTGCGCTCGCTATTGCGGTTCAGAAGATCAGATAAGAGTTTCGGGATGACCGGTTCCGCTGCGTCAGGCAAGTGAGTCGAGAAATTCGTGGCTCCGGCCAATGGCGCATCGGAACCGGGTGTCCGACATTAGGGCGTTGCTCGCAGCGCTGCCTTGATCGGCCTGTCGTAGCGCCCGCGCAACGCATTCCAGCGCACGATGGCCAGCTCTTGCAGCATCTTCATGCCATCTTTCAAGTAGCTCACGCGGCTGCGTTCGTCGTGGGCCCAACTGACAGGTACTTCGATGATCCAGTAACCGCGCTTGAGGGCGATAAAAAGAATCTCCGGGTCAAAGCCCCATCGCTCGATGGTCTGTAGCTGGAAGACGGTCTGTGCGGCGACCCGCGTGAAGGCCTTGAAGCCACATTGGGTATCGGCAAAGCGCAGGCCCATCACGCCGCGCGTGACAATGTTGAAGCAGCGGCCAAAGAACTGCCGGTAAAGCGGCTGCTTCTGGGTTTGGCGGTCCCGATCGAGCCAGCGCGAGCCGATGGCGATGTCGGCGCCCTCGGCGATGGCGGCAAAAAGGCGCTCGGCCTCCTCGATCGGCGCAGAGAGGTCGGCGTCGGTGAAGATCACGACCTGGCCCTGCGCCTGGAGCATTCCCGAGCGCACGCTGTAGCCCTTGCCGCGATTGCTGGGGTTTTGGAGCATTCTCACCTCGGGCGCATTTTGGGCAAAAGCCCGCACCACCTCGGCTGTCCCATCCGTAGAGCCGTCGTTGACCACCAGCACTTCGGCATCCCAGCCGCGAGCGCGGACACACTCCACCACCGACTTGAGCGTTGCGGGAATACGGGCGCTCTCGTTGTAGGCGGGAATCACGATGCTGTACTTTGGCGAGGCGCTGCTTTCTGGCCCGGTGTTGGTCTTGCCTTCGTCCGTCACGTGCCCGTCCTTTTGCGGCAAATCTCTCTCCCTACCGGTGTCGAATCCCTCAGGGAACGGTTCAGGCCATCATAACGCGACGAGGGCGAAGTTGGCCGGGACAATCTGCCGAGCCTGAGCCCTTCCGTCAAGCTATTGAAGGGAATGGGTCCAAATCCACGGTCAAGCTCCCCTTTTGCGTGCACGAATGGGCCGAATCCGGTTATGCTGAATGCGGAGGCATGGACCCTATGACAAAAGCGGATCTGGTGGAAAAGGTGACTGGAGTTGGTGACCTGACTCGCCGCGACGGCGAGGTCATCGTCGAGACAATCTTCGATTCGGTGATCGGAGCCCTCAAGGGAGGAGACAAGATTGAGATTCGCGGCTTCGGATCCTTTCGCATCCGACAGCGCAACCCGCGCATAGGACGCAACCCCAAGACCGGCGAGCGCGTTGAGGTTCCGGCCAAGAAGGTCCCCTACTTCAAACCGTCCAAGGAACTGCGCGACCTGGTCAATCCCAAAGAGGCCGTTGGCGCTTAGCCCCGTCAGCGCTCGTCCCTCCCCTGACAGGGCGCGCGCCGACTATTCTCGCCGCAGTCTTCCAAAACTTTCCAACAAATATCAGGTGCCCGAGAGCCTGCTCTCGGGCCTGCCTAGGGTTTGCAGTTGCAAACTGCGGGAACCAACGCAGTTCTCGATCGGTTCTTGCCCGAAATAACTACTGCCGGCTCTCCTCCCCGTCCGAAACGGAGAACTAAAGTTTGCACCTTCGAGTGTCGATAAGAGGTATGCTGCCTTTGTCCCCGGCTCAAGGCTAAACCACCTTGGCTGATGCTGCTGTTCGATGGGGACTATCGACCCCCGCAACTCAGTGCGGGGTGAACCCGCTTGCCGGGACCTTCAATCGAAAAGGGAGTACTCCTCCGTGAAAAGATCATTCCAGTTCTTATCTCTCGCACTTCTCGCCGCGACCTTGCCCCTCTATGGCCAATCCGCCGGCACTTCCAGCAGCCAGGCAACCCAGAACTCTGCCGCAAATGGGATGCAAGACAATGCGACGCAATCCGCCAAAGACGGCCGCTCTCGAATGAAGGACGAAGTGCCAATGAAGCCGTTCTCCAGAGTCGCCTTCGGCGGCGGCGTGTCGCTCATGGGAGTCAATGTGGAAGCGGCTACCAATCTGAACCGCTATTTGAACCTGCGCGGCGTCGGCAACGTCTTCCAGTATTCGGTGAGTGGGATCACGATCAACGGAAGCACCAACGGCGGCAGCCTGTCCACGAATGGCCTTGACCTCAACGGCCAGGTCAACATGGCGACTGCGGGCGTTTCGCTGGACTATTATCCGTTCCCAAGACACGGCTTTCGCCTGAGCCCCGGAGCCTTGCTCTACAACCAGAATGGGATCACGGCAAACGCTGTCTCGGCTGGCGGCACCAGCTTTACTCTCAACGGGTCGCAATACTATTCAGCTACGGCAAACACACTCACCGGCGCCACTCCGCTCGACGTCGCCGCGAGCCTGGGCTTAAACACTCACAAACAGACCGCCACCCTCACCACGGGCTGGGGAAATATGATCTCCCGTACGGGCGGTCATTGGTCCTTTCCCTTTGAGATCGGCGCGGCCTTCACCGGCGTGCCCTCTTTGAATGTGAATCTGACCGGCTGGGCCTGTCTCGACCAAGCCCAAACAGAATGCTCCGATGTCACCAGCACTTCCAACCCGATTGGCCAGGCTGTGCAGTCCAACCTCAGCGCGCAGGTCTCCAAATGGAGGAAGGACCTTAACCCGCTGCAGGTTTACCCGATCATGTCCTTCGGTATCTCCTACGCCTTTCGTTGATCTGCAGTAGCGGGTGGCATCGCTCGTCACGAGATCGATTCACCCGCAGGTTCGATGGCCCGGATTCTCAAATCGAGGTCTGGGCCACCCAATCTTAGCGGTCCACCGAGATGTGGCCGCCGGCCCACATGCATCTGTTAGTGTCCGTGTATGAATCTGTTCTCGTCGCGGAGGCGCTGGATGTTGTGGATCGCCGTAGGCATACTGCTGCGGATGATCCTGATTGTCTTTCCTCGCCCCGGTGACGACGATACCGGGGTTTACCTCGAGCTGGGTCGTTACCTGCTGCATCGCGGCATCTACGGTCTTGCCGAAGGAAACAACCTGGTTCCGAGTCTCATTCGCTTGCCTGGGTATCCGCTGATTCTGGCCGTCTTCGAGCAGCTCTTTGCGGGATTCCTGCCGAAGACCTGGCTGAATTTAGTTTTTGCGGTCCAGGCTGTCGCCGACCTGGCTGCGGGTTTGCTGCTGGCAGCCTTCGCGCGCCGTCACCTTTCAGATCGCACGGCTGAGGTGGTGTTGGCGCTGGCCATGCTTTGCCCCTTCACCGCGGCCTTCACAGGCATTGCCATGACCGAGTGCTTGTCAGTCTTCGCGGTCTCATTGGGAGTCTACGCGGCCGGCCAGGCTTTGAGCGCGGCGCAGACAGGCTGGCTCGACCTTTGGGCCGTGGCGCTGGCCGGTACGGCCGCGGCGCTGTCGATGCTATTGAGGCCTGATGGGGTCCTGCTGTTTGCGGCGCTTGCCGCGGGGCTGCTTTGGACTACGACGCGCAACTTCGCGGCCAGGCAAGGGATCGGGCGTGGACTCAGGGCTGGAGCAGCCTGCGTCGCGCTCTTCAGCATTGTGGCACTCGCGCCTCTTGCTCCGTGGGCCTGGCGCAACTGGACCCGGTTCCATGTCTTTGAGCCTTTGGCTCCCCGTTACGTCAACGACCCAGGAAAACGAAACAATCTCGGCTTCTACCGCTGGATGCGCACCTGGTCGGTGGAGTACGTTTCCACCGGCAACGTCTTCTGGAACGTAGGCGAGGAGGAGATCGATCTGGACGACCTGCCCGCGCGCGCCTTCGACTCGCCCCAGCAGCGCGAGCAGACCAGCCTAATGCTGGATGAGTACAACCGGACGCATAGCATCTCGGCGGAGCTCGACGACCGCTTTGCCGCGCTGGCGGCCGAGCGCATCCGCTCTCATCCTTTGCGCTACTACCTCGTGGTTCCTCTAATGCGCGTCGCGGATATGGCTCTCCGCCCGAGAACCTGGTCCTTCGATCTCGATATCTTCTGGTGGCGTTGGAGCGAGCATCCCGGCCAGACAATGGCGGCTGTGCTGCTTGGACTGATCAATCTTGGTTATGTTGGTTTGGCGGTTTGGGGCTTTCTGCGCCGGCGCGTTCCCTGGCCCTGGATGCTGGGCGGCTACCTGGTGATGCGCTGCCTGCTGCTGGCCACCATAGAGAACTCCGAACCGCGCTACACGTTGGAGTGCTTTCCCATATTGATTGTTGCGGCTGGAGCGGCTCTCGCCCCGGCTAAAGATTGGCAGAGTAACGGTCTAGCGCGGACGAATCCCGATCACGCTCATCATGCGTCCGGCATGACCTTTTGAGGCGCGATGGGAGAAGAAGAGCTCTTGCTGGCAGCTTGTGCAGCCGCCAACAGTCTTGATCGCCCTAGGCTTGAGGCCCGCAGCAAGCAACTGGCGCCGGCTTGCCTCGACCAGATTTACATGCAGGCTGGGGCCGATCTCCGAATGTCCCGGCGCGCGCTGCGTGAGGAAGAGCATCGGATAGCGCATTCGTATGGGGTCGGAGTCGGAGACCTCGCAAAACAGCTCTCGCGCATAAGTGAATTGCGACTCGAACTCCGAGAGCACCTCATCGCCGACAGCGTAGCAGCAAGGTCCGATGCCTGGGCCGATGGCGGCAATCAGGTCTTCGGGTTGTGACCCGAAGGCAAGCCTCATGCGTCCTATTCCACTCTCGACGATGCGCTTCACCGTGCCCCTCCAGCCGGCGTGGAAGGCGGCTACGGCGCGCCGCTTGCGGTCGGCAACCAGCACCGGGATGCAATCGGCGGTTTGAATCGCCAACAGGAGGCCAGGCTCATCGGTCATCAGTCCATCGCCCTTTAATGGTTGTAGGCGGACGGCGTCTTGAAAACCGGCTCGAATTACAAGATTCGAATGAATCTGGCGGAGAGAGATCAACGGCGTTGCCGGATCTCCACTGATAGCCTCGGCCAGCAGGCGGCGATTCGCAACCACCGTCTCGCAATCGTCCTGAGCCGTGAAGCCAAGATTCAACTCCCCAGGCGCACCGTCAGAGCAGTAGGTCCGGCTCACGCCACCGCGGCGCGTGCTGAAGCCATGCCAAAGCCAGCCTGCCCTTTTCCATCCCGCGGCAGCAAGCCACTCGACGCCATTCCGGGCTGCTTGAGGGCACGGCGCGAAAGTGGCAAGATCAGACGGGGCGGCGGGCTCAAAACGCGTCCGGCGATTGGCTCCGCCACCCGTTCCACGAAGACTGCGCTCAAGGCCCGCCTTATCAAAAAGCGCGTCGATCGCTTGGATTTCCTGGTCGAGGGGACTAATCGGGGCGGAGGAAGGCATCTCGGTTCTATTTTAACTGCACCCAAAAAAGCAGATGGGCCTACCTTCCGGTAGGCCCGCTTGAGAGGCATTTGAGGGAGGGGGTCCGGAGGGGAATTTGAGAAGAGGTCCTTTCGGACCTTCAAGAAGGAGTGGGTACCTTTCTTGGGTGGGTAATGTTTCGAGGAAGCCTCTGCTTGTTATATGTATAGATGCATGAGATCTAAAAAGGTTGCGTGGGCACAAATAGAATTGTAAAACTCCGGAGCGGGCGACTTTATAATGCAGCATAAACTGTTGATTATAAGACTGTTAAATGAAATATCTGGTTCGGGATTTTTGTGCGCAATTTTCTCTGTGCTTGCGTTTCTTCAAGGAGACAACTCCAACTGAAGCGATGAACCTGAAAAAACCTGGCTAATCTCTTGAAACCGTTATTCGATCTTGATCTCCGAGGCCTGGTTCTTTCGATAGGTTATTGTCCAGTGCTTGCCGTCCTGGTCGTAGGTTACGGTGCGGTCACCCTCGACCTTACCATCGAAGTGCAGGCTTCGGCCAATGGACATGCGGGTTTCCACCTCGCTCATTCCAGGCTTCACCTGATGCGCATCGATGGCCGCCCACACATCCTTGGGCCAGTGGTCGTAGATGGTGTGTGGGTCGTCGTAGAAGAAAAGCAGGTCGGTGTAATAGCCCTCCTCGTTGCCTTGGATATATCCAATGGGCGTGGCATAGAGCGTGGCGCTACCGGGTAGCGTGAAGACGGCAAATGCCTGGCGGCTTCCGTGCTCGATCTTGTCGTCGATGCTCGCGGGCACGGCCGCCTTGACGATCTTCTTCACCTCCATGCGTTGCGCCGCAGGAATCACACCGACGCGTTTGGCAAAGAGCACCTGTCCGCTCGTGTAGGGGTAGTAGGGCATGACGTAGCCGGTCTTCATCCAAACGCTCTTGCCTTCCAAGCGCAGAGTGTCTTCGAAGTGTGAGGGAAAGAACTCGCGCATCACGACGAGGTCGTCCTTGCTCAGGATCTGGCGCGAGTCGGCCTTGGGAATTACTCCAGGATTCTGGCGACGCTTCCAGACCGAGCCCAGGTAGATTCCGCCGATGGTCAGCGTGAGCAACAGTGAGATGACTATGATCTTCCAAGCCTTCACAGATCCTCCGGAGCGATAACTCGATGTTACGAGGATAACGTTATTGAATCCCATTGAATCTGGGAGCAACTCTGAACATTGAGTGGACACGGCTTCAAAGCTTCCCGAAAACTCATTCAATGCCCGCTTTGTATCAGGGCACGACTTCAGTCGTGCCAAAACCTGCTGAAAAACATTGGGCTTTAGCCCCTGCGGGATTACCTCTAGAAACCGCTAGACGGTTTTTGAAACACGTGCTAACTCCGCCAACACCGCGAACCATGCTAACTGCGCTCTTACAGTTTCTCGGCGACGCTCTTGGCCTGGGTAAAGAGCAGCAGGTAATCCGGGCCTCCGGCCTTTGAGTCGGTGCCGCTCATATTGAAGCCGCCGAAGGGGTGCGCCCCCACCATGGCGCCGGTGCATTTGCGGTTGAAGTAGAGGTTGCCCACATGAAACTCGCGGCGGGCGCGATCGAGTTTTTCCCGATCGGTCGAGTAGACTGAGCCGGTCAGTCCATACTCCGTGCCATTGGCGACTTTCAGGCCCTCTTCGAAGCTTGCAACTTTGATGACTGCCAGCACCGGTCCGAAGATCTCTTCCTGGGCCAGTGTTGCATCAGGCGCGATGCCGTCAAAGACGGTGGGTTCGAGGAAGTAGCCTCCGCTCTCACTTTCAGGCGCATGACCGCCGGCGATCAGGCGGCCTTCCTTTTTGCCGATCTCGATATAGCCTAGCATCGAGTCGAGCGCGGATTTGTTGACCACCGGGCCGAGGTTGGCGTTCTCTGCCGGGTCGCCTACGGTCAGCTTTGCTACGCGCTCGCGAAGCCGCTCGATGAAGACCTCATAGACAGGAGCCTCGACGATGGCTCTTGAACAGGCCGAGCACTTTTGCCCGCCGAAGCCAAAGGCTGATGCAACGACGCCATCGACTGCCGCGTCGAGATCGGCATCTACGCAGACGAGGATCGAGTCCTTGCCGCCCATCTCCAGAATTGTCCGCTTGATCCAGATTTGACCTGGTCTCGCATGAGCGGCGCGTTCGTTGATCTCCTGACCGACCTTCCTTGAACCTGTGAAGGCGATGAAGCGGGTCTTGGGATTTTCGACGATGGCATTGCCGAAGGTCGCGCCGGAGCCGGGGCAGAAGTTGACCACACCCGGAGGCATTCCAGCCTCATCGAGGACCTCGACGAATTTGGCCGCGATGGTTGGAGCGTCACTCGATGGTTTCAGGATGACCGTGTTGCCCGTGACAATGGAGGCCGCTGTCATCCCCGCCATGATCGCGAAGGGGAAGTTCCACGGAGGAATCACCGCGCCCACGCCCAGAGGGATGTAGAGAAGCTCGTTGCGCTCGCCGGGGAACTGAATAGGTGTTTGGGCGGCAGCCAAGCGCAGAGCTTCGCGGGCGTAGAACTCGAGGAAGTCGATGGTCTCGCCCACGTCGGCGTCGGCCTCGGCCCAGT
>CAZGHZ010000077.1:0-25790 GCA_964525655.1 uncultured Occallatibacter sp.
CGCGGGATCGAGAAGACAGTTGTCCTGGGCACAATTTGCGCATATCCGAAGTTCACGCCGGTGCCATTTCGTGAAGATGACTTATGGAACGGTTACCCAGAGGAGACCAACGCGCCTTACGGGCTGGCGAAGAAGATGTTGCTCGTGCAGTGCCAGGCCTATCGCGAGCAGTATGGAATGAACGCGATTTACCTTTTACCGGTAAATCTCTATGGGCCCGGCGACAACTTTGATTTGAATTCCTCTCATGTGATTCCTGCTCTGATCCGCAAGTGCCTTGAGGCAGTGGAGGCAGGCCGCGAAGAGATTGTGCTGTGGGGCGACGGGTCGCCTACGCGCGAGTTCCTTTACGTGGAGGACGCCGCGGAGGGCATTGTTCTGGCGACGGAGCAGTACGACAAATCCGACCCGGTAAATCTGGGCAGCGGCATGGAGATCTCGATTCGCGACCTTGCAACTACCATTGCGGAGATGACAGGCTTTACGGGAAGGATCGTCTGGGACACGAACCAGCCAAATGGCCAGCCGCGGCGTCGTCTGGACGTTAGCCGCGCAGAAAGCGAGTTTGGGTTCCGGGCCGCAACGTCGTTTGAGGTAGGCCTGCGTAAGACGATCGATTGGTATATCGGTTCCATGCGGCCCAAGGCTGTACATTAAGATTCCGGGATCTTGAAATCGTCACCGCCGCTTCCGAATGGCAAACACGGATGCATCGCGGTGAGACCGACCGCCGGACACGATGCGCTCGACGCCAGCATTCATCCTGGTACCGGTTACCTGGCAGTACAACCTGAGTCACTCTCTATCAACGGATTCTCTAATTGCCGTGCGTCTCATACCGCAATCGACTAAAGCGCGCGAACCATAAACTGGAGTAAGAACGTGAGCAGAAAAGTGGCCGTGACGGCCTTGATCCGATTTGCAACTGCGTTAGCAGGACTCGCCCTGATGGCAACTGGCACGCTTGCGGCTGAACCATCGGGGACGCCGGGCAGCTCAGGACAGTCCACAGTCGCCTCAAACGGTCTCGGACCCGACTGTGAGCCGGTCACGCATGGCTCACCCTATATTCCTCTGGACAGTTGGGTCTATCCGGCGGTCATGCGGCTCTATGCTTTGGGGTATATGGATAAAGTTTACCTGGGTATGCGTCCGTGGACGCGCGCGAGTTTGAGCAACATGCTGGATGAGACTGAAGACCGTCTCGAGGATGTGGATGAAGGGCCGATTACGAGCGTTGCCAAAGGAATATACGATGCGCTCAGGCGCGAACTACGCAACGACACTGAAGACTCTTGCACGGCGAACAAGGGCAGCGTCCACACCGAGACGGTCTACAGCGTGACCCGTGGCATGAGCGGCACTCCGCTGCGCGACAGCTATCATCTCGGCTCGACCGTCGTAAACGACTATGGCAGACCCTATGCCAACGGCTTCAATAACTACTCCGGCGCCAGCGGCTATGCGTCCTTCAACCGGCTTCTCCTCTACGTGCGCACGGAGTTTCAGGGCGCGCCCTCGACTGCCGGCTACTCGCCCGCGCTGGTCGGGCAACTTGCAGCTCTCGACGGCACAACGAATTACTTCAGTCCCACTTGTTTTCAGAATGGAACCAATTGCACCCCTCTCCCAAACAGCCAGCAGACGACGATGCCGGTGGGCCCCGTTGCATCCGCCGTCCGAATGCGCATCATGGAAGCTTACGTCTCCGTCCAATATCTCAATCATGTAATCTCCTTCGGGAAGCAGGATGAATGGCAGAGCCCGGCATTGGGCGGCTCCATGTCCTATTCCAACAATGCTGAAAACATTTACGCCTTCCATATCAACCGCATTGAACCGCTGGATGTGCCTTTGCTTTCCCGGATTACCGGTCCTTTCCGTTACGAGTTCCTGATAGGTCCCCTGAAGGGGCACACATATCCCATCGATCCTTGGGTACATGTGGAGAAGGTCAGTTTTCGGCCTACGGAAAACCTTGAGCTTGGATTCGAGCGCACCGTGATATGGGGGGGCAAGGATCACACTCCCATCACCATCAAGAGTTTCCTGAGGAGCTTCTTTAGCTTTGCCTCTCCCAGCGCTGCCGTCAAGAACAGCACTCGCGACCCCGGAGCGCGGTTTGGCGCCTTTGACTTCTCCTATCGGCTTCCCTTCGTCCGCAACTGGCTTACTCTTTACACGGACTCAGAGGTGCATGACGATGTTTCCCCGATCGATGCTCCGCGGCGTGCATCCTGGCGGCCCGGTCTATATCTATCCCACGTGCCGGGTATTCCGAAGTTGGACGTGCGAGCCGAAGCTGTCTCTACCAATCCGCCCGGGGCAATGGGCGGCGACGGTCACTTCATGTATTTTGAGGCGATTCAGCGCCAGGGGTACACCAACAACGGCCAGATGTTCGGCGACTGGATTGGCCGTGAGGACCGGGGAGGCCAGGGCTGGATTACTTACCACCTGAGCGGCAATGAATGGATTCAGGTCGGAGTTCGTAATCAGAAAGCCGCAAAAGATTTTATTCCCGGCGGAACGACTCTAAACGACATCAACTTTCAAGTGGTCAAGCGGATCGGCAAGGATCTCGAGATCAATGGCAGTTTCACGCACGAGCATTGGAAGGCGCCCATCTATCTTTCCGGCCAGCAGACCGTCACCAGTACAACCATCCAGCTTACTTGGTTCCCGGGAAGAAAATTGAGATTCTAACAGGCCGCGGGTCAGTCGCGGCTGCTTCCTGCGTCTGATTGTCCGTTTGCGTTTTCGTTTCTGGGTACACCAGCCTTGGTCTCGCAATTTGCGCCAACCGGCATGCTGTTGCCCGGAAGTTGTTTCCGAAATGGAGAGTCCGGGTTTGAACAGCAAAGTTATCGATGTTGGCCAAAATTAGGGGGACTTCTTGTCCGATAGCAGTTCCGTCAGGCCATCTCTATTCTCCGCGCTTTCACTCCGGCGAATAACAACTTCAGGAACCTATATCCCCGAGATCGACGGGCTCCGGTTCATCGCTATTCTCTCGGTGGTTCTCTTTCACGTACCAGTCCAGATACCTCTCCACTCCGTCCAGGAGGCGACAACAAGTCCATTCTGGCATCTGATTGCGAACGGGAGCCGCGGAGTGCAACTGTTCTTTCTAATCAGCGGCTTCATTCTCGGGATGCCTTTCGCGGCGCACCTGCTGCTTGGGAAGAAGGCCGTACGTCTGCGCGATTACTTTCTGCGCAGGGTAACCAGGCTCGAACCTCCGTATATTCTGTCGATCCTGATTCGCATTCCTTTGCTGTTGCTGGTCATGCACAAACCAGTGCGCATGGTGCTCGTGCATGGTCTTGCGAGCCTGTTTTATCTGCATAGCCTGGTATACGGCGCCGCGAGCGCAATCAACCCTCCTGCCTGGTCGCTGGAGGTCGAAATTCAGTTCTACTGCCTGGCGCCGATTCTTGCCTGGGTCTATTTCAGGCTGCGCGCCAAATGGGTGCGGAGGCTGCTTGGATTGGCGTTTATTGTTGCGGCCGGAATCATGCAGCTCCATTTCTTTTCCTGGCCGTCCGATTCAAGGGCAGCTCTGAGCATCGCGAACTACCTGCAATACTTCTTCGCCGGATTCCTGTTGTGCGATCTCTATCTCATCGACTGGATCCGAATTCCGGCGCACTGGATATGGGATGTTTTATCGATCGGCGCCTGGTGGTGGATATTCGCGGCCGACGGAAATCTGGTCCATGTTTTCTTGCCTGTTGCGGCTCTGGTTGCTTATGTCGGAGCGTTCAAGGGCCTGC
Organism: uncultured Occallatibacter sp.; assembly: GCA_964525655.1. GTDB lineage: Bacteria > Acidobacteriota > Terriglobia > Terriglobales > Acidobacteriaceae > Telmatobacter. Next base: position 3,777 of record CAZGHZ010000077.1, read on the forward strand.
TTTTCCCAAGATTCTTCCGTATGACCTGGGTAAGCCTGACTGGGGGTATGTGCTACAGCATCTATCTGACCCATAACTTGGCAATCGCTGGAGTCGGCTTTCTTTTTCACCGGCTGTTTTCCTCTCCCTCGGCGTCATTCGTCGTGCGAGATGTCGTCGCCTATGGGGCCGCGCTGCCCATAGTTTTCTGCGTTGGCCTGCTGCTGTACGTGACAGTTGAGAGGCCATGCATGGACAAGAACTGGCCGGCAAAGTTGTGGCTGCGCCTGCACGGACAGCGTGGCATCGAGAATCCAGCTTGAAAAGGTGTGCTTAAGACAATTGGCAAGCGCGACGGGAATAGCGCACAACAGGGCCCGGCGTTCCGATTGGGCTTCTTGCCTACAGGGTGCGATCCATCCTCATGCAGCGTGCTGCGCCGCCCGCCGAATGATCGCCAGTTCTTCGGGCGAAAAGCGGCAGTGTTCCACCGCCTTGATGTTGCTCTTGAGATGCCTGGGTTGCATCATGGAAGGGATCACGACCGAGATGCCGGTTTCGCTGAGGATGCTGTTGAGCACCAGCTCCGGCAAGAGCAAATCATCGGCGGGGTCCAGCTTCTCGCGCAACAGAGCCGGCAGCTCCGCCGACGCGCGCATACGGGCAATCACCTCGCGGCAACGGCTGATGCCCTCCGGCCCGCCAAAAGGATGGTTCGCCACAAGGAACATCGATTGCGCGGCCCGGGCAGTCTGCTCCGTGAAAGCCAGATTGAACATGTTCAGGGCGAACTGCGCCGTCGCTAGCTGTGGGGGCCGGTTGGCGAAGACAGCGCTGATGACATCTTCTTCGCCGGAGATGCCTGCCATGCGAACCTTGCCTGCCTCGACAAGGCGCCCAAGCTCCTCCATTAAACTGTCCTGCTTGAGCGCGCTGATGGGCGCCGCGTGCATGAGCAAGATGTCAACGGTATCGGTTTTCAGTTCGCGCAGACTCGTTTCAAAGCTGGACCTGAGGACTTCAACTGTGAACTGTCCGCCCGCGAACTGGTCCGCGGCCTGTTTTCTGGCCATGCTGCGCAGCCCTGGAAAGAGTCGTATCGCTGCACGCGCCAGCGGCTTTACCCGCTGCTTCCAACCGCTCGGGTTTGCCGGCACAATTCCAAACTTTGTGCATAGCACCACGGAATCGCGCTTCTTGCCGGCAAAGAACTCGCCGAGCAATCCTTCGCAGGCGCCGTAGCCATACGATCGCGCCGTGTCATAAAAAGTGATCCCGGCGTCGTACGCCGCGCCCAGAGCAGCCAAAGAATCGCGCCTTCCGGCACGGCCAAGCATCGCGGCGCATCCCAGGCCGAGAACCGAAACGCGCGGGAGCGTCGTCTGCGGTCCGCGGAGCACAATTTCAGTGCTGCGCATGGCGGTAGAATAACATCGCTATTGCTTCAATCCGGCCAGCCGGTGCGCCAATCTCATGGCGAATGCGACGGCGAGCAGCGTCGAGTTAGCCTGGCCAGTGGAGGGAAAGACGGCCGACGAGGCGACGTACAAATTGGACAGCCCATGCACCTTCAGGTCTGGGTCTACGACGCTCTGAGCAGGATCTTCCCCCATGCGCGCGCTCCCGACTTGATGGAATCCATCTGAGGCCGTTTCCCAGATATGCTCGCGCAACTTCTGGGGAGAATCCCAATACTCCAGGCGACCAATGCCATTGGCGCGAAGAGCCTGATCGAGCAGCCGATGCGATTCCACAACGCTATCGATGTCCTGATCGGTATAGCGCAGATCGATGTTCGCGCGGCGAACGCCGAAGGCGTCGGTGTCACCGGTCAGCCGGATGCGGCTGGACGGGCTTGGAACCTGCTCGGCATGGTAGTGCAGGGCGTATTTGCCGCCACGGTTCGGCACCAGAAAGCCCGGTTTGCGGGGTTTGCGCAGGAATCGATCGCGCAGAATCCGGACCATGTCAACAGTTCCACGCGGCGCGCCCAGAATGGCGTTGCGCAGATGGGCGGCAAGCTGGTACGGCCTTGGACCGGTATGAGCCAGGCGAATCGCCTCAGGGAGCAGATAGCGCCCCGTGGGCGGAAAAGCTAGAGCCAGAAAGACCGAGGAAAGCACTCCGCTGCGATGGTTGGGATCGTAAAACGGCGGGTTGTCCGGCCAGAATGAAGTGTTCAAAACACGATTCGCCGTCTGCGCATTAGTGGTCAGCATGAAGCGCCTGCGGTAAAAGGCGCCATTTTTGTCCAGCTTGAAGTCGAGGTCCGTGAAGGAGTCCGGCCTGTCGAGCTGAATGCTCGCAATCTTTCCGGAAAGATGCCCCATGTAGTAGCGGCCGAGCGGCCCATCGACACCACCGAAGTGGTGCGGGTGACTCTGTTGGAAGTGGAGCAAGAGCCGTGTTGTTTCAACACCGCCCGCCGCCAGAATGATCTGCCGTGCCCTGAAGGTGCGGCTTCCGCTGGGCGTGTCAACGATCAGGCTTTCCACCGTCTGCCCATCGTGAGTGAGATTCAACCCCGTGACTGTGCTTCTCAGAGCGATTTTGACCCGCGGCGAGCGCAACAATGCATTGCGATGCGCAAGGATGAGGCGCGGCTCGGTCGACCAGCGCTCCACAAAATCGAGCGTCAACCCATCGGTAAGCTTGCGCGCATAGGGAATGGCAAATGAATCGTCGCCGCACAGGAGATACTTGCTGGCGAGTTTGTACCAGGGCTGGATGGCTTGTTGGGTGACGGGCCAGTGCGCGTCTGGCACGAAATCGCGATCCAGGAAGTCCACTTCATCAAAGGCCACGCAGCGCCCGCCCCACGTCCATGACGTACCGCCGAGGGCGCGACAAACTGCCAGATCCATCTCGGCGTGCCGGCGCGCGTCTGCAATCTCTGCGCGAGATGCCTCCGAGATCGTGGCATCAACTTCGTTATCACCGGATTCCAGGACCAAAACATCCCGGCCAACCTGTTCGAACTCCAACGCCAGGGCCATGCCTACGGGGCCCGAGCCAACCACACACAAATCAACGATTGAATCGCCAGGATGGAGTTCTTCGATCATCAATCAGGCCAGTTGCACGGATTCCCGTCAGCATTAGGCCAGGCAATATGCCCTTCACGACCGCACAGAATTGCGGAAAGTGGCGCAAATATTTGGCTGGAAGTACTGAAACTTTGCGTGCGAACTCATTATATCCTCCGATTTTGACAGGCCTGCCGGGCTTGGCTCGCGCCGTTCCCGTCAATACCCAGGGGTGCCGGCCTCGGGATGGTTACGAAAGAGGATCATGAGCCGGGGTTTCGCGCCGTATATCCTATAATGAGTTGAAGGGTACGATGTTAGTCTCGGACCAGGATCGCAAGGGTCAGGAAAACACGCGAGAAACATCGAAGGGTAGAACGCTGCACTCCTGCTGGGTTTCTGCCTTGCGGCTCTGGAAATGGAATGATGACTCCCCCCAAACTGGATTTGCTTCTGGGAGGGGGTTCGTCAATTTTTAAGGAGAGATTATGCGTTTGAAGCTTTCCCCAAAGCTTATCCTCACAGCGCTGTTTGCCGCCGCGGTAATTCCCGTCTACTCCCAGGTCACGCCAGCCGCCCGTCAGGGTAGTTTGCCAATCGAAATTGGCGCCGGTTTCTCCAATTACAGCGTCGATTGGGGACCTGGAAGAAGAATGGACGGTATCACGGCGTGGCTGGACTGGTACCCCACCAACCTTTTTCCGCCGACATTGAATGGCCTCGGTTTTGAGGTCACAGGGCACGACATCGACTACGCCAAACCCGCGGGACTTGAGAAGCTTCGCCAGGATACCGGCATGGTCGGGCCGATCTTCCAATGGAATCACTCTCACTACTTCCATCCCTACGTCAAGTATCTGATAGGGATTGGCAGCATCGACTTTCCCCCCGACGGAAAGTATTCGCATGACACTTTTTTGGTCATGGCGCCCGCCGGAGGGGCTGAGTTCCGGGCCTGGAGACATGTCTGGATTCGCGGCGACTACGAGTACCAGTTCTGGCACGATACCTTCGGGCCTACCGACCTAACCCCCACGGGCTTTACGGTCGGTGCTTCCTACGATTTCAGAAGATAGGCGCTTAGGCAAAGCCTGAGCAAAATAGACAGTGGCGCCGTCACGATGGTGATCGCAATCATCGCAGGGTGATGCCTGTTCCTGGCGATTCGCATAGCTTCATCATCGGCTCGTGTCAAAGACACCACCAGGTGAACATCAGTCCGACCCGGACGGCGGAACCCTGAATCGCTTCTTCTTCATCAGCAAAAATCCTCCGCCTTTTTCAGGCGATGTTCTCGCCGAAGCCTAACATGCAAGCTGGTTCAGAAATACCGTGGCCGATCGGCAATGAATCCGTCGTTTCAATGCGGAAGTTCAGTCTCGCCGCTTGATAACCCATTGCGCATGTGAGCATTGCAAACAAATGGCTCCCGGTGTGCTGTATCCTTGAATCGGCCACGGTTCTCACCTGCTTAGAGTGCCTGATGGACGCCGGTGTCGCGGAAATCTATGTCCTCATTCTGTGAGCTTCAATAAATGGACCTCAATGCGTACCGAGCTTACGGTCTCTGCATTCATGCGGAGATTGCATGTCCAGAGCTTCCTCTTGATCCTCAGCCCGCGGAAATTCCAGACGTGACAATTCGTTTGTTGTCGCCGGTGCCAAGCGCTTCAGAATCACTTGAGACTGGGTATTACGAGGTTCAATCAGGGCTTTTCCGTTTGGCGGTGGCCGGGGTAGGAAACTTCCGTATCGAAGAAGGCAGTCGAATCTCCGTTGAGCCGGTGGAAGGGGCTTCACTCGAGCAAGTTCGCCTATTCCTTCTGGGTTCGGCGATGGGCGCACTTCTTTACCAGCGGGGGTTGTTTCCCCTTCATGGCAGTGCCGTAGAAACTCGCTGGGGAGCAATGATTTTCGTTGGCGCACAGGGAGTGGGCAAGTCCACCCTTGCTGCGCATTTTTATCGGCGCGGATATCGCTTGTTATCCGATGACGTCTGCGCGGTAACGACCGACAGTGAGAAGTTGCAGGTACTTCCTGCGCTAGCCCAGGTGCGTCTTTGCAAAGATGCCTATGAGCGTCTTGGGCAACCGCAAGGTGGGCGCTTTCATATCGACAAGTTCATAGTTCCGATGAACGAAGGGTACTGTGCTAAGCCAGTGCCGTTGAGAGCGATTCATATTCTGATGGATCGCGAAGAGGGTGATCCACACTTCGCTGTACTTCGCGGTTTCGATCGCATACAGCGCCTTCTGGAGAATCTCTATCGCCCGCAATTCCTGAAGGGGCAGGACACGCAAGGCGACCTGATGCGGCTTGCGGGGCTGATTGCGCAGAAGACGACGATGGTCGAGGTTTCCCGCCGCCGGGATCCGGAAGCGATTGAGAATCTGGTGGACATTCTGGAATCGGCGTGGGCGGAAGATTTCAGCGGAATTGAAAGCGGGAGAGGGGTTGATGCGCCACTTTAAGCCGGAAGATAAACTTTGCCGCGCACAAGAGACACTTTCGACGGAACTCGATCAGGAAATCGTTCTCATGAGCATCGATGCCGGAGCGTATTACGGGCTGGCAGGAACTGCGCGAAGCATTTGGAGAGAGTTGGAAACCCCCATGACTTTTGCGGCTCTTGTGGAGGAACTGGTCAAGGAATACAACATTGCGCCGGAGGTCTGCGCAGCGGATCTGCAACAGTTTCTCGGTGCGATGGAACGCGAAGGTCTGCTGCGTGTGGAATGACCTGAAGCGCTATCGGGAGATCCCGCCAGATCGCAGGCGGCTTCTTCGGGAAGCCCTCTTCGCTCTGGCGATCGCGCGAATCGCCATGGCCATCGTTCCGTTTCGGCGTATCGCAGCCTGGCTGGGGACCCCGGGCGCGAAGGGGCCGGATATGGCCTCTCTTGAAGCAATTCGCGCGGCAGAAGCCGTAGGATGGGCAGTGGAAGTGCTGGGCCCGCGTGTACCGTGGGACGGACGGTGTCTCGCTCGGGCGTTAGCTGCCACCAGCATGTTGCGACGCCGGGGCTTTGAAGGCACTGTCAGTTTTGGAGTGAGTGAAGGGGAGTCAGCCAAATTTGATGCTCATGCATGGCTCCGCGTCGGCTCCTGCATCGTTACCGGCGGACCCTGCCACGAGCGCTATCGAACTTTGACGACTTTTTCTCGCGGACAGTCATGAGCGGGATTTACGGCATTTTTCGATTTGATGGTGCGCCGGTGGACCGGCAATGGCTCGAGCGGATGAGGTCCGCGATGGCCTACTACGGGCCGGACGGCGGCGGTTTCAAAATCGAGGGACCCGTGGGCTTGGGACATCTGCTTCTGGAGGTCAACCCAGAGGATGCCTTTGAGCAACAGCCGCTGCAAGGAGGACGTGGCCTGCTGGTGTGCGCCGCCCGGTTGGATAACCGCGACGTTCTGCTGGAGCACTTCAACATTCTGGGACCGGAAGCTCAGAGACTGAGCGACGGACATCTGGTGAGTCTTGCTTGCGATCGATGGGGCGAAGAAGTTTGTTCGCATCTTGAGGGCGATTGGACGCTGGCGGCATGGGATCCCAGGGAGCAAAGACTGTTTCTGGCCCGGGACGCTTTCGGAACCGGCGCACTCTACTATTTCGAGGGCAACGGTTTCATCGCCTTTGCATCCAGCCTGAAAGCCCTCGTGGCGATTCCCGGTATTGCCGTAGAACCGGATCGTCTGCGCCTTGCCGAGGTTCTGGCCGCCTGGCAGCACGACGCCGAACTGACCGCATACAAAGACATGCGGCGTCTGGTTTGGGCGCATGCGATATCCGTTGCGTCCGATGGGGGCATGAGCATCCGACGTTTTTGGTCGGCGGAGGGCCGTGAACCCCTCCGATATCGCCGGAATGAAGAGTACGTCGAGGCGTTTCTGGAACACTACACTCGCGCCGTTCAGAAATGCCTTCGCTCCCAAAAGCCGGTGGCGGCGGAGCTTTCCGGCGGCCGCGATTCGGGCTCGGTGGTGGCGATGGCTGCGCCCTTGCTAGCCAGCCAGGGCCGCGACCTGACGGCATTCACCTCAGTTCCGCTCTTCGCACCCGACGGAGCCAGTGAATATCATCGCGGCAACGAATGGGATCTTGCGCACGCCACCGCGATGATGGCCGGCGCCAATGTCAAACATATTCCCAACGATGCCAGGGAATATCGCGTCATTCAGGGCATCGAGCATTTTATGGATGTCCATGATGGTCCACTTCATGGGGCCGCCAACCTCTATTGGCTCCAGGCCATAGCGGAGGCCGCATCCCGCAGCGGTTGTGGGACTCTTCTTTGCGGCTCGATGGGCAATGCTACGGTTTCCTGGTCAGGAAATGGATCGGCATTACGGGCGTTGCTCCAGGGCTACCCGGCCGTTGCTCTGCAATTGCTCCTCCACGCTGAGCCGAATCCCTGGATGGTCCTGAAGCGGCAGGTGTTGAAGCCGCTGCTGTTACCGGCGCAGCGAGCCTATCGACGTTTCAAATCGCCATTCGGCACCCCGTGGCGCGCCTATTCCGCGCTCAACCCGCAGATGGCAAAAGAACTGGATCTGGATGGCCGAATGCGGGCTGCAGGATACGATCCGACCGCCACGTTTTCGCCATTGGAAGACTCCCGGAGCTTTTTTTTCTCGCCTCAGGTCGGCATCGGTCCCAGCCTCTTATCGGAGACTGGGGCCTGGCATGGTTTTGCCTACTTGGACCCAACACTCAACCTCTCCATGGTGGAATTCCTGCTGCGGGTTCCCGACGACCAGTTTTGCCGCGGAAGGCAGTCCCCATGGCTGTACAGGCGGGCCTTTGCGAACCGCATCCCCGAGGCCGTGCAGGACTCGAAGAAGAAAGGGATGCAGTCCGCCGACCTGGGCCATCGCATTCATCGCGAGCTGGCGGAGATGCGCGATTGCCTGCATTCTCTGGATGCGATGCCTGAGGCACAGGCTATCCTCGATCTGCCGCTGATGCATCGTTGTCTGGAAGATGTTGTCGCGAAGGTCGATACCCGCACCACGATGAGAGCAGGCGCTATGTTGCTTAGGAGCCTGGGCGTTGGGATCTTTCTCCGGCGTCTCAAAGATTCCCGTTCGCAAGGTGCATCGTCATCACGCTGACCCGCCAGATCACCGAGTTTTTTCGCCAGTTACCTGCTGGCCGCCGCGCCCTCGCCCTCATTTGGAGAGCAGTGGGCTGGTGGACTGCGGTTTGGGGTGTGTTGCTGGTGGGCCAGGGCCTGATTCCGGCCGGTCTGGCGTTGCTGCTCAGAACCCTGGTGAATCGGCTCGTTGCCTCGCCGGCGTGGGCTTCCATCCTGCCCCCCGCCCTCGGAATTGCCAGCCTGTGGATTGTCGCACAGCTTTTGTCCAGCGCCCTCACATGGGTAAGGGCGGTACAAGCTGAACTGGTGCAAGACGAGATCCATCGGCTCATCCACCTCCAGGCCTTGCGCCTCGATTTGTCGTTTTACGATCATCCTGAATCTTACGATCGTTTGTATCGAGCCCAGGTTGAGGCCGTTTCCCAGCCCCTGGCACTGCTCGAGAACCTGGGTTCGCTGGTGCAGAATGGGCTGGGCTTTTTGGCCCTGGCCGGGATTCTTTGGACCTATGCGGGCTGGTTGCCTCTGCTTCTGGTTGCCACGGCGGTTCCCGGCCTGCTTTGGGTCGGGCGTCAGATCCTTAAGGAACACCAATGGCATCTGGAGCACACGATTGAGGAACGGCGTGTCCGCTACCTCGATTGGACGATCACCGATGAGAGCACCGCCGCTGAGTTGCGCCTCTTCGATTTGGGCGCCTATCATCGTGCCGCCTTCGAATGCATTCGTGACAGCCTGAGGAAAGGGAAGTTGAGCCTGGTGCGCCAGGGAGCCACGGCCGAACTGGGAGCTGGCCTGCTGGCGTGGGCCGGGAGCCTGGTTGGCCTGGGCTGGGTGCTTCATCAAACCCTTTCCGGACGGGCCAAGCTTGGCGATCTACTCCTCTGCTTCCAGGCTTTTCAGCAAGGCCAAACCCAGCTTCGGTCGCTGCTGGAGGGCGCGGGCAAGATTTACATGAGCCTGCTCTTCGTGCAAAACCTGGACGATTTTCTCAAGATCGAGCCGGCAATCCGCTCCAGCCGATCCGGAGAACCCGGGCTTCCCGTGCGACAGGCCATTTGCTTCGAGCGCGTGAGCTTCACGTACCCCGGCGGGGGACACCACGCTCTCGACGCATTCGAACTGGAGATCCCAAAAGAAAAAATCGTGGCCCTGGTGGGACACAACGGGGCAGGCAAGAGCACCCTCATCAAGCTACTGTGCCGCTTCTACGATCCGGATGAGGGGCGCATTCTTCTGGATGGGGTGGACCTGCGAGAGCTGGATCAGGAGGCCTTGCGACGCCGCATTGCCGTCCTTTTCCAGGAACCCGTTCATTACCACGCAACAGCACGCGAGAATATTGGCTTTGGCGACATCAACAGGCTCGGCGAGGAAAAGCGCATTCGCGAAGCGGCTCGTAACGCGGGGGCACTGGAACCCATCGAGCGGCTCCAGGATGGCTTTGAGGCGATATTGGGTAAATGGTTTGGCAGCGCGGAGCTGAGCGGGGGTGAATGGCAGCGCATCGCGTTGGCGCGAGCGTTTTTCCGCGACGCCTCGTTGGTGATTCTGGACGAACCGACCAGCGCCATGGATTCCTGGGCGGAGCAGGACTGGCTCAGCCGTTTTCGCACCCTTGTCGAAGGCAAAACGGCGCTGATGATCACCCACCGCTTCACCACGGCCATGTATGCAGACATGATCCACGTGATGGATAAAGGGCGCGTGGTGGAATCTGGAACTCATGCGCAGCTTGTGGCCATGGGTGGGGCTTACGCTGCTTCCTGGGCGGCTCAGATGCGCGAGATCGATGCGGGAGATCGGCCATGATCAAGACTGATTGGCTTGAGCGCACGCACCCTGCCTTTCGCTTGATGATGGCCACCTCATGGCTCGCCCCCGAAGCATGGCAGCAGAGTCAAGAGGCGGCAATCCTGGAAGCGATCGACGCCGGGCCGGATTGGACGGAATATCTCTCTCTGACCGGCCGTCACCGTACGCCGGCTCTGAGTTGGGCTGCTCTCAGCCGCGTGCCGGGAATCGCAATTCCGGATTTCGCGAAGCAGGAATTGCGAAAGCGCAGCGACGCGTGCCGCATGAGGGCGATGCAGCATTGCCTGCTTTTGGCGGACGTGCTGAAACGGTTCAACCACGCCGGAATTCCCGTGATGCCTCTCAAAGGCCAGATTCTTTGCCTGGAGCTTTATGGAGATGTGGGCCTCCGTCAGGCACTGGATGTGGATCTGGAGGTCGCAAGAGAGGATCTCGGCAGGGCGCAGGCATGCCTCGAGAGTGCGGATTGGCATCCCGATTCGACTTTTTTCCCCATGACTCCGCGTCAATGGCAGAGCCTCCTCAAGAACGAGCACTCCATGGCGTTCGTGCATGCGCGCACAGAATGCATTTTGGAGCTTCATTGGCGCAATCAGTGGGAAACTCCGGATGCAACCGCTGCCCGGTGGGCCAGGGGTGTCCCGTCCGATTGGCAGGGATGTTCAATCCTGACCATGAGTCCCGGTGATCTTGCACTCTATCTGTGCGGCCACGGCGGCGGACATCTTTGGTTTCGCGCGAAGTGGGTGGGCGATGTGGCGCGTGCCCATGCTTCGGGACTACTGGATTGGGAGGCGGCATGGGATGAAGCTCGAAGATCAGGCCAGCAGAGCGTGCTTCAGGTAGGTCTAAGTCTTCTGCAACTGCTTTATGGACTGCCCTTGCCGAATTTGCCAGACTATTCAGCGACGGATGTGCCGCAATATCTCATCGAGATTCCGTTGCGCGCGCTCCATGATCCTGCAGCGCCGAAATACAGCACCGATCTGGCGAACTTCGTCTACAGGATTCATCTCAGCCGTTACCAGCATGCGTTGCGGCCCCGAAAGAAGTGGCGGGAAAGTTTGTCCGAGCTCTTTCACAGCCGCGAAGACTTCAGAACGCTTCCCTTGCCGGATGGTCTTTTCTGGGCCTACAAGCCCTTGCGCCCTGTCCTCTGGCTATGGCGATGGGTGTCGCAGAACAAACGCCAACGTTCATGATGACGCGGGTTTAGCCTCCCTGTGAGCGTTACGAGAACCACAGGCCCTGCAAATTCGGCCGGCCTTGCAGGCCGGCGAGTCTTACCGTCTGTGCGTCTGCGCTGCAGCCCAGCTTTCCGTTTGGCCATAAGCGCTCGCTCAGTCATGGGAAAGGAGAACAGGATCTCCCCGGGTGTCGATCCGGCCATCAGTCTGAGAGACGCTCGGAATCGCCGCGACGAGGCGCGCAAACTGCTTGGCGCAGGGATCGACCTATAATGCGGCAACGACGATTGGCGATACAATTGCTTCCGTAGAACGCGGGGCTTCGGGAATCCTGGCGGTACTCCAAGGAGGAATTCATTTGGAAACATTGGGCGCTAAGGTTGAGCCTGGTGTGGAGCACATCCAAAGCGGTAGTGAACTAATAGCGATCATACTCAGCTGTCGCTATCGCGAGGAAGGAATCAGGTTCTTCACACCGGATGAGTTCTCCCAGCAGCTCGCGTTCATGCAGCATCCTGCGGGTAAGCTCATCGCACCCCATGTCCATAACGCGGTGTCGCGCGAAGTTCAATTTACGCAGGAAGCCCTGTTCATCCGCAAAGGGAAGCTCCGGGTCGACTTCTATGACGCGGCGCAGCAGTATCTTGAAAGCCGTATTCTTGTCGCCGGAGATGTGATCTTGCTGATCCAGGGCGGTCATGGCTTCGAGGTACTGGAAGAACTGGAGATGATCGAGGTCAAGCAGGGTCCTTATGCTGGCGAAAGGGATAAGACGTGCTTCGAAGGCCGGCTGCCGTCGAAATTGAGAATGGGGCCAGGAATTGACCGATAGCGTCTTTCGCGAATACGGGCGTTACTACGATCTTCTCTATCGTGACAAGGACTATGCGGGCGAAACTGCGTATGTTCACGATTTGCTGTTCCGATTCGGCGTGCCGACGGGAGCAATTCTTGAGCTAGGGTCAGGCACAGGCAGGCACGGCCGCCTGCTTGCGAACGCTGGGTATACGGTGTTCGGTCTTGAACAGAGCGAAACCATGATTGCGTTGGCCAGCGCGGGCGCCGAATCGCGCGGCTTCACGTGTCAGCGCGGAGATATCCGATTCGCCCGACTGGAACGCCGGTTCGATGCCGTCATCTCCTTGTTTCACGTGATCAGCTATCAGGTGAGTAATGAGGATCTGCTTGAGACCTTTCGCACGGCGCGCGCGCATGTGTGCGCCGGTGCTCCTTTCATATTCGATTTCTGGTACGGCCCGGCTGTATTCGCCCAAAAGCCGTCGGTCCGGGACAAAATCTTCGAGGACGAACATCTAATCGTGCGGCGCCGGTCGGAGCCGCGCTGGGACATGTCGCAGAATCGTGTTGATGTGCATTTCCGGGTTGCCATCTCTGAGAAGGCCGAGGGCCGCTCCTACAACCTCGATGAGATCCATTCGATGCGCTATCTCTTCCTGCCGGAAATTGAGCTAATCGGACAAGCAACAGGTTTTGCAGTCGCCGCGGCAGAGGAATTTGTCACGGGCGCTCCGGCGTCGACGGAAACTTGGAACGTCTGCGCCGTGCTGAGGGCAGTCTGACCATGAGGATTCCCGTCAACGAACCTCTACTCGATGGGAATGAAAAGGTCTATTTGGGGCAGTGCATCGACACGGGTTGGATATCGTCCGAAGGGCCGTTCGTGACCCGACTGGAAGAGGAGTTCGCTCGGCGCGTGGGACGTGCTTATGCGGTGGCTGTCTGTAATGGCTCGGCCGCCCTCGATCTTGCCGTGGCCGCACTCGGCATCGGCCCAGGCGACGAAGTGATCCTGCCGGCCTTCACGATCATTTCCTGCGCGGCGGCCGTCGTGCGGGCGGGCGCCAAGCCAGTAGTCGTCGATTGCGAACCGGATACCTGGAATGTCTCTGCCGCTGAAATTGCGAAGCATATTACCCCGCATACCAAGGCGATTATGGTGGTTCACATTTACGGCTTGCCGCTGGACATGGATCCTGTGTTGGCGCTGGCGGCAAAGCACGGCCTGAGCGTCATCGAAGACGCGGCTGAAATGCACGGCCAAACCTACAAGGGGCTGCCCTGCGGCAGCTTTGGCGATATCAGCACATTCAGCTTCTATCCCAACAAGCTGGTTACGACCGGCGAAGGTGGGCTCGTGCTCACGGACGATAAGCGACTGGCTGAACGGTGCCGCTCGTTCCGAAATCTCTGCTTCGAACCGGAACGGCGGTTTGTGCACAATGAGCTAGGCTGGAATTACCGGATGAGCAACCTGCAGGCTGCGGTTGGCGTGGCGCAATTGGAGCGGCTCGACGAGTTTGTGGCGCGAAAACGAAAGATGGGTGCGTACTACACGCATCGCCTGAAGGGAACAAGAGGTTTGCAGCTCCCTTTGACCTCCACTGATTACGCCGAAAACATCTATTGGGTCTACGGCATTGTTCTCGAGGATGGAGTGCCTTTTGATGCGGCGGAGGCGATGCGGCGACTCGCCAAAGTGGGTGTGGAAACCCGTCCGTTCTTCTGGCCGATGCATGAGCAACCAGCCTTCAAGAAGATGGGTCTGTTTGCAGGCGACGCACATCCCGTTGCGGAACGGCTCGCCCGCCGCGGCTTTTACATTCCAAGCGGCGTGGCTTTGAGCGAGACCCAGGCGGATGCGGTCGTCACTGCCGTGCAGGAACTGACGTTTTAGGAGATGAAATTTACACATGCGTGTGGGCATAAAGGCCGGCAATACGTGCGCGACGAGCAGCGGAGCCTTCGCGCTGCAACGCGCAATGCTGGCCGCGTTAAGCGCTGTATCTAGTCCTCACGAAATCGTCTTACTGCAAGACATTGAAGGTCAGAAACGGCCTGCCTCTCTTTTTCATCGAGCTGGGCGACGGGTTGAGCGTCTTGCCCGGCGCTTAACCAATGCCCAACCGGGACCGGACTCCGAGGAACAGGCTATTTTGCAACTGGAGATCGATGTTCTCTGGCAAATGTTGCCCTCAGCGCGTCCCGCGCCGGTGCCATATCTCGCAACGGTTTGGGACCTGGCGCATCGCTGCCTTCCTCTGTTTCCAGAGGTCAGCACCATCGCACGCGGACGGGCGTGGCAGAGTCGGGAGGACATGTATCGCGGGCTCTTACTGCGCGCGTGTCGCGTCCTGACAGGAACGAATGCGGGCAAGAACGAAATTGTTAGCTTCTACGGTGTATCGCCGGATAACGTGCGTGTTGTTCCGTTTCCAGTCGATGCTCGCTTTCGGAAACCAACCGATCCTGGCGAGAGTATTAGGGCGAAGTACGGAATCCCTGGACGTTTCGTCTTCTACCCGGCTCAATTTTGGCCCCACAAGAATCACGTCAACTTGCTTCTCGCCCTGCGGCGTTACAACAACGACCATCCTTCGCCTCTGCACTTGGTCCTCACTGGCAGCGACCGGGGAAATCTAGATCATGTCATGAGCACGATTCATCGGTTAGAGCTCTCGGCATTTGTCCATGTTCTTGGTTATTTGCCGTATGAGGATTTGCCGGCAATCTACGCTCAAAGCGAAGCTCTGGTCTTCCCAACGTTCTTCGGGCCAGACAACCTTCCCCCGTTGGAAGCCTTTGCTGCGGGGTGCCCGGTGGTCGCGTCGCAAGTGCAGGGAGCTGAGGAACAGCTCGGCGATGCGGCAATCTTGTTTAATCCGGCAAATCCGGCCGAAATGGCTCAAGCGATGGCGCGGGTTGTTGACGATCCGATCAAACGCTCAGAGCTGATCGACCGCGGACTGCGAAGAGTAGTCGGTCTGACGCCGGAGAACTACGTCAGAAAAGTGTTTGAGATTCTTGATGAAATTGAGCCCATGCGGCGATGCTGGGGGAAGAGTTACATTCCCAAGTGAGACCCGGGGCGTCGTCGCCCCGATATTCCCGGAAAGCTGTTCCAGCAGTTGGAGCATTAGCTTGCCATGGCGCACATCCAGGAATTGGCATCCCATCCCTTCATTGTCAATCCCATCCTCCGACCGGGATTCCGACGCGCGCCGGCAATCAGCGGTCCGAACACCTCGCGGCTTGTTCAGGCCTCAATGTCCGCCAAGCTTCTCTACCGGCAGTCACGCACCTGATTTGAGGCCGAATACTTTGGGCTATTAACTACTCGGATTCCGCCCGGAATTGTGAGTATTTGAAAGACTGGGTGTACGCATACGGCCAAGCGGAAAGCGGGGCTGCAGTGCCGCTGCTCAGACGGTAAGACTTGCCGGTCTGCAAGACCGGGCCGCGCAGTTCGCAGGGCCTGTGGTCCTCGTAGCGCACACAGGCAGGCTTAACTCGCGTCATGAGGAGCGATGGCGTTGAGTTTGGCAAACCCCTCGCCATAGCCACAGAACAGGGCGCAAAGGCCTGTAAACCCAGACAAAGTGCGCGCTGAAAAGATGGGTTTGTGCCACATGGGCTGGCTCGCGTCTTTCAAGGGATGAAACATTCAAAATCAGCGACCGAAGAGCAGAAACAAATCGAAATCCACGAGAACGCTCTGTAAACGGCGCGCATGCCCCCGTTTTTCAGCGGCAAGGATATCCTGCTGGTAACCCCCCATTCGTAATGTGTTATCTGCTTGAAAGCTCAGGGCCGGGCGGCTTCTTCCACTTGCTTTCCCGGTAGGCATCCCTTATAGTCCAAGTATCGAGATCCATCCCCCTTTAAGGAGATCGCTGATGACTGGAAAGAAAACCGAAGTCAAGAAGAATTGGGTTGCCCCCGAGCTGAAGAAAGTCGACATCGAGCAGATTACCGCGGCGTCGAGGAGTCCGTACACTGTCTCTGATGGCGGCGCTACCCATAGCTAGGGCTTTTCGCTGGCATGGACCGATCCCACCGTCCTAATTGAGGCGGGGTTACCCCGTTGCGCAACCTGGCGGTGGTCAGGTATGCACGCCCGTGCGAGTCCACCGAGAATCTCGGAATCACGCCGTCAGAATGCCCTGACGTGTGAGCGCAGTGCCGGCTGCGAATAGAAAACGATGAAAACGGCGCGTTCGCTACATTTGTAGCGGTGAGAAATCAAGTTTGACTCGAGCGCGCTTGGCCGCCATCCGATAACGCAGCATGAAACGAAAACTTCTCTTGCTCCGTTACTTGGTCGCTGAAGGCCGCCGCTACCTTTGGCTGTCCGCCATAAACTGTGCCAGGCGTTTTCGGGGCATCGCGCCGCTCCATGAAGAGCGATACGTCTTCTTTCAGCAGTACATTCTGCATTGGACCCGCATTCGTCGCATTCGGGGAATCACAAGTTCAGCTACAGAGTATGCGGGCGCCGGCCGCCACGCACTTCTGATCATGAATGCGCTCAACTTTGCCCGAACCTCCGGGATTCCCTATCTGCATACTCCGTTCGCGAAGATGAACCATGCCGATCGGCCGATGCAGGAATGGACCCTGGCATGGGAGAAGCTCTTCAATCTCGGCGCGGGCGAAGCTCTCTGTGACCCGCGAAGAAATGACGTTGTCAACTTCGGCTCGGTCCACCCTCTGATTCGTCTCTGCCTGGGAAAGGACTGTCCGGAAGAACAATTGGCCAGGAATTTCAAGGCCATGATTCCAGAATTCCGGGCAAAGTATTATGCGAACAAGTTGCCCCGCACAGCCAGCCTTGTGACCGTTGCGGTGCACGTTCGACGTGGCGATGTATCCGCCGAATCAGCGAGTCACCTATATACAAAGATCGAGGTTGTGGCGCAGACCATCAGACAGGTGAAATCCAGTCTCGATTCTCGTGGGCTGCAGTACAGCATTCGCGTCTACTCGCAAGGCAATTGCGCAGACTTTGTGGACCTGCATGCGCTGGGCGTCCAGTTCTTCCTTGACAGCGAGCCGATCTGGACGATGCAGGAGCTCATTGAGGCCGACGTTCTGATCATGGCAAAAGGCGGGTTTAGTTGTTACGCTGGCATCATTTCGGATGGAATCAAGCTCTTTGATCCGGGCGCTATTTCATTTCTGGTGGTCGGCTACCTGCCCAGCTACGATTGGAGAATTCTCTCGCAGGAAGACGATTGGATTCCCTGCCAATCGGATGGATCCATCGATCGCACTGCGTTCGATCGCCAGCTGACCTTACTCTTGCTTGAGAAACGCGACGCCAGGACGACAGGTTCGTCACGGACGAGCCAGTGACCAACGCTGCTGCTTGGATTCGTGGATCCGGCCAGGCGCCTGCCGGATAGTTTGGATTCGAAACGTGAGAATGCCGATCAGCAACGAGAATCGAGACAACTTTACGCTGGCGCCTGGGCAGCTCGGACTGGCCAGGTCCGTCGTTCTCTGGCTGTTATTCTTCTCGTTTTCTCTGGCGCTCGGATACCCCACTCTCAATCGTTATGACCCCAGACAATTGGGCAGGGACCAAACCGCCTATTACAGCATGACCGCCGGACAAACGGTGGTCAACGGCATCCCATTCTGTTACCGCCTTCTTGTGCCGGCTGTCGCAAAGCCATTCTATTGGTTAGCGCGCGGCAAAGTCGGCACATGGGATCCAGTGTGGTTTGGGATGCTCATCTCCAACTCCCTGTTTTGCGCAACTTTTTCGTTCTTGATGCTGCTCATGGGTTATCGTATCCTGCGCGATCTCCCGCTCGCCCTACTCGGCTGCACGTTCGTCTTGCTCAACTACGCCGTTCCCGATCTGTGGCTCTCAGGTTACGTTGATGCGTCAGAAGCCTGTCTCCTCATGGCGATTGCACTGCTGCTGTATTCGGATAAATGGTGGCCGCTTCCTCTTGTTGGCCTTATTGGAGGTTTGGCAAAACAGAGCTTCCTTCCTTTTGCGACCATCTTTGCAATCGTCTGGTGGCTCGCGGTCCCGCGTTCCAGGAGAACATACAGACAGCTCTTGTGGATCGCCGCGCTCGCTGGTGCAGCGTTCGCCTCGATCGTTCTCGCCTATTGGCTGGTGGAAGGCAGACTGATGATGCCTTGGTCAATGGCCTCACAATGGTGGGCATACGGCGATTTTTTCGGGAACCTTCTTGAGTCCGTCAGCGACCATCGATTCCTGTATCCATTTGTCTGGCTTCTGCCGCTGGGCGTCTGGCGCCTGAACCGGTTTCCGCGTCCTTGGGTGATGGCGACCGTGGTGACCGGTCTGTTTGCCTTTGGCATCACCGGTTACGCCAATCTGGGAGGTACGGTCAATCGCCCCATTTTCAACGTGATTGCACTGCTTTTCGGTCTTTCAACTGCCTGCCTGATCGCAACCGGTAATTGGAAACGGAACCTGCCCGGCAACGAGTCAGGCCCGGCGGTGTTGTAGCAAACCCGCTTTCCAATCTGCCTGCCGCTTGCAAGGAGCAACGCTCGAAAATGTTCAGGGACTTCAAAGCCCATTTGTCGAATTGGCGTTCAAATCCACGCCGCGCAAAACCCGGCTTTATCTTTTCGCGTCTATGGAGATATTTTCTTGTAGAGCTTCGCCCCATCATCCGGATCTTTAGACGCCACAGGCCGCTCCGTCCTCCCGTCGAGACCGGGTACGTCGAGATCCTTCGTAACCCCGCCTTTCTAATCTCGGTTGCCCAGGTTGAGGACTTTACCTGTCTCGACGAAGCTCGCCTTGCCAACGTGTGGAACACAGTCAAGCTTGTTGGCAGCGGGATCTTCCTTGAAGTTGGCAGCTACTTTGGTGGAACCGCGCTGCATATCTGCAATGCGATCGACGATTCCCAACAGCCAGGCGCGCAGTTTTACTGTTTTGATCCTTTCGAGAAGGGCGGATTTGAAAGCTTCGGACCCGACGAGACCACGTTCGGCCTCGACAGCTTTACTGAAGCGAACTATGCCGAAGTGGCCAAACTGCTCTCGGCAAAACCCAATGCTAAGGTCGTCCAGGGGTTTTTCCCGCAGGCCGCGGAACCCTTCGACTTGCACAACATCGCCTTTTGCCATCTCGACGTCGATTCGTATGACGCTACACAGAAATGCCTCAGCTACCTGGCGCCGCGACTGGCGCCTCGTAGCCTGATTCTCGTGGACGATCTGGGAAACGCCGGGACCCCGGGAGTTCGTAATGCGGTTACGTACTTTCTCGCGCAGAACCCGTCGTTCCTCTTGATCGAGATGTTTCCAATTCAAGGTCTGCTGCTGCCCCGCAATCTTTGGTGACAACCCGCATGAAGTCGCGTTCGTCGAAAGAATACATTGCGCCGTCCGCGCTCGAGGCAGTACTCGCGTCAGCTTTCTTCGCTCATGCAGGCAAAAGGGAAATTGCGCTCAGGCACTCGAGGTTTGAGACGCTGCACAGATTCTCTCTTGGAGCCGCATTGCATGCTACGTTTGAGTGTCTTTGATTTCTCCACGACCTCCATGGTCACGAACGGTTGCCATGAAAGAACTCATCATGCGGTTAAAGCCCCGCCTGCGCAAAGCGCCGGGATATCGGGCCGCACGCTTCGTCTATAGGCTTGTGAAGAGTGTGGAATCACGGAATGAGGCGCTTCTGTCGCTGCGGCCTCCGAAAGGTCTCTACCAGGCTTACGGAACAACTTCTCCCGACCGCTATCCCAGTATTTTCCAGTATGTGAGCAGGTTCGTCGGGGACGGCGCAAATGTGCGCATCCTTTCGTTCGGTTGTTCGACGGGAGAGGAAGTCTTCTCGCTGCGCCGATACTTCCCTGAGGCAAAAATCGTCGGGCTCGACATCAATCCGTTCAATATTGCGGTCTGCCGATTTCGGCGCCTCATGCGCGGAGATAAAGGCATGACCTTCGCCATTGCTGGGTCGACGGCGAGGGAGGCGAACGCCAGCTATGACTCAATCTTCGCTATGGCGGTCTTTCGCCACGGAGATTTGAACCTCTCCCCACCGCCGCCAAACAGCGGTCATCTCATCCGCTTCGACGACTTCGAGCAGTCTGTTGCTGACTTGGCGCGCGTACTCAAGCCTGGCGGCCTGCTGGTGATCCAGAACGCCATGTTCCGGTTTTGCGACACTTGTATAGCCAAGAACTTCGAGACAGTGCTCAAGGTGAATCTCGACGATAGGGTTCCTCTATACGATGGCAACAATGTTCTTCTGCCCGATAGCACATATCCCGATACCGTTTTTCGAAAGATTCGCTGAATTGTTTGTGATCCCAGGTTGCAACGAGCGACGCAAAATACACAACGAGCACGCGATTGGGAGTTGGCATGTGTTGGGGTAAAACTAGACCGCCTCCGGTTGATCGCCGGATAGCCTGGACCCATGCAATGAAGGAAGAAGAACGACGATAGCTTCGCCGTTTGTCCATGCGGAAACTTCACGAATCTTGCGTCCGGTTGTCCCGGTCTTCACTGAGACGCTCTGCCCAAAACGCAAAGTTCTCCATCGCAAACACGGCCGGATTCTTCTATTCAGCAATGACTTGTCCGAATGATGGGCTGCAGTCGCCCTTGATCTCCCATAGCAGAGCTTTGCCGCCAGGTGTGCAACGCCCACAAGTAAATGATCATCGTAATCACTAGAGAGCAATCCGGTATTCGGCGCATCGGATGATTCCGGCGTCGAAAATTGGGGTTGTTGCCGTACGAAACACAGAGAACTGAGAGCGTTTTCATGTCCGCAGCGGCGGTACTGGAGTAACGCATCAGGGCTATTACGCGTCGAGGTCAAAAGTGTACAGACCAGTGCGATACCCCGGTGAGAAAGTCCCAATAACAGTGCATTTTTGGGGCATAATTACCATGGTAATTAATGCTGGTAATCTCTGTGGATTCACTATGCTTAAGCGGAGCATCTTATTGAAAAAGATGTGCTCTCCGGTTAAGTCCTGTGGTACGTTTAATCCTGCTGCGGGGAAGTCCCGGCGCTCTGCAACATGTACGGCGACGGCTGTGGATTTTTTGCAAAGCCTTCCCCTCATCGGTTGTGGTCGGTGTCCGTTTTTCCCGTTTTGAGTATTTCAGCAGAACTGCGGAGGATAAACGCATGGAAATTCGTGTTCTGAAATTTGTTGGCAGAAATTTCGCCTTGGTTTCATTAGGAGTCATGTTGCCGATGGCAATGTTGGGTCAATCGGCGCCGGCTGCGCATGGAGTGAGCAACGATTCGCCTTCGCGCTGGGACATTTTTGCCGGTTACAGCTATCTGGCTCCCAATGGGACAGTCGAGACCAATACAACAACGCCCGGCCAGACGGTGCCGTATTCCTACGATGCAGTCAACTTCGGCTTGATCGGGAGCGGAGCTTATTACTTCAACAATCATATCGGTGTTCAGGCGGAGGTTGCCGAGCACGAGTGGGGCACCCAGAAAGCGGGCAGCAACATCGGCACCGAAGGGAACGACGATGGCTTCGTTACAGCGTCAGGTGGCGTGATCTTTCGGTATCCTCTCGGAAACATCACATTGTTCGCCCACGGTCTCGCCGGTGGTGCGTGGGTCGGCGGCCCTCACTATGAGCCCAATACCTGGGGTCCTGATCTGACGGCGGGCGGAGGCCTCGACTATGAGACGCCCTGGCTGAACCATCATCTGGCCATTCGGATCTTCCAGGCCGACTATGAATACATGCACGTCGATTTTGGTAACGTCGTGCCCGGCGGTCGTGCGAATATCAACGCGGCGCGGTTGAGCGCAGGCATTGTGTTGCATGTGGGATCGATTGCACCGCCGACGCCGATTACGCTGGCTTGCTCGGCGAGTCCGGAATCGATCTTCCCCGGCGACCCGGTTACGTTGACGGCTTCGGCGGGCGGCCTGAACCCGAAGGACCACGTGATCTATACGTGGACGGGGACAGGCGTGACGGGCAGCGACGCGAACCCCAAGATCGACACCAGCGCTCTGGCGCCGGGTGAGTACACGGTGACAGGCACGGTGAAGGAAGGCAAGACGGGCAAGGAAGGTATGAAGCCGTGGGAGACCGCGACTTGCACAGCGGGGATCAC
>CAZGHZ010000078.1:0-25273 GCA_964525655.1 uncultured Occallatibacter sp.
TCGCGCACAACTGAGCTGCGCTCAAAGAGATGCTCTTTCGCGTGTTGAAGCGACTCCGCTGCTTGCAAGTGTTCATGCGGAATCACTCCGGTACGCTCAAAAGATTTTTGTTGCAGATGCTTCAGGGCGTGGCTCTCGTCAGGCAACAGTCTTGCCTGCTGCTGTCTCCGCAATTTCTCCGTAGAGATTTCCGCCAGTTTGTTGGCGCGGAATTCACGGACCAGCACGGCAACTTCATTATTGGTTGGCTAGCGACCACGCTCCGCTGTAAATCGTTCGATGGCGGCATCCCGCTGCGCGTTGCGCACGCTGTACTTTTCAAGCAACTGATCCGAGACTCCGCGAATCTCGAAACCGTGATCTCTGCCCTTGGAATCGCGGCGCTGCTCAATCTCATATCCCAAGTCATATACTTCACGCGCCAGAGCGTTGCGGTAAATCTCCGTCAGATACACACGGTGCTCATACAGTCCCGATGCTTGCAATGCCTTCCAGCGCCCCTCCACGCCGTCATAGGTCAAATTGCCGTTGAGCATATCCAGCACCACCCGTCATGGCTCGCAAAGTCGGCACAACTCGCCGCTAACCCTGTTCGAAATCGGAATGCAACAGGTTGTGTCTCGATACCCTGCTGAGGAACATTCAGATGCGGGACCGTAGAGAACGCATGATGCAATTCCTCATGCACTCGGGGTCAAACATGGAGATGCCCAATCCAACATCGTGATCTTCCAAAGCCGGCTGATTCTGCGAGTGTCATTTGGAGGAAAAGCCTAGAAGACCATTCTCGCTGCGCTCTCTTTGAAGGAAGACACCATCCCTAAGCCTGTCGGCTTAGGATTGTCTGTCCCGTGGAGCGCTATCGAATACGGATCGAACAGCCTCGGATCATATATTAGGTTGTCCGAGACGAATCCTATCTTTATCCAATTCCTAATTTAGATCACACTGCGCGTCTTTTATCGCTTATCGCATTCTCGCTTCGCATAATTGATTCTGCCGTCAATTCGTAATCTGCATCGCTCTTCAATTGCGCTTACAAGACCTTACAGCGTCTTTACAAAAGTTTACATAAAGATTGATTTTCATCAAAAGAATAGAGGTGCGATGAAGTCACAATCTGCCCAGTAGTAGCACGGAAGCAAAGCAGAGTTATAGCTGCAGCCCAATGACTAAGGTCATCGCTGCTTGCGGGAGATTTGTCTGAGATAGGTGGAAATTCTTTATGAATCGCTCTCTATTGCCTCTCTTCGCGTGCGGAGTTCTCATAAAAGTCGGTTCGAATGGCGTTCTTGCTGCTGAAGCTCCAGCCGTCAATTCAGATTCGTCGCAGGTCTCAAGTCGGCATCGATCCGGCTGACTCTGTCGGAAACAAACTTTGCGCAAAGTGCCGCGAGGACGAGGCGAGGGGGCCAGGAAAAAGTCCTAGCTCGAAGCTCGCACTCGAGCGTTACGGAATGGGTGTTACCTGCGAAGAATTGCATGAATCGTGTAAAGGTCTTGTCGAATCGGGGGACGAAATCAATCTGAGCTTGACGGCAAATAAACACCGCTCGCGGACCCGCAAAGATTCGCGAGGAAGCTGGAGCTCGTTTGTTGATCGCTGGGTACAGGAGAGAGGATGAAAATCTCGCGCTTAGCGCTATTTGCACTTGCCTCAGGTCTCGTCGGGGTCGTGCCCATCGTTGCCGAGGTGGATCGGTCGCTCGACGGTGATAAACAATGCACCCTCTGTCACAACGAGGCCAGCGGTCATGTGCTTTCCATCTACCAGACCAAGCACGGTGTGAAAGGCGACTCACGCACGCCCGGCTGCCAAGGCTGCCACGGCGAAAGTGCTCTGCACCAGAAGATACCAAGCAAATCGCCTGATGTAATATTCGGAGCCAAGTCGAAGCATCTGTCTTCAGTAGAAGCAAGAACCGAGGCGTGCCTCTCCTGTCATGAGTCAAGCGTTCACGCGCGGACGTACTGGTCGGGAAGTGTACACGAGAAGCAAGGCGTGACGTGCACGAATTGCCATGAGATGCACAATCCCGAACAGAAGGTGCTGAACAAACTGACCCAGCCGGAAGTCTGCTTCGGTTGCCACCAAAATGAGCGCGCGCAGTTTCATCGCTTCTCAAGGCATCCAGTCCTCGAAGGGAAAGTCTCCTGCTCCGACTGCCACAACCCTCACGGATCCACGGGACCGCGGCTGATGGTTAAGAACACGATCGTTGAAACCTGCTACACCTGCCATTCGGAAAAGCGCGGACCATTTTTGTGGGAGCATACGCCCGTCGTTGAGGACTGCACCAACTGCCACTCGCCGCACGGCTCGAATGTGACGCCGCTGTTGAAGACGCGCCCACCCATGCTCTGCCAGGAGTGCCACACCAGCGACCACGCCAAAGGCCTTTACAGTGCTGCAAACCTGCCCGGCGGCACCTTTGTAACGGGCAACGGGACCATTCCACTGGGAGCCCAGAGTCCGACTGACCAGGCCAACGGACGCGCTTGTCTGCAATGCCATTCCCTCATCCACGGCTCGAATCATCCGGCCGGGGCAAAGTTCAACCGGTAACTAATTGAATCGGAGAGACGCAATCATGAAATCTAGAAATGCATGCGGCTTCAGCGCCGGTTCGATGAGGGTTCTCGGCGACGCATCTATTGCGGCCTGCCTGCTCGTGGTTCTATCCACGTTCGCGGCTGCGCAAACCGTTCCTCAAAACACAACTGGACGCAATCCAGGAACCCAGGTTCCCCCTGGCCCGTACATCCCGGACGAGCTCACGGCTGCCGAACAGACCAGGCCACACGATAGAAGTCAGATCGGCGTCGCCGGCGTCAGTGTCAAGTCGTTCAAGTTCGGCGAGTACAACGGACTGAATAAGTTCCATGCCTTCGCCATTGGCAACTTCGACTACCACGGCGGCGGGGCTTACGACAGCATGGACACATGGCGCTGGCGCTTCCAGGGTTCGAGTCTTGGGCTCGAAACTCGAAACGGGATTCTCGATTTTGGAAGGCAGGGCAAGTTCCAATTTCGATTCGGCTATAACGAGATTCTGGCCAACACCTCCGACTCGTTTCAAACCCCCTACCTCGGCGTAGGGACCAGCAATCTGTCATTGCCATCCAATTGGCTGGTGCCGGTTTTGCCGCAAAAGAGCGCCACCGCTCTGAGCTTCTTCGCGCTCAATCCGGTGACTGCGGCCGGCAGTGTCTACAACACTGCTGGCGTGCTCACACCCCCCACCGCGGCTCAGTTGGCTACGACAGCTGCAATCCAAGCTGCCGACCTGCCCGCCTTCCAGCGTGCTGATCTCGCACTCACTCGCAAGCGGGGCGTGGCGCAATTACTCTTCACCCCGACCGAGATGATCGATATTCCCGTCAGCTACACCCGCGAGCACAAGGACGGGCTTAAGACCATCGGCGGGGTGATCGATCGAAATACGCAGGATTCCGCGTTGCTGCCGTATAGAGTGAACTGGGATACCGATCAGGCATCCGCGGCAGTGAATGTCAAGCTCAACAAGCTGTTCCTTTCCTTCGCATACTACGGCTCGTTCTTCCACAACAATACCGAACACATGATCTGGGCTGACGTTGCCCAATCGCCTACCTTCACGACGGCTCTGGCCGAAGAACCCAGCAGCCAGTTCAACCAGTTCACGGCAACAGGCAGCTATAAATTGTCGAGGGATGCCAGGCTGGTGGTTGTGGGTTCGATTGGTCGCGGAACCCAGAACCAGGCGTTTATTAGCCCATCGCTTGTTGGAGATGGAGCGCTGCAGTTCGGGCTGCCGCGCCCCTCTCTGCAGGGTCTTGTGTACACCAGCCTGGGCTCGGGCAAGTTCACCTGCAAACACGGTAAGTGGGATTTGGTGGCAGACGCCCGGTTCGACGAACGCGATAACCAGACGCCGCTCGCCATCTTCCTTTTCCAGGATGACGCCTCGGCAAAGACCGGTACCTCGCCGTTTAGCGGCCTCTACGGACTGCCCACCGGACTCGGAAGCAATACCAACATCTATAACAACCGCTCGCTCACCAAGCTCTCCTTCAAGGCCAATGGTGAAGCCGAATATTCGTTTTCGAGGTCCGAACACTTGATGCTTGGCTATGGCTGGGACAGAGCAGATCGCCATTGCTCCTATTCCTGGATTAGCTGCGCCGATGCAAAGCAGGTGAATGAGAACACCTTCCGCACCGAGTGGCGCAAATCCAAGGGAGCCGTGACGGCTCGGGTGGAGTACGCCTTCTCCGAGCGCCGCAGTGACTATAACGAGGACGCATTCCTCGCGGAGACACCCATGGCAAACCACGTGCCCGCGGGCGGCGCATCACAAAGTCTCTACTCCTATCTCAAGAGCACCGGACTCACGGGTTTCGGTCCGGTCGCGGGTCTCCCCAGCGCACCGCTTACAGGCGATGCGGCCATCTTTACGCCGAATAACAACACCGTTGCACAGGCCCAATACGGCACGCGAAACATCCTCAACGAGATTCCCGGCTTCAGAAGATACTACGTTGCGGACCGGGACAGAAATGACGCGCGCGCTCAGATCAATCTGCTCGGAAAAGATAAAGTCGCCGTCACATTGAGCGGCGAGGCGACCGACGACGACTATCTCAACACGAAGCTGGGTTTGAAAAGACGCACCTGGTGGGCATCAACCATCGACGCAAGCTATGTCGCGTCTGACGACCTGGTCGCCGACGTCTTTTATACCTACGACAACCAACGTCTATACGCGACCGGCGATGCCTTTGGCTCCAACAGCACTGCAACCTTCCAGGGTCAGGCGGGAAATACTGTCCTCGGAGGTCCCTGCTTCAGCACCGTCGCAGCCAGGAACGCATCGGCCAAAATCGATCCGTGCCTGAACTGGACCCACAACGACCGCGACAAGATTGACACGGCTGGCCTGACACTGCGCCGCAGAAACCTGGCCGGCAGGAAGCTCGAACTGGCCGGTGAGTTGGTCTACACGCGCGGGCGCACTGAGAACGCTGTCGTCGGTGGCAGCTACCAGAACAACCCGTTAGCGCTGGCAGCCCCGGCGCCGCCGCTGCCCTCCGGTACTCAGGCAATCTTCTTTATCCCGGCGCAGAATTACCCGGTAGTCCGGAACGACGAGCTCAGCGTCAAGCCGAGCGCCACTTACGTCATCACCAGGTCGGCCAGTCTGCAGGGCTTTTACTGGTTCCAGCGGTTGACCCCCACTGATTGGAGATACCAGGCACTGCAGTACGGCGGCAAGCTGAACTTTGTGCCCACCAGCGAGACAGTGCCCAACTATCAGGTACACGTTGGCGGCGTCTCCCTCAACTGGGTGTTCTAACGGGTATCTATCGAAACCGCCAGCCGTGGGTTATTTGCATCTGGCTGCGGGCACAGTTCAGTTAGCGCAGGAAAATCGAGGCGCTCAATTTATCGAACCAGGAGGAAACTACGAAATGGTAAACGTAACCAGGATTTCAGCAATATTGTTGTGCACCTTCGCAGTTGCATGCGCATGCGCCGAGCAAAAGGCTGCAATCGTGTACAAAACTAACTGTACCCCGTGCCACGGAGCAGCGGGAGACGCGAACACGCCAGCCGGCAAGAAATACTCGGTTCCGCCATTCCACGGTTCAGATGCCTTCAAGAAGTCCGATGCCGAAATGCTTGAATTCATCAAGACTGGAAAAGGGGACATGCCTGCATGGAGCGATATCTTGAGCGACGATGAAGTGAAGGCTGTGATCGCCTACATCCGTACTCTCGAAAAGAGCGATGGCGAAGGAAGCAACACAGCCGCAAATTCCGCTGATTCAGTCAAACCGAAATGATAGATGTGAGCTTTGCCTGCCTCGGGTTCTGAGGCTGTGCGGAAGTGTCGCAATCGCCCAAAAGGAGGATGATCCATGACGCACGATGGAAACGGTAACCACTTTAGCGAAGGATGCGCGGGATGCGCAGCCAGGGAAGTTGTAGATGTAGGAAAGAGATCCTTCATTGGCGCTGCGCTTGGCGCAGGCTCAATGCTCATCGGGGCAATTGTAGGCGCTCCCTTGTTCCGCTTTGTGCTTTACCCCGTTTACGCAAAAGGTGCGTCGGTCCAGTGGTCGGATGTGGGAGATGCCAGCGAATTTGAAAAAAACGATGGACCCGTAAGCAAGACAGTGTCGCTCGTGCAGCGCGATGGATGGCGCGAGGTCGTCTCCGAGCAGTCTGTTTATGTGAACCGCGCTCAAAATGGACAACTGCAGGTAATGTCGGCGATCTGCCCTCATCTTGGTTGTTCCGTGGCCTGGCAGGCCAGCCAGGGCAAGTTTGTTTGCCCTTGCCATGGAGGACAATTCGGGCCCGATGGAGAACATATCTCCGGTCCACCGCCGCGCGGACTTGACATTCTTAAGGCGGAAGTTCAGAACGGCAAGCTGCGAGTGCAATTCAAGTATTTTCGATCCAACGTACCGGACCAGGAATCGTTGGGCTAGAAAGGGCAAGGTGAATGTTTGAACGGCGAATCCAACGAAGCAATGCCAGCGAGCAAGGGCGTCGCGGACCGCATGTTTGATTGGTTCGATGAGCGCACCGGCGCGAAGGAGTTGATGCACAAAGTGCTCCACGAGCCGATTCCGGGTGGAGCGAGGCTTGCATATGTATTCGGCTCCGGATTGCTCTTCATATTTCTCTTGCAGGTCGTGACCGGTGTCTCGCTGGCCCTTTACTACACGCCTACGGCCGAGACGGCGCACACTAGCGTTGCCTATATCACGAAACAGGTCGCCGGAGGCGCCTTCCTGCGCAGCCTGCATTCTTACGGCTCCAGTGCCATGATCATTGTGCTGGGTCTCCACTTCCTGCAGACGTTCTTGTATGGATCATTCAAGGGGCGTCGCGAATTGCTGTGGATCTCGGGGGCTTTGCTTTCATTTCTTGTTCTGGGCATGGGCTTCACCGGGTACCTTCTTCCCTGGGATCAGAAAGCCTACTTCGCCACTGCAGTCGGAACCAATGTCGCGGGTGAAATGCCACTGATAGGCAACCTGCTTACCCGCTTGATGCGTGGTGGTGACACCATCGGCACACTCACTGTTTCGCGCTTCTATGTTGCGCATGTATTTCTGATTCCATGCTCGATTGTGCTATTCATCTGCGCTCATATCTTTCTGTTTCGCAAGGCTGGTCCCGCCGGACCGCCGAACGAGGACCCGGTACATCCGAAGCTCGCTCCAGAGCCCTTTTATCCGCGACAGGTTCTCTTTGACATGGGATTCGTTCTACTGATTATGGCGGCGCTGGCCGGTCTCGCCTATCTCCATCCTGTAACACTTGGGCCGATTGCAAACCCCGCCGACACGCGCTTTCTTCCCCGGCCAGAGTGGTATTACCTGCCCATGTTCGAGTGGCTCAAGTTCTGGGAGGGCTCGAAAGTTGTGGTGGGAATCGTAGTGATTCCAGGACTGTTAGCTATGGCATTCTTTCTGATGCCCTTCCTAGATCGCAGACTGGAGCGCCTGCCATGGCGCAGGCCAATTCCGGCATTGGCAGTGGCAATCGTCGTCTTCGCCATGGTCTTCCTAGGTGTGAAAAGCCAACTGGACGACAAGCAGGGTCCAATCGCTGAACAGCTCGATCTTCAGGCGGAGCAGGAGAGGGCTTATAGCGCAGCGCCGTTTCAGCCTTATGTCGAGCCAAAGGATGAAGCCGTCCCCGTTGCGTTGCCCGTCGGCCCTGTAAGCCCGCTGGTCGGGACGGGCAGAGGGATCTTCAACGAGCGAGGGTGTAGTGGCTGCCACGGCACGATGGGAAAGGGGACAACGATCGCGCCCAGCTTGGTTGGAGTTACAGGGAAGTTCAGTCAGGACCAGTTGGAAGCTCTGCTGCGCAATCCGAATCCGCGGATGAGATCGGGGCGGATGCCCGCAGTTGATGCTTCCCCCAAAGATATGTCCGCCTTGATTGCCTACCTGGGAGTCCTTGGGACCGCCGCAGCGAATACGCCTGAGTTGCACCCGGTTTTGCTCTCGAAGATCCACTTCGATGCGGATAGGCGTCCGACTATCACCAAAAAGTCCGACGCGATCGTGACAGTTCCTTCCAATCCCG
Source organism: uncultured Occallatibacter sp. (assembly GCA_964525655.1). GTDB lineage: Bacteria > Acidobacteriota > Terriglobia > Terriglobales > Acidobacteriaceae > Telmatobacter. The sequence continues at coordinate 8,093 of CAZGHZ010000078.1, forward strand.
GGACCAGCAATTCTCCCTCTCCAACGGCCCAGCCACTTCCCGTCGATACTGGGAACGGCAAGCAAATTGAGTTGGCAGCCGCAGGTCAAAAACTGTTTTTGAGACACGGCTGCTTCACTTGCCACGGGAGGGCGGGAGCAGGTGGATTGGCTCCAGCACTTGCCCCGCTCGTAGCCCAGCTTTCCGATTCGCAATTGAAATCAGTCCTTGCGAAGCCGACTGACAAAATGAAGGCCGGGGGGATGCCGCCGGCTGAGTTGACCAGCGAGGAGATGGAGATGCTGCTTTCGTACCTTCGAACCTTACCGAATCCCCGCCCGGAGAATCAGCCGACAGCCAAGTCCGTTACCCCGCAGTGAACCGCATGTAGGCTCACTTGAGTCATGAATCAATCGCTCATGGGTCTAGTGCGGCAGGCGCTCATGATCCTTTTGTCCTTCGAGCAATGGCAAGCTCCCTTATTGTTCATGCTCATTTCCGGTTCTGAAATTCCTGTGGCAACTTTGTCGCTACTTGGGATCGCCGACGGGCGTGGCGTCCTCTTGCGGGACTGGAACTGGAACGGCTTGTACCGCCGTTGACGTCGGCGTGGCCGTCGCCGCGGGAACCGAATCCCGCCAACCTCGTATGCACATACCCGAAAACAACCCGATCGAAAGGGCCGCGCCAAACACGAGAGGCATCCATCTACGCAGCACGTCGCTCTTCCATTCATGCAGGAGTGCGTCAATGGTTTTTGCCCGTCTTTCGATGGAATATATCAGCCGGTTGTTTGCAAATTCCACTTGGGCGATCACTCCACTTTGCGAATCCGATAGTTTGCGCATCGCCGATGAGAGTTCCTGTTGGACGCTCGTCATGGCGGCGCTGGCCGCTTGTAGTCCCTCGGCAGTGGCCGGGATGCCCGACTTGAGGAAGTTCTGGCGCGGGCTTTCACCAAGCAATTTCGCGATCTGTTTCGGATCAAGGCTGGCCTCGAGCTCGCCGGGCAGCGCGGAAATCCGCGAATCCAACTCGTGGACATAGCCAAGCATCTTCTCCCGGGTTTCGCCAGAAAGCTGTTGATGAAGATCAAATATCTCTTGAATCCGCTCGCGCTCGTCGGCAATATCCTTGGGTGTGTGGCATGTGAGCAGAGCCAAGATGCCCATCGCTTCGAGAATGCGTAGCATCTCATCGTCTGGACTGAGTGTGCGTGTATGCGCAAGTACCCGATAATACGCGGTTTGTAATTCTTCGGGAACGAGACGAGCGAGAGAGTCGAAGAGCGTCGGCTCTTCCGCCGAGATCACCGCGACCTTTGAAGCTACCGGAGCCCCGCTCATGGCAAGAACACCTGTCTTGCCCGGTCGAATTCAGAGAAGAGCCGACGGCGATAGCTCTGTGCGCGCATGACGAGAGAGACTCTCTTCAGTTCATCAACGTCAGTCTTGCGATCCGCAACTTGCCCAAGTTGAATTCCATGCTGCCGGAGTGGGTTTTCAAGTTCGGCAAGCCGAAACTCCATCCGCATGATCTCCGGCGCAAACGTTTCACGGAAGCGATTTGTTTGTTCGGTAGACCTCCAGTAAGTGAAGTCATCAGGATCATGATCCAGCGTCGCGCGCCCAGTTTGAGGAGTGCCAGATTGCTGGGAACCTCAAACAGAAAGTAGCCCAAGAAGAAAATACCCGCCGCCAGCCCAAAGAGATCGTCACCGATCTTCAGGTCGTGGTTCATGGTCAATTTGGCAAAACTGATGTCCACGCGGTCGAGAAAAGCCACGAGGTAGAGCAGCATCAGAAACGGCACCAGCCGTCGCGAGATCTTGATGTAAAGAGGGTTCATGGCGTTCAGACTCAAGCTTTCAAGGGACTGTCGGGCACACGGAGTATTGCAGAAGTCGGGCGGTTGCGCAATCTGTACCTTCGCCAACTGTCGCTGGCGTCTGCTAGAGGTTACCCCCTATGGTTGGCCGTTCAGATAGGACCGAGTGGCAAGTGTCGAGCAGGAGGCCGTTCATCCCGAGCCCCAGCGTTTGTCTTTCAGACGATCGAACCACAACTCGGTGAATTGCATCCATCGGAAGGAAAAGCACGGCCAACTTCCGATGACTGAACTGCATTGGTGCGCTGTGCAAGGTAGTCCAACCTCCTCGTTGTCGGTTACACTTCCCTCGCGGAAGAAATACGGAGAGTACCCATGATAAATCGCCGCAACTTTCTAAAGAATGGCCTCAAAACTGGCGCCGCTGTGATTCCATTTTCAGCCGCGCTACAAACTCTCGATTCGGCTTCGGCGCTTCGCGCAGAAGAAGTTGTCGCCATTGGCGCATCTACAAGGAGTCTCGTCTCACTGCCAAAGCGGCTTGCACCTGTTGACCCCGCAAGTGAGCCATGGCAGAAGCGGGTCCATCGCGTAGCGCAGAGCAATATGACCGAGCACGACCCTGCCGTAATGAACATCGAAGAGTGGGCTGATTACTGGCATGAGGCAGAGGCAGACGTCGTGTTTATCAGCGTCACCGGCATACTCGCGTTCTATCCATCTAAGGTGAAGTTCCATCGCCACGGAAAGTTCCTCAACAACCGCGACTTCTTTGGTGAGTGCGTGGCCGCCGCAAAGAGGCGCAACATGCACGTTGTCGCGCGTATGAGTCCCGACCTCAATTGGGGCGATGCGCTCGAGGCCTATCCGGAGTGGGCCATGCGCAACCAGGATGGCTCAGTGCAATTCAGTCCAGAGGAGCCGCGCCTCTTCAAGACGTGCATGTTCTCCACCTATATGGACGATTACGTCCCAGCGATCATGCGAGAGGTCAACTCGCTTTACGATGTCGACTGCTTCTACACAAACGGTTGGCCGCCTCTCGGTAGCTTACCGAAGTGTCATTGCGCAATATGCAGCAAGCTGCCGGCAGCCGGCACTCCGGCATTCTGGCGAGTTTTCACGAGCCGGGTTCTGAAGCTCTGGCAGAAGTATGACGCCATCGCCAAAGAGAAGAAGCCGGACAGCTTCTTCTTCGCCAACTCGGGCGGCAATGTGCGCGGCGGCCCGAATCTAGCCGCGCTGGGCGAGGTTGCCGCTTGGTTCCAGGGCGACAACCAGGGACGTACCTCTGAAGACTCTGCCGTGTGGGGATGCACGTTGCAAGGCCGCGTATGCAATGCGGTGATGGGTGGGAAGTTCGCCACGAATCTTACCGCCGCGTATTCAACCGGCACGGTGGCGTGGCGCAATGGCTCGAAGAGTCCTGCCGAGATCAGGATGTGGTTGAATGAGACCCTGGCCTCCGGCATGGTTCCCTATCTTCACTTCATTGGATCAGAAAAGGGGTTTGGCGAAGACCGGCGCTGGCAAAAGATCGGTGCCGACTACTTCCGCTGGACCGCCAAGCATGATGCTCATTTCACCCCCCGCCGCTCTATCGCCAACATCGGAGTGGTAATGGGGCAAAGCACTCAGCTTCTCTACCCCGGCCCCGCGACGGCGCGCTCACTCGCATACATGCACGAGACCACGCAGGGCATTTATGAAGTTCTCCTCAGAGGCCGTTTCGCATTCGACTTCGTGCATGAAGATCGTCTCGATGTCGAAGGCCTGAGCAAGTATCGCGCTCTTTTGCTGCCGAATATCGCTATGCTGAGCGACCGTCAGTGTCAACAGATAAGGGAGTACGCGCACTCCGGCGGATCAATCATGGCCAGCTTCGAGACAGGGCTCTACGACGAAGATCTTAATCGGCGCGCAGATTTTGGGCTTGGTGACGTGCTTGGACTCAGCAAGGCTGGCGATGCGATTGGCACCAACGGCAATGCCTACTATGCCCGCATTGAAAAACCGGAAGCGGATCGACGGCACCCCATTCTTGAAGGTTTCAGCGACACCAACTGGCTGCCCGGTGCACAGAATCGAATTCCGCTCAAGCCCGTGAAGGATCCAGTGCTCACTGTGGTTCCGGGTTTCGTCCGGTATCCGCCAGAGCTGGCCTATCCGCCGCTCTCAAACTCCGATGAGCCTGCCGTTGTGCTGCGTGAAGCCGGCGCTAGCCGCACGGCCTACTTCCCTGGAGACATAGAACGCACCTATTGGCTCACCGGGCACGGCGATCTACTCGGCCTGCTTCACAACACCATCCGTTGGATCACCCGCGACGAGCGTATCGTCGACGTTGAGGGCGACGGCTTCATCGAAATGCTCGGTTGGGAAACACCCGCCGGATACGCCTTGCATCTGCTCAACTACACCAACCCCAATGCGCATCATGGCTGGATGCAGTCTGTCTACCCGCTCGGTCCACAAACAGTTCGGATGAAGTTGCCGTTAGGGGTACGGGTCAAGTCCGTCGAACTTATCCAGGCTGGGCGAAGTGCAGTTTTCAGTTTAGAAGGCCAAATGCTCCAATTCACGATACCGCGCGTTGAAGATTACGAGGTATCCGCCATTTGCATCGCGTAACTCAAGCTCATGGCTGCCAACTGGCGAATTTCGAGGCACATTCCCAGATTCGTCTTGGCCTTTCTTGTGGTCCCGGTTGCGTCATAGGCTGTTCGCCAATTCCTCAAAGGTAAACACTTGCCGGTGAATCGATTACCAACATGGCCAGGTCTTCGTCCCCGAAACCCCAGAATCATTCATTTTCAGTCCAGAAGATCAATTTACCCCCGGAAGCTCCTTGGCGTCTGGCCATTCCGTCAATCAAAGTGCATCCGACAGATTCCACGCCACTTGCCGAATTGGTTGTGCCGGTCTTCCTTGGGCGAGTGAATCGGAATTCTTCTGAACGTCGGGCCTTGAGACGGCTTGTCCGATGAAACCAGGGCACTTCAGCATCCCTGGGTGCAGTTGAGTCCATGCCGTGCAACACTCGGGCAGCGCGAACGAATCTGGGACAGAAAAGGAATCTCCGGCAGCTCCACATGGGAGTTCATCCCCATTAACATAACTCACTGGCTTCTTCGGAAAAACTATTGCCTTTCAAGGGAAAGGCTGTCACTGGCCAATGGGAATCTCACGCTTGATTCCACAGCGCGGTCGCGCTGAGCTTCATGGTGCATCCCGGAAATCGAATTAGCCCAGAGGCTAGTTGGGGATCATGTAAGCCAAGGCGCTTCAATTTGGAGCTGTCAGAAGGGCCGTCCATCGATGACTGAGAACGAAACAAGATCTCTTCCAGAAAACGACGCCCGGCCGTTGAAGCCCGACGAATCCTACCAGCCCATTGTTTCCGCAGAAGCAAGAATGCCGGAACTCACGCCGCGATCAATTATCTGGGGCATTGTGTTGTGCGTGATCTTCACGGTCGCCTCGGCGTACACGGGACTGAAGGTCGGCCAGGTGATGGAAGCTGCAATTCCAATCTCCAGCGCTGGCGGCCTCGCGGATGACCGCCTCATTGGGTTTGATGGCTCCGGCCGACGCGAGTGCCTCTCGGCCTCGACCCAAGTCCTCCGTCGTGGCGCGTATCGCCAACTAAGCCTGGCGATGCGATCGACGTTCAAATTGGAGAAGATTCATCAACGAGCTCTGAAATTGCGCTGCAAAGTAACTTCTTACAGTTGACCATGTAAGAAATTCCGGTTGTTCACGACTGTTGTCCTGTGGTATCGATCATCTTCCATGTTTGCGTGACCTTACAGTTTGGAACGCCATTTGCTTCAATCAGGGCTAGGAGGGCTCATTTCCCCAAACAGGAGGTAAGCTTTCATGCAACTTCGCAACGATTCCTTACCGCCCATGGCCTTCTCTGCCCGATAACGACACGCCGCGGACCCCAGGCTGCAGGATCCTCCGGAGTGCGATCTCAGTGATGCTGACAGCATAGAGACCGCATGACGACCGCCGTAGAAGTGAGTCGGAAGAAGTAATGGAGGTACTATCACACTGAAAGGAGGAGCTATGACACTGAATGGAGGAACTATGACATTGCTAAGAGGTTTAGGAACAGGACTCTCCCTTACCGTACTCTGTTTATTCGTCGCGCCGTCAGCAAAGGCCGACGATCTCAACAGAAAGACTGTCGTCACCTTCAGCGGGCCAGTCGAAGTTGGGGGCTCTGGCGCCCAGGTATTGCCGGCCGGCACCTATGTTTTCAAAGTCATGGATTCGCCCTCGGACCGTCACATCGTCCAGATTTCAAACCAGGACGAAACCCATGTGTTCACCATCATGCTGGCGATTCCCAACTATCGTTTGAAGGCTACCGACAAATCGGTCATCACCTTTCAGGAGCGGCCCGCCGGGCAGCCTGAGGCTTTGAAGGCATGGTTCTATCCGGGCCGTGAATGGGGCGACCAATTTGTCTATTCCAGGCCCAAGGCCATCCAATTGGCCGCGGAAACCAATGAGAACGTGCTTTCGACCCCCGCGGTTCAGGCGTCCGCGCCCGCCGAGGATATGAAGACGTCCTCCGTCGAGGCGGTCAACCCAATGGGTGAAACGATCGATACGGGACAGGTTGTTGAAGCGCCTCCCACCGAGATGGCAGCAGTTACCCAAGCGCCCGAGCCGGTGCCCGCTGTCGCCACATCGCTGCCTTCGACAGCCAGTAATCTCCCCCTGATTGGGCTGGTTGGACTGCTTATGCTGGGCGGCGGCTTTCTTATCTCAGATCTTTTGAAGCACGCGGTTCAAATCAATTAAGGGGTGGATCGCAAAACACCACAAGTTAGCCGGAAACGATAGGTCGAAGGAAGCGGTACGCGAGTATCGCCTCCCTAGTCGATGCACGCGCGAGGACTTGCAAAGCGTCCGAGTTAGATTGCGTTGAAGGACTGGACGGATAACTCAGATGACCGCATCCGCGCGAAGAGCGCCAAGAGAAACGGGCGGGGATTTCCCGCAGCTCTTCAACATCCGAATGCGCATTACGCCGAGAAATGCCTCTGCGCCTCGGCGCATGGCCTTTCCCGAATCGTCGAAAGACATCGTCTCAATCAGCGAAGGGATCGCTCGCGATATCCGCAATCAGTACACTCTGGCCTGCGGTTCCACGATGACAACGCGGGTTCGCGCGTATCGGTCCATCGCGGTGAAGGCTGGCGCGCCGGGGCAGGGATGCTTATCGGTCCGTACAAGGGCTGGTCACTCCGTTCCATTGGCGCTCAAATTACCTGTATTGGAGACAGTCGGCCATGTTGACCATAACTGAGCCAGAGATGTTCGCAAAGCGCATCCAACGGTTCATGCGTTGGACGCGGGGGATTTTCCTTATCGTTGGGACGCTTATGCTCTCTTATGTCGCGATTACTCTGCTCCAAGCAAGGTTCTACCAGGAAGCCGCAAACAGTACCCTCGATCGACAAATGCACTCGGAAGAACTTCGCAGTGGCTACCCGTCCCGGACTGTTGTCAAGGATGGCGACGTTCTGGGCCGAATTGAGATACCAAGGCTTGGAATGTCAGTGGCAGTTCTCGAGGGAGCCACATCGCAGACACTGCGGCTCGGTGTTGGACATATCGAAGGAACCGCGCTTCCCGGAGAGTTGGGAAATATTGGAATCGCCGGGCACCGCGATACCTACTTTCGCGATCTGAAAGACATTCGCGCAAGTGACGAAATCCACATTCAGGCCGCATCGGGACTAACTCGCTACGAAGTGGATTGGATACAGATCACCGCTCCCAGCGACGGCGGCATCGTGGCTCCCACGACCGGATCCTCTCTGACCCTCGTGACCTGCTATCCGTTTCACTTTATCGGCGCGGCGCCGGAGCGATATGTAGTGCATGCTCGCAAGCAGTAACTCCGACGACATCGGCGCTTATCGTTATGCATCCGATGTGTGGCGAGGGGTGCGGAGTAGCAGCTGTAATGAGGACCTTGCGAGCGCCTGAGCGGTTGTCGGGGTTTGGGCGCTCGCAGGGGAGAGGGTTGCGGCAATCAGCCTGAATCTCAGCCTGACGTTGGAGTGTGCCAGTTTTCGTTCAGTTTCTTTTGTGCTCTTGTGTCAATGGTTCACCATCCACAAATTGATTCCATCTGGCTGGCGCCCAAAGCAAGAAAGTCCACGTCGATCAAATTGCCTACAAGGAGGAAAAACATCGATGAGCGACAAGAACAAAGCGCTTGACCCCGCCGCCTTTCTTTCAAGCATGGGTCTTCTTCGAAGGGTGGTTGAATTGAAACCCGGACAGGTCTTTTTCACCCAGGGCGATCCGGCAGACTCGGTTTTCAGTCTCAAGGAGGGCCGTGCAAAACTTGCGGTCGTTTCGCCGAACGGTAAACAGGCCACTATCGCGCTTCTCTCTTCTGGCGACTATTTTGGAGAAGAGTCGCTGGCTATATTGCCAGGGCTGCGCCTGGCAACCGCTGCGGCCTTGAATACATGTAGCGCGATCGAGATCAAGCGGGAGGAGATGATTCGCGCGATGCACGAGGAGCCAGCTCTCTGCTACCAGATCCTTGCGTTTCTGGTAGCCCGCGGCATGCGCTCCCAGGCCGATCTTGTAGATCAGATCTTCAACTCCAGCGAAAAGCGGCTGGCGCGTACTCTCCTCTTGATGGCGGATTCTGGGAAGCCGAACGAACCCAAGACCCTTATTCCTCCGGTTACGCAAGAGACACTGGCGGAGATGGTCGGCACAACCCGGTCTCGCGTGAGCTTCTTCATGAACCGTTTTCGCAACCTGGGCCTTGTCGAGTACAAGGACCGCATCCAAGTGCACAAGCCAAGGCTAAAGGCGGTCCTGGTCGATCAACTTGCCGAAATCTAGCTTTGAGACGCTGCTTTTTGCTATCGCTCCGCGGACTGTGGAACCAATGCGAAGGATCGGTAGAATGGGCCAACCTGCGATGCGGGCCGGCCCATTTTGCGTGTGGAAAGTCCCAGGGTCTGTGCGCTGCGCCGCGCCGCAATCCACCCCAATCAGCGACTGCCCCTTGGTTGATAATATGTGGGAGCTCCACGCTTTTCAATCCGCGACGCCGCGCGCAGGGGCACAACCAACCGAAGAAAGAGAGCAGGACGATTCAACACGGGAGAAGCGCATTGATCCGCAGAGCCTTTCTACAAAATGCAATAGGCGGCCTGGCCGTCATGCATCCGGTTAGCCTGGTAACGCAGGATGCATTAGCAGAGACCCCAGGCGGACCGGCGAGCATGCCTTCACAGGGCTTAATAAACGTCCGCAACTTTGGTGCGAGGGGCGATGGCTCGATAATCGATACGCCAGCTGTCAATCGGGCGATTGACGTAGCGGCAGCGCAGGGCGGCGGCACGGTGTGGTTCCCGGCTGGGACTTATGCCTGCTATACCATCCGGCTCAAGAGCCACGTCGGCCTCTACCTTGAGCATGGCGCAACCATCCTCGCGGCGAGCGTGCCCGATTCCGGGACGACGACGGGAGGCTACGATTCCGCCGGGCCAGCACAACCCTGGGAAGCCTATCAGGACTACGGACACAACCACTGGGCCAATAGCTTGATCTATGGCGAGGGGCTTGAGGACCTCTCGATCTCCGGCCCCGGACTCATCTGGGGTAAGGGATTGAGCCGAGGAGATTCCGACAGCCTTCCGCGCGCAGAGAACCCCGGTGTTGGCAATAAAACCATCTCGCTGAAGAACTGCCGCAACGTCTCCATTCGTAATATCTCGATTCTTATGGGCGGCCACTTCGCTATTCTGCTCACCGGCGTCGACAATGTCGTCCTTGATGAACTCAAGATCGATACCAATCGCGATGGCATCGACATCGACTGCTGCCGCAACGTGCGCGTCTCCGACTGCGCTGTCAACTCCCCGTGGGACGATGCAATATGTCCCAAGAGTTCCCTTGCTTTGGGCTATGCGCGCGCCACCGAGGGAGTGACCATTTCGAATTGTTATGTCACCGGCGCCTACGAGTATGGGAGCATGCTGAGCGGCCTGTGGAAGCCGACTATCTACTCGCAGGTGCGGAAGGCCTCGGGCCGCATCAAGTGTGGCACCGAGTCCAATGGCGGCTTCAAGAACATTACGATTTCCAATTGCGTCTTCGACCAGTGCCGTGGACTTGCCCTGGAGACGGTGGATGGCGGATCAATCGAGGACATCGCGATCACCAATCTCTCCATGCGCGGCGTGGTGCATCCACCATTCTTCCTTCGTCTCGGCAGCCGGCTGCGCGGCCCCGCAGGCACTCAACCCGGCATTCTGCGGCGTGTCACAATCTCGAATGTGACTAGCTCCGAAGCCGTGGCCGAGTATCCCTCGATCCTCAGTGGCATCCCCGGGTCACCGATCGAAGATATCAAGATCAGCGACGTCTATCTCCATCAGCTTGGTGGAGGGCCCTCCGAATGGGCTACCCTTCGGCCGCCGGAGAATGAACGCAGCTATCCTGAAGCGAGTATGTTCGGAACGCTGCCTGCGACAGGGTTCTTCTTGCGTCATGCACGCAACGTCGAGTTCAGCAATATCGAGATTGCCACCGCCAAGCATGATGAGCGGCCGGCGATCTGGGCTGAGGATGTGGATGGCCTGGATTGCTTCCGTCTTCGCGTTTTGAGCGGCTCGACGGCGTTTTCACTGCGCAAAGTGCAGCAGTTTCGCAACTTCGGCAGCATGAGTTCGAAGGATGTTTTAGAGGCTCAAGTAGACTCGGCAAGCTTCTAGTGCGAGTCGCCGATCCAGACCCAGGCTTGTGGTGTAGTTCACATAGAATACCCCCATTTATGCTTCGCCGAGATTCTATCAACACTCTCCCCGAGAACTGCGATTCGGCCGCTCCGGACGGTTGGTCACCAATTCGTCCCTTTGACAGATTTTCTCCCCAGGAGCCGTCCGAAGTCGACCGTGAACCGGGTCTTGTACCTATGGCCGATCACGACCGCGATCACGTCCCACGGCCGTTGATCCTCTCACGATCCTTAAAATTGCCTGCCGGGCGCTCGATTCCCGCCACGGCGGACTGCCGGTAAAACAACCAGAACTCCGCGGTAGCGCAATGAAAACGCTAAAGGCACCACTCTCTTCTTGCTGGAATTCTGTTACAATCCCTGCATATTTCCAAGGCTCATCGGCTCTGGTCCTGAAGTACGCGATGTTGACCCAGACTATGGCTTCATAGAGAGGGTATCTTGAGTGTGTTCGTGCAACGTAGCTTGTTCTTCCCCTGTGTCACGCTCTTGCTATCATCGTTCCTCTGTTCCGCTCTCCCATCGGTCGCTCAGGACTCAGCGCAATCATTCCGGCAACCTCGACTAGCTGCCGTCATTGACGAATCCTCTCTTAAAACATTGCATGGCAGCACGCATCCACTCGCACGGTCGGAATTCGACCAGGGTCCGGCGCCCGCATCGATGTCTGCAAACCGCCTCGTCCTGGTTCTCTCCCGCAGCGCACAACAGGAAGCTGAACTCCAGACATGGCTCCAATCCGTGCAGGATTCAAATTCGCCGAACTTCCGTCATTTCCTCGGCCCAGAAGAGTTCGGCAAGCGTTTCGGCGTCGAAGACGCGGATCTTCGACCCATACAAGACTGGCTGACCAGTCACGGATTCACGGTGGGCAAGGTCTCAAAAGGACGAATGGCAATTGAGTTTTCCGGTTCGGTGAAACAGGTTGAGAACACCTTCCACACCTCAATCCACAGCTACCTAGTTCGAGGACAGCAATACTGGGCGAACGCATCTGACCCGCAAATACCTAGCGTTTTGTCTCCTGTGGTTGCAGGGTTAGCGGCTCTTAATAGCTTCAAGCCAAAAGCGCAATTCGTCCGGGGCCCGAGTGGCACCTACAATCCAGAAACAAGTTCCATCACCCCGTCCTACACCGTGGGCAGCGCATATAACGGCTATTACATCTTCCTCGGCCCTCAGGACGCAGCCACCATCTATAACACCCCAACTGCCCTCAATGCCAATCTTACCGGGCCAGTTTACGATGGAACCGGCGTCACCATCGGCATCGCTGGCGATTCCAATATGGACCTGACGCAGAACACAAACTATCGTGCCACGTTTGGGCTCGCCCCCAAACCCACGACGGTGGTTGTCGATGGAGACGACCCCGGTGAAACCGGCGACGCGATCGAAGCATATCTCGACACGCAGGTCTCCGGGGGCATCGCCCCAAACGCCAACATCATCCTCTACACTGCCGCGGATACATCGCTTGAGCCCGGTCTATTGCTTGCGATTCAGCGCGCGCTCGACGACAACCAGGCCGACATCCTGAATGTTAGCTTCGGCGAATGTGAATCGCAGCTAGGCACTGCCGGCAACCAGCAAATCCTCAACCTATGGGAACAGGCTGCAGCCCAGGGCATTGCAATTACGGTCTCAGCGGGCGACAGCGGCCCGACCGGATGCGATGACCAAAACACGGCGTCCGTTGCTTCGCACGGTTTGGCGGTCAACGGCTTCGCTTCCACGCCCTACAACATCTCCGTCGGCGGCACGGATTTCGATGTCTTGTACAGCAATTTCCCCAGCAGCTTCACCTATTACGTGAATACAACCAATACGCTGCTAAACCATCGCAGTGCACTCCAATACATTTCCGAAGAGCCCTGGAACGATTCCACCTTTCCCAACACGAGCGTATCCGAGAACAATCCAGTCTCTGCCACTAGCGGAAACGTGAGTGACAACAGCATCGTGGCCGGCGGAGGTGGCATCAGCTCGATCTACCCGGTGCCCGGATGGCAATCCTCTGTTGCAACTGGAACTGGCCGCAATTTGCCCGATGTTTCCTTTTTGGCTGGCGGTGGTTTTTACGGAGCAGTCTGGGGTGTATGCACCGACCAGGATGCAATCGGCGTCGATTGTACTGGCGGTGCCACGGGGAACAACTTCAATCTCACCGGTGTGGGCGGAACTTCAGCCTCCGCGCCAGCATTCGCCGGCATGCTGGCCCTGGTGGAGCAGAAGACTGGCGCTCGTCTCGGGCAGGCCGATTACGCCATCTACGATCTGGCCAAAACAAACTACGCAGCCGTCTTCCACGATGTCACTACTGGGGACAACTCCGTCAACTGCGCCCCAGGCACCAGCGGCTGCAGCCAGAATTCAGCCGGTTATTACTTCATGACCGGCTACAACGCTTCAACCGGATACGACCTTGCCAGTGGGCTGGGTAGTGTAAATGCCATTCAGCTTGTGAGTAATTGGCCGGTGGCGAGTTTCATCGCCACATCCTCGTCGCTCCAACTCAGCGGATCAACAACTCCAATCAACATCACTCACGGCCAGAGCGTTCAGGTGAATGCATCCGTAACCAGTGCCGGCGGCACTCCCACCGGCGAACTCTCTTTGGTCGACAACCTCAGCCCCGCGGTCCTCCCCGATCACGAAAGCATCGCCAACTTCGCCCTAGCCAACGGAACCGTCACCGGGTCAACCAACTCCTTGCCCGGCGGAGCATACAACGTCTCGGCGCATTACGGCGGCAGCAGTACCTTTGCCGCCAGCGACTCCAACGCCATCTCTGTCACTGTCGCTCCCGAGACCAGCACCACGACGATCACCAACGTCACCTTCACCGATCCAGCAACAGGGAAGAAAACAACAACACCTTTTTACGGCTTCAATGCGACCATTGACGCCCAGCCCTTTGGCAATAGCGCATCGGCCGCAAAGCCAAATGGGGTGGCGACCGGAGCCATCAGCTTCCAGGCCGGCACAACATCTCTCGGGACGGCTGCCCTGAATTCTCAGGGCGTTGCTGAGTTAGCAACCTCCCTGCTTCCTGGAGGCGCCAACAGCCTCATCGCATCCTTTCCGGGTGACGCCAGCTTCCAGGCGAGCACCAGCGCCCCCTATCCGATCACTATTGTTCCCGCTGCCACCACTCTGATTGCCTTTCTCCAATCCTCAACCCCTCCAGTTGTGGTTGGCATCCAGCTCTCAAGCGACAGCGCCGGCGCTGCCCCCACAGGCACTGTGACCTTTATGAATGGCTCGACCGTCGTGGGAACAGCGCCGATGGAGGGCACTGCAGCCGGCGGCAAAACTTCCGCCCAGGGTGTCGCATTCCTCACACCTTCGGGCCTGCCGGCAGGAACCTATAATCTGGTAGCGGTTTATGGCGGAGATGCCAACTACGCCGCATCTACTGCGCCGGCCGTCGCTGTAACCCTCACAAAAGCCAACACGGCGGTCGTTGTCACACCTTCCGCATCCACCATCACTCCCGATCAGTCTCTCCAAGTCACCGTTACCCCGACTCCTATCGCAGGCCTACCACTTCCAACCGGGTCAGTCGCAGTCACCGCCAGTAGCAGCACCGCTTTTCAGCTCACCGAGACCCTCGTGAACGGAACAGCCACATTCAACTATCCCGCCAACTCCCTGTCACTCGGGACGGCCACATTCTCCGCGGTTTACAACGGCGACAGCAATTACGCACCAGAAGTTGGCACCGCATCTGTCACCGTGCACTCTTCTGGCACGATTAAGCCTACAGTGACCATCACTGCACCCACGACGACAGTGTCCCCTCCTTTTTCAACCACAATTGCCGTGAGCGGATCCGTCGGAGACCCTGTCCCAACGGGTTCTGTCTATATATTCATTGGTAGAACTGGAAACGGTTATTTCTTCTACGAACCGCTCACAAACGGCGCTGCCACGTTCATGACCGATAATCCGTATAGCGGGCCAATTACGATCTCAGCAAGCTACTTGGGCGACTCCAACTACACCAGCGGGAGCGGCGCGGTTACCGTCAATACCTTTGTTCATCCAGTCGTTTACCTTGAAGCATCCGCGCAGACCATCGTCGTCAATCAGCTATTGACCATTAGCGTCTCGGCCGGTGGCGGACTCGCGACCGCAACTGGCACCGTCAGCCTCTCATGTGGAACTGCATACACATCACCGTCAACTCAGTTGATAGGGGGCTCGGCCCACTTCACGATTCCTGCAAACACCTTGCCCATCGGTGGCGACACTATCGTCGCCACTTATAGCGGCGACGCCAATTATTATCCGTCAACTGGAGACACCTATGTCGCTGTTACGGCGATTCCGGCTACCTTTAGCCTCGCCGGAACATCCGTCACAGTTACTCCTGGCGCAAACACCGGAGACACCTCCACCATCACCATCATCCCAAGCGGAGGCTTCACAGGTTCCGTAGCTCTGACCGCCTCCGTCACGTCCAGCCCCTCGGGCGCTGTCGATGCTCCCACGCTCAGCTTTGGCACGACCACTCCGGTCAGCATCACCGGCGTAAGTTCCGGCTCGGCAACTCTCACCATCTCCACCACCGCGTCCTCTACCAGTTGTGTCTCGGCCAACCTCCGGAAAAAGACGATACCTTGGTACGCGGAAGGCAGCGCAGTTCTCGCCTGCGTGCTGCTCGTTGGAATTCCGGCCCGTCGGCGCCGCCGGCGGACAATGCTCGACATGTTCGTCTTGTTCTTGGCTCTGACTATGGGCGTGGTTTCGTGCGGTGGCAGCGGAAGTAATAGTGGGGGTGGTGGCGGAGGCGATGGCGGCTGCACCAAGAAGACCGATCCCGGCACGACACCCGGGAGCTATACCATTACCGTGACCGCCACTTCAGGCACGACAACGGCCACCACGACGTTGAGTCTAAACGTGCAATGAGCATATTTCCGTCAGCTGGCCCCAGCTGAGCGGAGAGCAAAGTCGGGGGCATTCGGAACAATTCGTTCCTGGAATTCACGCAGTGGTTGTCGTCAGAGCATGAATTCATCCACAACCACGATGCACGAACTCGGATCAGCAGAGGGTTAAGATGAGAAGATCCTGATGTCGCCCAACCGTACACGATCCCCGATTTGGCTGCTATATTACTTCCATGGTGCGGGAAGTCCACAGCATTGCTTGGTCAAGAACCGTTATTTCGCCCCTTTCTCCGCTCATTACTCTTCTAGCCCTCTTAATGCCCACCGCAGTCTGCGTTGCCGCGGCGCAAGAAGCTTGCGGCGTCGTCTCTGATGACTCTCTTCCGGTATACCGGACCATGTCCACAGACGGCGATATTGTCAGCACTCTGGCCCACGGCGTTCTCGTCCGCATCAATTGGTCGGTGATGAACGCCGATGGCAGTTGGTGTGGCATCTCCAGCATCGATCCTCCGGTGAAACTCGGCTTCGTTCATTGCATCGGTCTGCAAAGACAAATTCTCCCCGAAGTTGCCCCGGCGAAAGCTTCACCCCAGCGCCCATCCGGTTCCCAAGCGCCCGCTGCCGCGCGAAGACAAAGGGAATGGGCGTTGGCGGCATCGGCATTGTTCACCGAATTCAGTCGCCAGCGCCACGATACGCTTGCCGGAGTACCTCTTACGGAAGATCAAAGAGTTGCCTGCAAGGCCAGGATGGAAAGATGGTGGAATATCCACAACCGCGAGGATCTACTCAAGTCCCTCACCTGGCTTGAGAATGGTGGGCATCGACAAGAATTCGCCGAACTGGGGGCACGCGCTTCCCGCTTGCAGCAGGATGAATTGAATCGGATCGTCGTCACTCTCAGCCGCGACGATGCGAACAGCCTTCTGGTCGCCCGGCGTAATTACGAGAAGCTTGGCTTCCGCAGTCTGGTGGGCTGGGACTATGCGCGCTATATCATGCTCTGCCGCCAGGGCTACACCGTGGGCTATCTGACGGAAGACGAGGCCTGGTCCCGCATCCTTCCCGCAGCGCGCATTCTGCAGCAGACCTTCAGTTCCTGGCAGGATTTGGGCGAGAACTATCTGATCGGGCGCGAGTTCTGGTCTCTCGATCAGACGCTGAAGGACGGCCGGCAGATGCGCGACACCTACACGAAGCTCCTCGTCGACCCGGTCAGCCCCTGGAACCGGATACCCTGGACGCTCGATTTAGAATAGTGCCGTATGGAACTACTTCAATTCTGGGGTGTTCGCCCACCTGTACCCGCCGTTTGAATCCAGGTCGCGTCTGGATCGTCGGCTATTCGCACTCTTGTCCAAGAAAGCGATTTCTGTAGATCCGCGTAGTTGATTTCAAAGGACATGGCCATCTCCCCTGGCCGGTAGCGACAGGTTCTGTCGAGGACTTGCTCTGGGATAGGTTTCTGCGTGCTGGGTATCCTGCTGTCCAAATAGTTGGCGTGTAAGCGCTGAGTAATTGGTTTATCTGATTGTGGTTTGTTTTGCTGCTGTCCAACTCTCGCTTACCAGGTCAGCGGCATCGGCAACTGTTCGCTGAGTCGTCTTGCGGTTGGCGGTCCTTCCAGAGGAGTGTTGAGCCATGCCCACAAGTCTCTGAAGATGAACAGCTGTTGGCGCAGCA
>CAZGHZ010000079.1:0-24929 GCA_964525655.1 uncultured Occallatibacter sp.
GGTTCGGCGCCGGATTGTTGGTCAGCGCAAAGCTCACGCTGCTCAAACCGCTCACCGCCGCCGTCACGTTGTAGCTGCCCGCGGTTCTGTTTGCCGTGGCCATCACCGAACACGTCCCGTCCACGGCCGTGGTGCAGACGCCTGAGGGGGAGAGCGCCGCGCTGGCGCCGTTGGCCGGCGGCGTGAAGGTCACCGTCTGCCCGCTGACCGGGTTCCCGTAGGCGTCCGTCACCGTGACCGTCAGCGGCGTGGCGAAGGCCATGTTCACGTACACCGCCTGCGACGTGCCGCCTCCGCTGGCTGTGAGAATCGCGGCCCCCGCCGGGTACACCGTAATCGTGTTCGATGTGCCGGAAATCGAGGATAGCCTGAGAGCGGTGGCCGTCAGCGTATAGGCTCCCGCTCTCGTCAGGGTCACAGGTCCGCTGCTTATTCCGCTGCTCAACGTCATCGACGTCAGATAGAAGCTATCGCCGGAGATCGTCAGGCGGACGGGGTCGGCGTTGTTCAGAACGGTGCTGCCGTTGGCGTCCAGCGCCGTCACGATCACGCTGGAGGCCGATCCGGCCGTTACCGGCGTCGTGGCGCTGACCGAAAAGTGCGTCACCTGACCGGACACGTTGAAGCTGTTGCTGGCCTGCTGCGAGCCTACAACCGGCGCAATGACGGCGAATTTGAAGGCCGATCCCGCGGTGTTGACCGCGAGATCGCCAAAAATGGCCTCATTGACCATGCCATTGGCGGTCTGCGCGGACCCGGTGCTCTTGGTCGGCGTGCCGGAGAGATAGGATGGGCTTCCATCGGGACTGAGGGCCAGCGTGACCGGAATGCCGCCCACGCCATCCATCGCGCCGGTGAGCGCGTTCGTCTCCTCCACCTCGACGATGGGCGTGGGCGAGATGGTCTGGCTCACCAGGGTATCCGTCGGCTGCTGCAGAAACGCGACCGCCGTGTAGTTGGTCTGCGCCGCGCCCAGGTCGATGGTGCCGGACGGGCAGGAGGGGTCCATCGGGAAGCCGCGCTCGTCGGTGGTGAGCCGGTTGCCGTTGGCGTCCACGGCCAGGACCGCCGAGCCTCGGCAAATGATGCCCAGCGTGGGGGCCGAAGGGGAGTCAGGCAGCGGCATCATCGTCTTTACCGTGGCCGTCGCCGGGCTCGAAGCCAGCGAGCCCAGAATCTGGCTGATGTCCATGAAACCGGTGGGCAGGCCGATCAGATTGTGCGAGTCCAGCGTGCCGCAACCATCGCAGTCGTCTGAATTAGCCACGCCGCCCGTCGTGTTGCCGGCCGCGATGCTGTTCGCCATCGTCACCGTGCCGGCATTGCCGATACCGCCGCCAGAGGAGGCGGAGTTGCCGGAAAAGGTGCTGTTGGTCACCGTCAGCGAGTCGCCGTTGGCGATGCCGCCGCCGTTGCCCCCACTACCGCCGTAGGCACTGGCGGAATTGCCGGAGAATGTGCTGCTGGTCACCGTGAGCGGGCCGCCGTTGGCGATGCCGCCGCCGTTGCCCCCGGAATTGCCGGAACCAGCGGAATTGCCCGAGAAGACGCTGCCGGTCACCGCCAGTGCGCCGTAGTTGCCGATGCCGCCGCCTTCGATGGCGAAGTTGCTGGAGAATGTGCCGCCGGTCACCGTCAGTATGCCGCCGTTGTAGATGCCACCGCCGTTCTCGGCGGCATTATGGTAAACGGTGCTGTTGCTCACTGTCAGGGTGCCGCTGTTGATGATGCCGCCGCCATTCGAGATGCCGGCATTTCCGTCTTCGATGGTGAGGCCGTAGAGGCTGGCGGTTGCCCCCGCGTTGGCGTTAAAGACCTGACACCAGTCGTTCCCGGAGACGGTGAGCCGGTTCGCGCCGGGGCCGAGGATATTCACCTGCCCGGTGACGGCCAGCGCGCTGCCCGTTCCCGCCGGGCTGGCGTTAGGGCTCAGGTTGATGGTTCCGGGCGTGGTGACTGGCGGCGTGCCGGAGACGAACAGCGCCGTCGCGAACGTGATGTCGCCGCCCGTCCCGTTGTTCGTGGTTTCGGCGTTGGCCGCCGTGATGGCGTCGCGCAGTGAGCAGGTGCTGCCTGTGCCGCTCGTGCAATCGGGGCTGGAGTCCGTCTGGTCCGTGAGCGTGGTTACAGTCAGCTCGTTCGTCTGCACCGCGCCCGCATCCACCTGTCCGCTGGGGCATGTCGAGGGGCTCATCGGCCAGCCGCGCTGGTCGGTGGTGGGCAGTGTTACGTCCGCCGGCGTCGTGGTTCCTTTGCAGATGGCGGGCGAGCCGGGCAGCGGGATCATGGTCTGCGTGGGCCCGCCGTAGTTGCCCAGCGGGGCCAGGTTTACGGCGCCCGTACTGCTCGGCGAGCCGTCCAAATAGCCCACAAAGTTGCCGCCATCATCGGTATGGGGGGTCGGGAGATCATCGAAATCGTCGGCGCTGCCCGCAGCAGTGTTGCCCGCAACGATGCTATTGGCCAGCTTCACCGTGCTGCTCGTTGTACTGAAATTGAAAATACCGCCGCCGTTGCCGCTACTGGAGACGGAGTTGCCGGAGACAGTGCTGTGAATCACCGTCAGCGTGTAGCCGTTGTAGATGCCACCACCGTAGTTGGAGGCGGTGTTGCTGGAGATGGTGGTGTCGGTCACACCCAGCGTGCCGACGTTGGAGATGCCGCCGCCTCTAGAGGCGGAGTTTCCGGAGAAGGTGCTGTTGGTCACCGTCAACGCGACGTCGTTGGAGATGCCGCCGCCGTAACCCCCATTAACGCCGTAGAGGGCGGAGTTTCCGGAGAAGGTGCTGTTGGTCACCATCAGCGTGCCGGCGTTGTAGATGCCGCCGCCATCGCCACTGGAATTGCCCGAGAAGACGCTGTCGGTCACCGTCAGCGTGCCGCTGTTGTACATGCCGCCACCGGGGCCGGTGGCGAAGTTGCCGGAGAAGGTGCTGTTGATCACCGTCAGCGTGCCGAGGTCATTGAAGATGCCGCCGCCGCCGGAGGCGGAGTTTCCGGAGAGGGTGCAGTTGGTCACCGTCAGCGTGCCGTTGTTCCAGATGCCGCCACCTTCATAGTAGTGCCCGTTGGCAATGGTCAGCCCGGAGATGACGGCGGTTACCCCACTGGCGACGGTAAACACTGAATACGGCTCGTAGCTGGAGTTCCCGGAGTTGCCGGAGACGGTCAGCACGTTCGCGCCAGGGCCGGTGATGGTCACGTTGGCCGAGATTTTGGGCAGGGCGAGGTCGGGCCGGAGCGCGATCGTTCCCGTCAGCCCGGGCGCAAACACGATGGTGTCGCCACTATCCTGGTTGGCCGCCAAAATGGCATCGCGCAGCGAGCAGTCATTGTTGGGGGTGCTGCTGCTACAGGGGCCGTCCCACCTATCGAGGAGGGTATTCACCGTCCACGTGGTCGCGGCCGATGCCGGAATCGCGCACAGGCATGCGGCCAGCAGAGCCGCGCTCGGCACGCGGGCCATCCGTCGGGCAAAGCGCCTGACGCCCCGCGGGGCATCGCCGGCTTGCGGCGGAGCTTGCCGGGGAGTTGGCGACGAACGTTGCGAAGAACGAAAGAAAACCAGTGACAACAAATACCCAACGCGGCAGACGATCGAGCACGGCATGGCGAACAGTCCTCGGAATGCGGGTTATGTGCCGGCATCCCGATGGGCAGACCGGACAGATTCGTATCGGAGCGAAGGGGCAGCCCCCTCCGGATGAAAGCAGCACAGCTCGGAAATCTCCCGGCGCCGTGCGGGGGATAAGGGCAACCGGAGACGGCCGCACACTGCCTATGCGGTCCATGCGTGGAACACGGCTCGCTTGATCGGTACTGAGGTCAAGAAAAAGTCGTAAGGATTTACGCTCGAATTATGGGGAAACGAAATGGACTTCGCTGTATCCCCTATCACAAGCTACGTCGCCGCTCGTCCGCCTCCGCGCGCTTCCGAAAGAACTACACGATCGGTCCGCAAGGCGCGTGCATCCAAGCGCCATAGATGACCTATCGTTTCCTGTGTGTTAGCGGTTTACGGCTCAGCCATTGATCCAGCAGGCACTGCGGTTTGGGTAGGCATTGGCGCCGCTTCCGAGCCTGCATCGCGACAACCTTGCATCTCGATGCCGCCAAACAGCCCACCCAATACCGCAGCACAGCAACCGGCGGAACCCAGATATTCAGCAGGTTGCTTTTCCACTCGTGCCTGAGCGCGCCCATGGTTTTTTGCCCGCTTTCTTACGAATACTTAAGAGGGTTATTGGTGCGCTCGAACTGCGCGAAAACGCCGCGATGTCCTTTCCGTTTCGCCAAGACTATGCGCCAAACCGTCGTATCAGACTTGTTGCGGGCTTACGGTCATGGCACATCGGGGAGAGCAGGCGCTTTGCGCCGTCGAGTGAAAAGCGGAGGGAATCGAGATGCCGCCGACGCGAATTCCTTCCTGGAATCGGAAGACCCCGCAGGGCGCGGTGTCATTGGGAAGCCGTGTGCGGTATTTTGGCATCAGGAGCGGGAATGGCGAAAATCGGAACTGATAAGCACGCTGCCGCTGTCCGGGTAGCAACGGAGCAGCGGGCACTTGAGATTATCGAGCAATGCGAGCGGCGCGGGATTAAGGTAATCATCGGAATCGAACCCGGAAAACAGGAAGACATCACCGATGTGGAGCGGATATTGCGCAGACCGGCGCCGGTCAAAGTCGTGAAGGCTCGTCCTCGGATTACTGGAAGCGATTATTGCCCTTGCGGATCTGGCAAGAAATACAAGAAGTGCTGTGGTTCTTCATCCCAGCTGGAGACCAGCGCATCGAGACGGCGCTTGACGCCTTCTTTGACCGTTTGCCGGGGTGGCCAAAAACCCTTCGCAATTGGCGCTTTCCGGAGGCCCGCTTTTCGGGCATATTACGGCGCTTCATGCACCTGGCCGCCGAGTATCATTTCTGGCCATGAGGGTTCCGGCCGAGCGACCGGCCAACGGTACATGATCCCGATTTCGGCTCAATGTACAGTTGGGCGACAAACCAGGAGTAGCATCGATCCTAGACCCTGGGGCCTTCCCCAGTATCTATCCTGCATCCGCCGCGGGAGACTCTCTCAGTTGGCTGTGCAATCGATCTTGCTGAACTCGGCGATCCAGTTGGTCTCCCAGGTCTTGCCGCCGTCGCCGGAGAAAGCCTGCTCCCAGTGGGCGGCGGTGGCGGTGATGCCCGACCAGGTGAAGCGCACCTTGATGGGTTTGCCGCGCAGGGTGTCATCGGAATAGAAGGTGCCCACGCCGTCCTTGAAGCGGCCCTTCACAGGCGGGTCAAGATCGGAGGGATTGCGGCCGTCATACCACCAGATGGACCAGGTGCCTGTCTTGGGATCGTAGGTGCGCACCGTTACACCATAATAGGTGCCTGCCGGCGTGCGCATCTCGTTGTCGTCCATGTTGCCATAGCCACCCATGGTGATCCACAGATGCTGGAGGCTATCGTAATCGAACCAGTCGTGGTTGTTGGCCAGCCGCTCCTTCAGCACGTGGTTGTGGTAGATCCAGCATCCGGCGCGCAGGTCGAAAGCATGAAGGCCGGAGAGGTCATTGCCCTGTCGCGGCAGCGGGGCATCATGGGTAGCAAAACTGAGGCCTGACAAGCCCATGAAGGCCGCGGCCAGGCTGAACTTGAGCGAAGTGCGTGTGGTCATGGTTTCTCCAATGGTGTGCCAGTGGGGGGAATCTCCCCTCTTTATCTAACAGACGCAGAGCTAAGCAAGCCGGTGAGTGAAGCGGTGTGAATGCTATCGTTGCGACGGGTGCCTCGCCGACCAACTGCCCGGAGCAGCGCTCTGATTCCCGAGCCGCGCTCCGACGCAATGCTTCTGTGCTAAAAGCTGCAGTTACGAGTGGATCAGCGCAATACGGAAGTGACGTGGACCACTCAAATCCCTCAAACCCAGTTAAAATGTCCTCCAGATGTTTAAGGAGCGGAACGTGAGCCCAACCCACACTCTCGATTCCCGTGTTGATGCCTACATCGCGAAGTCCAGAGTCTTCGCACAGCCGATACTCATCCGGATCCGCGAAATGGTCCATAAGGCATGTCCCTCAGTTGTCGAAACCATGAAGTGGAGCCGCCCCTTCTTTGAATACAAGGGCGTCATCCTCGCGAACATGTCTGCCTTCAACGAACACTGCAGCTTTGGATTCTGGGGCCAAGAAATCGGCGCAGTTCTGCGCGAAGCAAAGGTCCTGAAACCTGATGCTATGGGCTCGCTTGGACGCCTCGTTTGCGTTGAAGATCTGCCCGCCGAGAAGCAGATGCTCAGCCTGCTTCGACAGGCCGTAACCTTCATCGACTCTGGCCGGTACACGAGCCCCATCGCCGCCCGTCAAAAAGTCGTCAAGGCTCCTGCAACCGCAACCGAGGCGCCTCCTGAGTTCACAAGGGCACTCAAGGCCAACAAGAAGGCCTCTGCAGCCTTCGCTGCATTCAGTCCCAGTTGCAAACGGGAATACGTTGAGTGGATCGCCGATGCCAAGCGTACCGAAACCCGTGATAAACGCATCGCCCTAGCAATTGATTGGATTAGCGAAGACAAACAGCGGAACTGGAAATACCAGAACCGATAGCGCTTGATCCCCAAGAACATCCCTCTTGGGAGCGGCGTCTACTGAGTTTTCGAGTCCCGGGCGAACGACCGGCATTTGGAGATTGGGACGAAACCGGGCAAACTTCCCATTTGGCGACAAACCGATCGGAACCGCCAGGCCGGTCTCGGTCGTAGCTGGAAACTTGCATCTGTTCTCATCAGCTGGCGCGGCTATTTCTGGACAACTCTCTACTTGGTCGCTACATCTTGTGGTCCTTTGGAATTCCCGTTCTCAGCAGCGATCGTTAGGAAGTGGCGAGTTGGTTCATCGGCGGGAAAGGACATATCGATGCGCAGCTCTTGCAGTGCGATGTCCTGTGATGTGCCGAACGTCGTAAACATGGTGAATAGACGCAAATGAGTGCTGTCGACGAGTAGCTCGAGTGGCAGAACTGGGTCGAGCGGTTCATCCCGCGTGAAGTCTCTGTCTCCTGGCGCCACTTCGCTCTTGCGTAACTCTCGAAACAACTCCGCGGAAGGAGACTTTGGATTTGCGATGCCTTCACGGCGCAGTCTGTTCATCAGCGCGGAACTGGTTTCATTCCAGTTGAGGATGTGGGGCCGCAGGCCGTCTTTGCCAAACATCAAACGCATGAAATTGAGACGAAAGTCAGTTGCGAATTGCAGACGGCCATTCCTCTTCATGCAAAAGGCAATAATCCGGGATGCCGCTTGATTCTTCATAACGATATTCCATGCGGCGTTGGTGACAATCGCTGGGTAGGGCTCGTGGTGCTTCAGGATGCGATCGAGCGCCTCGCGGGCAGGTCTCATCTCAGCGAGGTCAAGCGGTCCTTCACGGTAGACGGGTGCGTAACCGGCAGCCAGTAAAAGATCATTGCGAGTGCGCAAGGGAAGATCAAGGCCGCCCGCGAGTTTCAAGATCAACTCGCGGCTGGGTTGCGCGCGGCCTGATTCAACAAAGCTGATGTGTCTTTGCGAGATCCCGGTTGCAAGGGCGAGATCGAGCTGGCTCGTGGACCGGATAGACCGCCATTCGCTCAAGATCGATCCAAATTGACTCTTCACTCTGCCCACTATAGCTCCTCGGTTATTACGTTCAATTATCTCTGAAGTAATTGCAGGGCTCACTAATTCTCTTTATGGTCGACAAAGTTCCCGGCTTGGTAAGCCCACGCTCAGAACGATGGAAAGTGATGTCATCAAGGAGTCAACTCATGCGAAAACCTCTCATTTTGGTCACAGGCGCGACCGGTAAGACTGGGGCGGCAACCATCGGGCAACTGCTGACTCAAGGATACCCAGTGCGGGCATTGGCCCGCTGCGCGGACGAACGCAGCGAACGGCTCAAGCAAGCCGGAATTGAAGTCATGGTCGGTTCGCTCGAAGATGAAATGGATCTGCGAAAGGCTATGG
Source organism: uncultured Occallatibacter sp. (assembly GCA_964525655.1). Taxonomy (GTDB): domain Bacteria; phylum Acidobacteriota; class Terriglobia; order Terriglobales; family Acidobacteriaceae; genus Telmatobacter. The sequence goes on from CAZGHZ010000079.1 coordinate 7,992, forward strand.
CCGGGGTACAGCGGGCTTATTACTGCCCCCCGCTGCAACCGGGAACCCTACGGCGCGCGACGCTGTTTGCAGCGGTAGCGTTAGAGAGCAGCATGGAAGTCGTCGTAGTAATGAGCCAGTGGCTGGCCGACGCGAGCCATCCAGCAATTCATGCCCGTGAGAAATGGCTCAGTGAGAAAGTATTTCAATGGACCCGGGGCCTCGGCGTCGTTACGATCAATCCTGGATTCTTTGCCGACAACTACTTGTTGGCGCTGGAGCCGATTGCTCACTTTGGGCTGATGGCCATGCCCTTGGGAGATGGGCTCAATGCGCCACCTTCCAACGAGGATATCGCCCGCGTGATCGTTGGCGCCCTTGTCAATCCAGCGCCTCATATCGGCAAAACTTACCGCCCGACGGGTCCGAAGTTATTGACGCCGGAAGAAATCGCTGTGATCATCGGCAAAGCGCTCGGGCGGAAGGTGAAGTATCAGAATGCACCGATCAAGCTGTTTCTGAAGGTGGCAAAGTCGCTCGGGATTGATGATTTCGTCCTCGAAGAACTCTATTGGTTTTTGCTCGACTACCAGCGGAATTCCTTTGGGGTGGGAGCGCCGACGAGTGCGGTGCTTGAAGTGGGTGGCGTGGAGGCTGAGGCTTTCGAAATGACCGCTCAACGGTACGTTGCCAACTCGGTATTCCGCAACCGGACAATCGGATCGACCTTCACCGCGATCCATAACCTTGTTGCGGGCCTTCTGACTCCGGCACCAAATCCGGAGTCGATCGCCAAAAGGCTGAAATTGCCATCGCTGAATCATCCATCACTGGCCGCTGACAGCCCCTTCTGGTTTGACTCGCACGCGATGGATTCTGCCACATCACCAAGTGAGAGTCTTCCGCAGGTGCAAATACGACGAATTGGGGTGAAGTGAAAGCCCAGCTATTGAGAAATCATCCGAGTATCAAATCGAGCCACTGAGTGGCAGATTCCGGAGGCTCAGGATGGTCGACCGGCATTCCGACTCCCACCTCATTTTCGGAGTTGACATTGCTTCTGGCAGCGCACCACAGAGTTGAAGAAGAATCTCCAGAATGACATGGATTATCAATTCGGCTATTGTGAAGGCTGGTCCCAGACGGGTTGGAAGCAGAGTGTCAAGAAACGTTTCGAACAGAACGGAAGAAAACCACGGGATTCTCAAACCGAACAGATCAAAAGCCGACCAAATCGTCGCCTTTCGATAGAGGATGGGGCATGGATCTTTCGTCTCAGGCAATTACGGAAATCGGTAGAGGCCGCGGCGCATTGATTAGCGCGATGTTTGGCGCGGGCTGGCTCGGCTGGGGCTTAGGGAAAGCCAACGCGTTCAACGGACTCGTTGGTCCCACGTTTGGATTCACCGCGCTGTTCCTCTTCGCTTGCTCAATCTATTTCATTCGTAAAGGCCTGCTGCTCCGCAAACAATGCCCGGCAGCTGCTGCTCCCACGCGACACTCCATTGTCAAATGGTTCTTACTCGTCGCGCTGGCAGAGCTCCTTGCAATCGCGCTCGTTGCGGTCCTGGCCAATCGACTCCATCGCGCCGACCTCGCAACCGATTGGTGTGCGATGATCGTTGGACTCCATTTTTTACCGCTCGCCAAAATCCTTCGAGCGCCTCAATTAAGCGTCCTCGGCATCCTGATGGTTCTTTGGTGCGTTCTGAGTTGGGCGCTCTTCCAGTCAGTTAAGATCGCTATCTCAGCCTCCATTGGAACGGGAATTCTGCTTTGGGGCAGTTGCGTCGCCTCATTGTTTCGGGCCCGAAGATTAGCGCTATCGTTGAGAAATTAATTTGTATTCTTCCAAGAACTTTCCAACTTACAGGAATAGGGCCTCGACAGGAGCATGAACTCGTTTGGGGACGGTTTCACCTGCGCCGCGGCAGAGCTCTCTGGATTCATGAGACCGCTTCAGAGCCTGAGCCACCAGCCAACCTTCTCTGACCCCGCTTCTTCCGCCTGCATTGACTTCGGGACGAAGAGTTGTCAGCGGTCCAAGTCAGCGACTTCACATGAAGTCTTCGAAGCAGGCATTCATCAATGCGTTACTGCGAGTGAGGATTTCCACTCGGGCGGGAGCGAGGGATATGGGATACTTCGCAGCCGGCTGCGTCTAATCGATTCAGTTGTTCGATTCCGCTTTGGTTGCAAATCATGCGCGTGTTAGATGCTTAGCAGATCAGCTTGGAGACGGATTTGAGTGAGCCTATTCTGTTCAGGACGATGAGGGGTTGGCGCCAGGTTAAGCGGTTGTGTTTGCTCGCTGGTCTATCCGGCATTTTTCCTTTCGTGGCAGTTTCGACTGGGCAGGAATTGACGACTCGCCCTGATACCGGGGACGGTGCAGGTGGCACCTTACGGCGTTTTGAAGCAGGGGGGCAGGCGACGGATATGCGACTGGGAGGTTGTTTCGGGTCGAAGGGGTGCGCATTCCCTCAATTCGGTCTGGGAGCCGGCGTCACGGTGAACATCAACCAGCACTTTGCAGTTGATTCTGTTTTCGACCTCTTGCCGGCGTACGATTTTAACCACAACTATCTAAGCAACAGTGTGCCGGAGGGCGGACGGGCCTCGGAATTTCTCACGGGCGCGAGAGCGGAGGTTCGCGCCAGGCGGTATGGATTCTTTGCAGACGCCAAGCCGGGCTTTGTGAGCTGGAGTCAGATTCCGACCGGTTACTCCTTCAACTCTGTAGTCCCTATCGTGATTTACAGCCGAAAGAATTACATGGCAGCAGAATGGGGTGGGGGAGTGGAATACTCTCCCACTGTGCGCGTGCATGTTCGTGTGGAATTGGGCGATCTTCTAGTGCGCTACCACGACGCAGGCGCTACGTTTTGCTACCCATGCGCAGGTGCAGGTTGGACCAACAACCTGCAGACGACAACTGGGGTGTACTTTGGCGTAGGAAACAAGATGGCGTGGAATCCGCCGAAGCGGGTCGACGATGCGAAGCATACATTCCTCGACAAGACAAACTTCTCGCTGATGGGGGTGAGTCTATTGGGACAGGCTGCCGACGCCATTACTACGCAGCGATTCTTGAGCCATGGCCTTCATGAGGAGGATCCGCTGGCGAAGCCGTTTGTGAGATACGGCTGGAGCGGGCAAATAGGCCTTGCGGTGCTGGCGAATGGGTTGGAGGTTGCGGGGATGTATGGGCTGCACCGGATGCACCATCATCGGATGGAGAGAGTTGCGCCCCTCGCTGTTGCCGCAGCAAGTGGAGCGTTTGCCTATCACGACCTGCAAATCCGCCCGAACCCAGTTCCATGAGGAAGGCCGGGCCTGGAGAGTCCGTCTTCGCTCTCTGCATGCCGATTCTCATGATCGGGAAGGCGACTGCGGTAGTCATGGCCCTCTTCAAGCTGGTTACGTCACTTTCGCACGTGGCGTTGGCAGTGATTGACCAAGCATCTCCGAGCATTGCCCGCCAGGCAGAAGTCATGAATATCGAAACCGACTCCATACGAACCAGCGTACAATTTGATCGAAAGGGCTCTCGAAGGAGAGGATCGCAATGATTCGGAACCGACTCTTTCTGCTGGTCTTGTTCTGCTTTCCACTCCTGCTGCAGCCGCAACCTGCAAAACCCCTTTGGAAGATCGAACTGTCGAGCTTCGGGTATCAGGGTAGACCGCCTGCTGCACTCCTGCATTTGACGCCATCCGTTCAGCCCTTTGCATCCTGGGCCTATCAACAGGGCGTAACCTTCATCGATTCGAAGATAGTTGTTGTCTATTTCGTCGTCCGCGATGAACCACCTGGTACCGCCGGGCATAGCGACCCCGCGGTGACTGATCCCTTCCGTCTAGTGGCACTATTCTTGAATGCCGGTGATGGAAAGCTGATAAAAAAGCTCGATTGGCCCCTACCAGCAGATCCTAGCGCTGTTTCGCAATCCTTTTTCTTTCCCGCGACTAGAGGACGGTTCATCGTTGCCCTTGGAAACACTCTGAACCTCTACTCGTCTGATTTCGATCTTCTCGCCCATCTTGACTCTCAATGTGATATCTCCCCAATCGCTAGTCCGTCAGGCGAGACGCTATTGGTCTCCACTTGCGATCGGATCGGTGGCCAGTGGACCACGCGCTATGAACTGATAGATACAACAAACTTCTCCGAACTCAAGACATGGAGCGATGCAGCAACAGATCCACCGCACACTCTCCAAGCCGTTTGGGACAATGAACTGGCTTGGAACTCGGGGTCCTCAGTCTACATCGAGTCGCCGGGGTCGTCGCCAAGAGAATTGCTTGCCAGAAAGGATGAGTTGTGCGGCACATGGGGTTTCATCGGAAAAGGGGAGCTTGCAGGTCCCGCATGTGGCGCAACAAACGAGCTTATCACCGTTTCTACCGAGGGACGCGTCGTCTGGGAATTTGATCTGGGCTTCGAGCAACTCGACGGACCAGTCGTTGCATCCGCAAACGGCCAACGGTTTGCTGTTCCATCACTCAGGTGGGGATCCGCGAGGAATAATGCGCCGGACCAACTGACCGCAAGAGTGTTCAGCGCGAAGTCCAAGGTTCCACTTTTGACGGCCAGCGTTCCCCGCAACTTCAGTCCAGGTCAGAACTATTTCTTCGGCTCATACGGAGACACACGATTTGGCTGGGGAGGATTGGCGCTGTCGCCGGGGGGCGAGTTGCTTGCGGTCAAATCGGGAGCGAGCGTCGCAATGTATTCGGTGCCCGAAATTGGAAGCTCAGACCAATGCGCTCCAATCTGTACTAATCAAGCGAATGTTGTCAATCCGCAGACTCTGTCACCGCAACTAGCGTCCGCTGCCGCGACGCCAGCGCTTGGCCCATCTTCGCAGTTGATCGAGCAGATGCTCTCTTGGTTTCCGGCCGGCACGGAGACCGTTACGGCTGTGACAGGCCCCATTTTGATGCCGAAATTGGAAAAGGACTCCAACGGAGAATTAATGTTGGCGAGCTCCGAACACGAACTGCGGGATAAATTCATGCAGTTTCCTCTCTTCCTACTCCTCAACGTTGGGAAGAGCATCCAGGACACGCCGATCCTAGCTGCTATGGAGGGCTCGCGAGATTTCCTTCCTCCAACAGGTTTAGGCATGATGAAATACCAAGGCGGTATCATCGCTGTCTTCGCTGGAGACATTACAGACCGCGCGAACTCCTTCCTGAGAGACTCCAAGTCCAACATCGTTCGAACTGAGCAAATTGAAGAACACGCTGTGGCCGTCTTGGAGCGTAAGTCCGAGGAAGATCTGTGGACAACCTATGTTGCGTTCCCCAAGTCGAATATTGCTGTTGCGGCGACCGACCGAGACTATCTCCGGGATGTCCTGGCTCGAATCGATGGAAAGCACGGCGAAAGAGCCTTGCCCGATACGCTCCCCGAATGGAAGCACGTTAACACCCATGCGCAATTCTGGGCCGTGCGACACTACCAGGAGGCCGGAGCGAAGACCGATCCAACGTCTCCATTGGGTCCCGGCTTTGGAGAGACGCCCGACCTTCAAGCGATTGGCCTCACCTTCAGTTTCGATCCGGACAAATCAAAGACGGCAACGATTACGTATCTTTCAGGCGACGAGAGGAGTCTTCAGCGTATCCAGAACGATTACTTCAAAGAGCGTAGTCCAGCCAACACGCAGATGCGCGCGCGATACCGGGAAGCGGAACCAGGCGTATGTGAAGGATCTTTCGATCTTGAAGAGTTAGAGTCAGCCGACTATTTCGTGTTTGTCTTGGAAGGCCTGCTAGGCCACGCGATGTACCTTTGATCCGACAAGCGCGTTATCAGTCAATGCATTATTGTCGAGGCGCGAATCTAGTGCCGGGGAGGCAAACTCTGTGGTTCCGGGCGAACGACCGGCCACACGCCGTAATGTGAATCGAGCGACCTGTGGCCCAAACCAGGACCGTGTCCAGTTTTTTCGGCGACAATCCTTTCGGAGCCGCAAATTCCACCGCCAAATATGACGCGCCGCAGAGACGATTATCGCAAGTGGAAGACGTAATACATCACGAAGTAGAAAACGATCAAGTAGGCTATCGCGATTCCGAATCTCCGCCAGCCCTTGTTGGTCTTCGGCCACCACCACCATAAGACTCCTACCAAAATGGCGTGGGGAGCGAATACGAGAACCTGTAACCAATACGGCCATTCCGAGACTGGAGTGATCATGCAGACAATTCTAGCCGCCGCGAATCGGCAAGTCTTTGGAAAGTAATCGGCCGAACGCCGTTGCGCGAATCGAGCGCCCGGTAGGCAATTTTAAGGATCGTGAGAGGATGACCGGCCATGGGCCGTGATCGCGGTTGCGTCAACGGCCATCCTGCAGTAGGCATGATCCATCTCACAGCTACTTCCCCATTGGCGACAAACCACTCCGAACTCCAGGTTTGGCGTAGACGCCGATCCTTTGAAGATGACTTCGGAAGAATTGCTTTGCGGTTCGAGTATATTGTCGGCAGGGTGTTCTTCTTGCTGTTCCGGCCATTGAAGGACCCAATCCTCGTTCACGCTTCACGGAAGGAAACTTATGCTTCGAACGACTTTGCGCCTCACTCCACTTCTTGCGCTTCTCATTTGCGGGTCCGCCTGCTTCGCACGATCCAATCAACTGAGTTCCGCTGCCAAGGGGATTAATACGGCTAACGCCCCAGTGCCCACACCGCTTGTGAGTGGCAAGAAGGTTTTTATCTCCTTTGATCTGGGCGATGTGCTCGCCTTCCCTTCCGTCTATAGCGGAGGGCCCGAGCGCGCTTACAACGAGTTCTACGCCGACATGAAGCAGTGGGGCCACTACGAACTCGTGCTCGATCCCCAAGATGCCGATCTAATCTTTTCGATCCGCTTTGTCGAGGGCGGAGGCCTAGCCTGGCCACAGATCCGCGTTTCAATCAGCGACGCAAAGACGCACGTTGTACTTTGGGGCTTTGTTGAGCAGATCAATGGCGCCGTCTTCAAAAAGCATCGCGATCAGGCTTTCTCCAACACGGTCATGTGGATTGTGAACGATGTGCAGGAGCTGCTCGTGCCCGGATCGCCGCCGCCATTTAACTTGGCCACCGAAACGAAAACGCGTCTCTCGGACAAATAAGGCTGCGGACTCAGAGAGCTTTTCGCGTACGCTGACGCGGAGGGCTCTCTTCTAGCAATAGGTGTGGTTGCGATCAAAGGCGGGGAGCTCAGCGCTGCGCCTAACGTTGCGCTTCTCTTGGACCTTCTTGACTATGTACTCGCTCTCGGAGGCATCGGGGGCCCGTTTCAGGGTGCGGGCCGACTTGCGAATTCGCGATCCAATACCCATTTGACGGTTCCGGCCGTTCGTCGTTAATGCGCAATTCAGCCTTCCCTGGCACCCCGGCCGGTGGCCGGAGACGGTTTGGCGACATCCCATGAAGTGGCCGGTCCCATTCGGCATGAGTCTCGACGTGGCCCTGGGTTGCGCAGCGCGCGTACAGGATCAAGGGCTAGGTCTCTCTGACCAATCCTTCACGTGGAACAGTTCCTGCATTCCCGCGACCGCCGATCAACCAGGTGCTTGGACTTGAAACCCCTGCGCGGCCCAAGTGCTTGGGCAAGTTGAGCAGGGTTCAACAGGCAGTGGTCGCACATGTAAATTCATGTCTTCTAAAACAACGGTGGCCGAGACGATTACGCCTCGGCCACCGTGATGGGATGATTGTTGAACTACGGCCATCGCATTTCTGCGAATACCCAAGCATTTTCACTCATGCTTCCAAGCCGCGATTGCTAGTTGGCGATACCCATTAATGGGCTTCTTGGGCGATGGTGTCATCGCTCCATTTGAAAAACGCCACGCCACACATCGGGTCGATGGATGTGCTACAACGTGAAAGAATGCGGTCACTACCCAGCGTTCAAGTCCTCAGCGTTGGGGTAACCGTGGGAGTTGGGGCGCGAAGCCTTAGGCTTCAAGTACCTCGTGTACGGTGTTGCTCGAAGAGTATCGCTGCATCTTTATGATTGTCCCCCCTCCCGTAAGCCATGACTCTACCGCTTGACTCACACTCCGTCAACAATCAATTACTATCCGGAACACGACTAAAGTAACGTGCGCTTATCCGAATCAACTTAGCCCATTCTGGATGAACGACCAACTGCTCTTCCCCAACTCGGTCTGCGGCGGGCGGGCAGCCAGTACGTGAACAGCTGGACGCCTTGTCCGGAATGGCGACGATACATCCGGAGCCCAGAATTCTACCTGAGAATTCCTTTCGTGATGCGAAGGTGACCGGGTATACGGCGAGCGACGAAAGCGACCCGACCCTCGCCAGAATCTCGGCTTATGTTTACGGCGTGAGGCCCGCACTTATGACAGACATGCCGCTTGCCGCATTAGCATAACATCTAGAGGATTTGCCATGAGAACGGGACTGATTGCCACTAGGAGCATTACGCGAATGTATGGGCGGGCAGGTTTGGGATGGGGATTGTCGGTGGTGCTGGTTGCTGCTGCATTTGCGGTAAGCGCACCAACGGTAGTTGCGCAGGCAGGAGGGTTCACCATCGAGCAGGCTCTCAGTGCCCCATTCACATCCGAACTGAGCGCCGCTCCATCCGGGGGGCGCCTGGCATGGGTGGCGAACATCGGCGGCCGGCGCAACCTGTGGGTGGCCGATCCCGCTTCCGATGGCAAGGTTTACTTATCTCGACAGATCACGCACTACGGCGAAGACGACGGCCAGGAGATCGATACTCTCTGCTGGACAGCCGACGCCGCCAATATCGTGTACGTCCGCGGAGATAGCGCACAGGGCGAAAGTCATCCCGTGCCCAACCCCGCCTGGCTGCCCAAAGGCGCCCAACAGCAGTTGTGGGAGGTAAGCGTAGAGGGCGGCGAGCCGCGCCTGTTAGGTGAAGGCCACTCGCCCGCAATCTCGCCGGATGGCAAGCAACTGGCCTATACGCTTAAGGGTCAGGTATGGGTGCTGCGCCTGGACGACCCAAAAGCCAGGCCAGAGCAACTGCTGCAAACGCGTGGATCCGCGGAGAATTTGCGTTGGTCTCCCGACGGTTCCCGGTTGGCGTTTGTGAGCGCTCGCGGCGACCACAGCTTTGTCGCCATCTATTCCGAGGTATCCGGCACGGTCGCCTATCTTGACCCCTCAACCGATCTTGACAGCAATCCTGTCTGGTCGCCCGACTCTGCGCGCATCGCCTTTCTGCGCAATCCCTTTGACAAGGATCTCCTGTTCGGTACGCCCCATCGCACGGCGCGGCCCTGGTCCATTCGTGTCGCGGAGGTGACCACCGGCAACGCGCATGAGATTTGGCGCGCTGCTGAAGGTGTGGGCAGCGCCTACCGCAAGACGGGTTCAGAGGAGCAGTTGCTCTGGGCCGCCGGCGATCGCATCGTCTTTCCTTGGGAGCGTGTGGGATGGCTTCATCTCTACGCGGTGCCTGCTTCAGGCGGGGCGGTTACCGAGTTGACACCAGGCAATTTTGAGGTAGAGCATGTCTCTCTTAGCGGCGACCATACGACGCTGCTCTTCGACTCAAATCGGGATGATATCGACCGGCGCCATGTCTGGCGCGTCGTCTTTACTGCCGATGGATCGAACAAAGCGCAACAATCCGTTACGGCAGGCGATGGGATCGAGACGCAGCCTGTGCTCGCGAGCGACGGCGTAACTGTGGCCGTGTTGCGTTCAGATGTCCGCTTGCCTATTCGTGCCGCAGTGGTGCAGAACGGCCGTTTGGTCGACCTTGCCCCGCAAGCCATCCCCATGGATTATCCCGCCGCGCGCATTATAACGCCTCAACAAGTCGTCTTTCCCGCGGCTGACGGCCTGGAGATTCACGGCCAGTTGTTTGTGCCCAAAGGAATTGTGCCGGGGGAACGGCACCCGGCAATGGTCTTCTTCCATGGCGGTTCGCAGCGACAGATGCTGCTCGGATGGCATTACATGGAGTACTACTCCAACGCTTATGCGATGAACCAGTATCTGGCCAGCCTCGGCTATATCGTGCTCAGCGTGAACTACCGCAGCGGCATCGGCTATGGACTCAACTTCCGCGAAGCGCTCAATTACGGCGTGGCGGGTGCAAGTGAGTTCAACGACGTGCTGGGTGCGGGAGATTATCTCAAAAGCCGGGCGGACGTCGATGCTGCTCGCATCGGATCTTGGGGCGGCAGCTATGGCGGTTATCTGACTTCGCTGGCGCTGGCGCGAGCCTCGAATCTGTTTTCAGCCGGCGTTGACATGCATGGCGTTCACGATTGGAACACCGAGTTGCCGACCTTTTCTCCGGACTACGACCCGCTGAAACGGCCGGACGTCGCGCGGCTGGCCCTCAAGTCCTCGCCGATTGCTTCAATTGCCACATGGCGCTCGCCAGTGCTGCTTATCCACGGCGACGATGACCGCAGCGTACCCTTTGCCCAAACCGAACTGCTGGTCGATGCCCTGCGCCGGCAGAAAGTCTACTTCGAGGAGTTGATCTTTCCCGATGAGATTCACGACTTGCTTCTGCGCCGGGACTGGGTGCGCGCTTATAACGCAAGCGCGGAGTTCCTGGGCCGCAAGCTGAAAGCAAGTTTCGGTCCTCAACGTTGACAAGAACTCAACTGAGCACATTCGAACCCGCCGGGAGCGATCAATTCTCGAGTCCCGGACTTATGACCGGCCAACTTTTCCTGCCCCCGCCTCTTGCCACATCCATTGCGTTCGGGGAGAAGAATCGTCAAAGGTACGAGTCGCCGACAATTCGATCAGAGCTCTTGAACTCCCGCGAGATCTGCTCGATGTATGCTTCGGAGCGCCACGAAGAATAGAGCTTAAGGGCTTCGATCTTCCTCTTCGCAATTACTTTGATCGCGATACTTTTTTTGATCTGTTCTCCTATTTGTTACAGCCGCGATTTTCCTTGTCGACGAAATACTGGTTAATTCTTGCATACGCAGCGTGTTTCTCGTCGTCCAGGGCATCAAGGTTCGCTTTGTTTCGCTGAGTGAGTTTGGGGTTCGCTTTGGCAAATGCAAGCAGGTGATCCCACGCTGCAGAGTAGTTGCTCATCGCTGGAACTAATTCTTCTAAAGCAAACCGCTCGCAAGGGTCGTGGACGAATCCGACCCCAAGGGGATCTTCACGCGAGGCTTGGTTCTGAAGCTTGTGGGTCATCTCACTCAGATCCGTCACATACTCCTCGCGTGCAAGGAACTCGGAGCGGACTCCTTGCCACTGCTTGCTCTTGAAATCGGCCTCGAGGGCGGTGGTGTCCTTTTCGAACTGCAACTCGGCGCCCTCGGTGTCGTACTCGCCGGTAGCATTGGCATACTGATGGCGCAGATGCTTCTCCACCTCCCGCATACGCCGGTCCTGAGATGGATCACTCACTTTCACGGACTCAACATAGTGGTAAGCGATTGCGGCGGCGATTCCAGTCCATACGACGAGCCCATAAATGAGCTTGAACGAAAACGAGCCGGACGCAATCGGCAGAGGCGGGACTCCCAGTGGGATATTGGTTGCCGCCATGCTCGGCTCCGGCAGATCGCGCGTACTACGGTATTGCAGAAAATTGCCGATCAGGATTACTGGGGTCAGAATAAACGAGATCACTCCCCACCAGCCGAGAAAGAGGGTCGTCAGAGTATAGGAACGGAAATACCGGCCAGCGCAAGTTCTGCACAGCTCTCCTTCGACTTTTCTTGTCAAACGAGTCGCAACCATGCCGATATTCTGTTTGAATTCGACGTGTCTGGTAGGCACTTCGAAGCGGCAGCATTGGCACGCCATGGTTAGCATCCTCTTTCGCGATCAAGATGGTGGTTGAAGGAATTGTATCTCGTATTCATCAGAGCGACCAGATCCGGGGCAAGCGCAAGGACGGGCAACTTCCCCATTGGCGACCACTCACCCGGAACGAAGATCTCGGACAAAAAGTCCGCAAAGGTCGAGAATTTCTTGACAGACCTAATTCCAGATAAGCCTACCGGCAGCGCGCAGGGGCTGATTCCATTCAGGCCCCAGCGGGGTTATTCGGCTCGCAGGGCCTGCATTGGTTCGATGGTAGAGGCACGGCGGGCAGGTATCCAACTGGCCAGCAAGGCCGCGCTCAGCAGAACAATGGTGACGGCAAGGACAGCGGCGAAGTCGATGGAGGCTATGCCGTAGAAGGCGCTGTGCATGGCGCGGCCAACAAGATACGCGCCAATGAGGCCCAAGCCGAGTCCCAGAGACGCCTGAGTCATGGCCTCTTTGAGAATCAAGCTCACGACATTGCCGCGGCTGGCGCCAAGCGCCATACGCAGACCGATCTCGTGTTCGCGGTGGGCAACCGTGAACGCAACGACGCCGTAGATGCCAACGGCCGCGAGAATCAAAGCGATGCCAGCGAATGCGCCCAACAGCGTCATGATGAAGCGGTCGCTGCCGAGATTGAGGTTTTTGATTTCCTCGAGAGTGCGAGGCTCCCTAAGGGCAATCTGCGGGTCAACGGAATGAACAGCGGCGGCGATGCTGTGGAAGACGGTTGCCGGGTCGCCCGCGGTATGGACGCCGATATTCGCAGTGGGCCAGGGGATTTGTGCGAACGGGACGACGATTACCGAAGTGTCGCTGCGAAAGCCGCGCGCGCGAACGTTGTTGAAGACACCGACGATCTGCCAGGTTATCGGAGGGCTGAGTTTTGTGACGCCAGGGATGAGTTCTTCAACATTGATGCGCTGCTGGAGCGGGTCTTTGCCGGAAAGATACCTATCCACAAATCTCTTGTTGACCATGGCTACGCGGACCGACGCGGCGTTGTCCTGATCGGTGAATGCGCGCCCGCGCAAGACCGGAATACTGTAGGTCTTGAAGTAGTCGGGTGTGACCATGTCAAAGCCGGCCCCGGGGCGTTGGGAGGGATCAGCGAACTCCGGCTGACCAGCGATTGTAAAGGGCATGCCGAAGCCGGAGCCATGCAAAGGCAGACCGACCGAGACGGCAGCGTCCACAACGCCGGAGACCGCTTTGATGCTTGAAATCATCTGCTGGTAGTAGGCGTTGATCAGCGCCGGATCTTTAGGACGCGAATCCGGCACGGGGAGAGAAAAAGTCTGAATGTTGGTGGTGCTTGTGCCGAGATCGACCTGGGATAGATTCCAAAAGCCGTGAATAGCCAGCCCTGCGCCCGTGAGCAAGGCGAGCGCCAGCGCAAATTCACCGATTACGAGCAAGCGGCGCAGCCGTTGATGGCCGGCTCCAGTTCCTGCGCGTCCGCCATCTTTCAGTGCTTCGGCAGGATCGACGCGCGTGGCATACCACGCCGGCGCGCAGCCAAAGACAAGCCCCGAAAGGGTGGAGATAACCAGCGTGAAAACGAGAATTGGAAGGTTGAGGGTAAGGTCGGCCTCGGTTGGGAGCGTTCCTCGCGGCATGATGGCCACAATTGCCCGCAAAAGCGCCCATCCGAGGGCAACTCCAAGCCCGCCGCCGATCAGAGCGAGGGTCAAATTCTCGGTGAGGAATTGTGCGAAGATGGCTCTGCGCGAGGCGCCGAGAGCGGTGCGGACGGCCACTTCCTTCTGGCGCGTGGTGCCTTTGGCCAGCAGCAAATTCGCCACATTGACGCAGGCGATGAGTAGCACAAAACCAACTGCGCCGAGCAGTAACCACAACGTTTGAATCTGCTCTTTGGGCAGAAAGTCATTGTGGAGAGGCTCTACGGATGCTCCCCAGCCTCGATTGCTCTTTGGGTTGGCCCGGGCAATGTTGGCCGCTACCGCGTCCATATTGGCCTGCGCCTGCTGGATCGTGACGCCCGGCTTGAGGCGGCCCACGACAAGCAACCAGTGGAAGTCGTGATTCAACTGCTCAGGTTTGAAGACCAGCGGCAGAAGCAACCACTGATCGAGGCGGTCCGGCTGGCCCGGTCCAAGTACGCCGACAACGGTGTAGGCGGTGCCATCGAGTTGCACACTCTTGCCAACGATGTTGGGATCCGAGCCCAGGCGCCTCCAGAGCTTGTTGAGCAGGATCACCTCATGCTCCTTGCCTGGCGTGCCCTCCTCAGGAAGGAAATCGCGGCCGTAGAGGAAGCGGTTCCCCATCATCTGATACATGCCGGGCGTCGCGTATGAACCCTGCAAGTACTCCGGCTCTTCCTTGGTAGCCAGGTTGAAACTCCCGCCGCTGGAGGCATAGATACCCTGGAAGGCGCAGCTCTGGTTCTTCCAGTCGATGAAGTCCTGCGCAGCGATCCAGCTGCGGTTACCCTGAATCTTTGACCAGACCAGCACCAACTGGTCCGGCTGCGGGTAGGGCATGGGCGCGAGCAGCGTGGCATAGACCACGGTGAAGATGGCTGTCGTGGCCCCAATGCCCAGCGCCAACGTCAGCACGGCGGTCAAAGTGAATCCCAGCGACTTGTGCAACTGGCGCAGTGCGTAGCGGATGTCGTGAAGGAGCATGGTTAGGTCTCCACTTCTTCCTGAGATATTTCCGACTCAAATGCTAAGCACCAGAGAAGGATTGAGTGTCGCCGGCGTAGCTTTCTGGCACACGTGATATAGGACGCCACCACCGATGATCATGATCAGTGGAACAGTTTCCATGCTGTTCATTTGCATTGAGGGCCTTCGTTCCGGGCAACAGTCTCTTCACGCTGCATAAGGTAGTCCTTCTGGCAATCAGTGCCAACATAGAAATCCTGACTTCCGCAGATTCGGAAGCCCCATCTCTGGTAGAACGAAATGGCGCGTTGATTACCGGAGAACACGCTAAGCCAAAGTGCCCCTTCGCATCCATCCACAACCGCAGAGATCACATCTCTCATGAGAGCGTCGGCGACACCTCGCCCATGGTATGCGGCGTCGATGTAGAATTTCCGCAATTCGCACGGAGCGGACAACCGTCCTTGCGGATGCGAAGCACCGTGCGCGATTAGAGCGTAGCCGACCAGTTTGTCCGATATCGTCACGATCAATATCACAATGCGATCGTCTTCGAGCATGACGCGAAATCGCTCCGGAGTAAGTTGCTGGTTGATGTATTCGGCCAGATCCTCCGGCTTTGTGTCCGCCGGGCAGCCCAGCGGAAAAACCGAAGCCGACAATCGTGAAAGGGCTTCTGCATCGCCCGTGGTCGCGCGGTTAATGCACGCGTTGGGTTCTGGCATCCAGACCTCAGTGAGATTGAGCGATGGATTAGGGAGTCTTGCCACCTGGCCTTCGTTTTTGTCGAAAGAGGGTAGGGCAATTTCTGTTGCTCCAGGCGCCGCTAACTCCCTCAGTTTACGCCATATCACGCGACTGCCAGCAGCCAGTTAATATTCGCCAGCCTGATCGCGGTTGGGCCGGCCTTACGCAAATGACCTCGAATTTGGTTCGGTCAGGTTCAAATTCGGTCGCCGACGGGGTCGGAGACGAATAGGCGACGATTCGCTCGGAGCGGGAAAATAGGGAGATTCAGAAAAGCCAGAGATCGTATTTCCCGGAATCGAGATCTGAGGCAATCGTGCTGAGCTTCTGCTTTCTGCCAATGCACCCACTCATTGTTTCAACCGTCAGATCTGATACTCGAGCTGAGAGAAGAAGCTCGGCGAATCTCTTCCGATCAAGCTTCCGCATTCCCGCAAGCGCGTAGCTCATTGCTTGCGGGTTCCCACTCTCGAATAGCTGTTCAAGCTTCTGCTTCGCCTTACCCTGGTCAAGTGCCAAGATGGCCTTGAACTGAGTTTCCTCTTGGGAAGTTGTCGCTGCGTAGCCAACCGGTCCAAGAGCAAAAATGTTCGCTGTGTCGAGTGAAGACGGGACCTTCGGGGAAACAGACTGCGCAAAGGTTAATTCGCAGAATGCGATGAACGGCACCCAGATGAGCGTCTTCATGAATGAACCCTCTTTGGTTTAAGCCGATTCTACGCCTGGTTAGACGTTTGGGTCGGTAGACCGGTATCCGCCAGGCTGAAATCTGGATCTTGTACTGTTTGCCAACCATCAACAACGCAGCCTCAAGACGTACAATTGGATAGCCAATGAGGAAAGTCTTCCAGATCGCACTTGGCGCTGCACTCTGTATAGCCATCGTGGCGCCCCTTATTTATTCATCGTTTCCGCTGTTCTGGGAGCGTGAGGACGAGCCTCGCGTTTACTCGATCACGTTGCGGTCAGGCGTAGTCGTCTTGGTGCTGGTAGTCCTGACGCAATGGATTTCGCATTTGATCTTTCACTGGGTTAGTCAACGTTCTCAGATCGAGATCAAAAGCACGCGAACCGAAATGCGTTGGACCCGTCGAAGCAGATTGTCGTTAATCGCGGTCTTGATGGCCGTGGTCATAGCAGGATCAGTACTGTGGTTGAACTGGGATCAGGTTTCAGTTCGCAGGTATGAGATGAGCATTGGCTTTGACGGAAAGACACCCTGGGGCGAGGTGGGCACCGAATCCGCCACCTCCGAAGCTCCAACAGTGCTTTACCGGTCAGTCGGTAACGGGTATTGCTACACGGCTTTCCAACTCCCGAGCCTGCGCGATCGCTTGAAGCACGAAAATGAGTCGCGCGTCGCCGTTGAATACAACGTCTTCATCACCTTCGGCCATGAAGGCAAGTACACACTGCGCTCTGTGGATGGTGTGCCTCTAGCAACTGGCAAGCGCGTCATTCGCGAGACCGGTGAGTTCGGGGGTCAAATGCTCTCGGGTGAAGACGAGACTCTGAACTGTCCCTGATGCCATCGTTACCCCTGTATCACCGGCCGTCCCGCGTTGCGCGCCTTCAAAGATCGTGAGAGGATGACCGGCCATCCGCCGTGGCGCGAATCGGGTGCCCGATCGCCCAAACCCGGATCGTGTACAGTTGGGCGACCACCCAGGCAAGGACACTAGAAGCCATCTCATAAATGCCTGAGGAGCATCAGGACACAAGCGACCTGAACGAAGCCGAGGAAGTTTTCGACATGAAACTCCCATCGAGTGACAAGACGG
>CAZGHZ010000080.1:0-24614 GCA_964525655.1 uncultured Occallatibacter sp.
GCTACCAGGGCTGCACCGACGAGCGCTACGGCGAAGAGGCGGCAGCGGTCGAGCGGTTTTTAGCGACGCGCGGCGAAAGCCGACTTGTTGCGTTACGAACCGAGCGCGACCAGGCTTCAGCGAGTCTGGAGTTTGAGACAGCCGCGGCCCTACACGCTCAGGTGCAGCGCGTGGAGAGCGTTCGCGCCCTGGCACCGGAGTTGGTCCGCCCGCTCTCGCTGCTTCGCGCGGTGATCCTGCAGGCCTCGGCTACTCCCGGAGAGGTGGCAGCCTTTCTCTTTGAAAACGGCTCTCTGGCCGGTCCGGTTGGATTCTCGACCGTGGGAATGAGAATCCAGAATGAGCAATCCGGGTCGACCTCGCTCTTTTCGCATCCGGTGGCGATTGAGGCGATTCCGGAAGAGCCGGTCGCCGAGGCACCTGATTCGAAGGCGAGTCACGATGCCGGGGCCGCGCCGGCATCGCCCGCCAAGCTCGCCCGCGGCGTCCTGGAGTCACGCATGGAAGCGGCGCTGGCCGAGTTGGCGGATCGCTCTCAAGCTCCGACGGCTACAGTCCGTCAGGGCCATCTGGCGCTGCTCAAACGCTGGTATTATCGCCCTGAGGCCCGACGAAGTGGCGAGATCTTCTTCCCCGACGCCGAGGGCCGCTGGCCGGTGAAGGCCTTGCTGCGCGGGATCGGACGAGTTGGTCGCGGGCCGGTCAGTCCTTCGGGTTCCGGCGCCGGAAACGAAGCAAGCGCAGAGCAAGGTGCCTCGATCGACCGACCTGCAGATTCCACGGCCCGTAACGGGGTGAGGTCGTGAGCCACGGGCAGTCTCCGTCGATTCAGAAGATGCTGGCCGATGGTCTTGAGCATCACAGGGCAGGCCGGCTCACAGAAGCGGAGCGAATCTATCGCGAGATTCTGGCCATGGATCCCCGACATGCAGACAGCCTGCACCTGCTGGGGATGGTCGCTTACGAGGCAGGAGAGTTCGAGACCGCTTCCGATCTGATTCGCAAAGCAATTTCGATCAACCAACGCGGTACCAGCTACTTCTCAAACCTTGGCAACATTCTTTATACACAAGGCAAACTGGACGAGGCAAAAGCTCTCTACCAGCACGCCTTGCTCCTCAAGCCGGATCTGGCTGAAGTGCATGTAAACCTCGGCAACGTCCTCCAGGCGCAGAGAGATCTCAATGAGAGTGTCGCCTGCTACGAGCGGGCCTTGGCTCTTAGGCCGGACAATGCCGAAGCCCAAAACAACCTGGGAAATGCGCGTCAAACGCTCGGCCTGTTTCCGGAAGCCATTGCGTGCTACGAGCAGGCTCTTCGCCTTAAGCCGGAGTATGCGGAGGCCTACTATAACCTCGGCAACGCGTACCGGGAAATGGACAAGCTGGATGAGTCTGTCGCAGCGTACCGGCACGCTCTCCTGATCAAGCCCGGCTACGCCGAGGCTCACTACAACCTGGGAAATGTTCTTCGCGCCCAAGGCAAAGTGGACGAAGCTCTGATCGAATACGAGCGGGCTCTGGAATTTCGGCCAGAATACGCTCAAGCCGCCTTCGGTCATGCACTGCTACAGCTGCTTCTAGGGAGTCTTACGGCAGGCTGGCAGCACTTTGAGTGGCGCTGGAAGACTTCGGACCACGACACGCCAAGGCGTGCCTATTCGCAGCCGCTCTGGAGTGGCGAGAAGCTTCAATCCGGAGGCTTGTTGCTATGGGGCGAGCAGGGAGTCGGCGATGAAATCCAGTTCGCAGGGTTGATTCCAGAGGCAACAAGAACCGGCAACCACATTGTGCTCGATTGCGATGCGCGGCTCAGGCCGCTGTTTGGGCGCTCCTTTCCGGAGGTCGAGGTGGTTTCTGGCGGTCCGGATCTTCAACCGGGCCCGGAGATAACTTCTCAACTGCCGACAGGCAGCCTGCCAGGATTGTTTCGAAGAACAGCCTCCTCATTCACCGCCACTACGTCGCACTATCTCCTCGCCGATCTAAAAGAACGCGATAGGTTGCGGGCCGGTTATGCCGATGGCAGACGCCTGGTGGGGCTGGCTTGGCATACGAAGAACCTCAAAACTGGGCGGTTCCGATCCATCGAACTGCCGATCTTCGCTCCGCTCTTCAAGTTGCCCGGCATCCGATGGGTGAGCCTGCAATACGGTGATCATGGCTCATTGGCGAACCAAGCAGTTGCGGCAGGTGCGCACCTCCTCATCGATCGATCCGTCGATCAGCTTGCGGACATCGATCTCTTTGCGGCTCAGGTCGCAGCAATGGACCTGGTGATCACCATCGACAATTCAACGGCGCACCTGGCAGGCGCGCTTGGCATTCCAGTCTGGGTCTTGTTGCCCTTCGCACCCGACTGGCGCTGGCTTCTGGATCGCGAGGATAGTCCCTGGTATCCAGCAATGCGGCTCTTTCGCCAGCCCGAGCCGGGAAACTGGGAGTCTGTGATCGAGAGCGTCTGGAAGGCTCTTATGAGCCGGGATTCTCCGCATTGATGAAATGCGGGGTCCAGCTCGAAGCTGCAATCGCAGCCAACTCGAGGGTGGGGTCGGGCGAGTGGCGCCAGAGATGCTGGCGGGCGGAGGCCAGATCGAGTAAGCTGTTGGGAAAACAGAAGACCATGCCCGCCCGCAAGACCATTCCCTCGATGCTCACCGAGGGCCGCCACCGTATCTCAAGCGGCCGGATCGGCGAGGTTGTCGATCTCATCCGCAGGGACCCGAAGAGAGCGCGCCAACTGCTCGAATGCCTTTGGGATGAAGAGCCCGCTGTGGCCATGCGCGCCGCCGATGCGCTGGAGAAGCTCACGCGCCGGCGGCCCACGGTCCCCGACCCGGTTTTGGAGACACTCCTGGCCGTGCTTCAGCGCTCCTGGAAAGAGCCCTTGATTGGGTTGCTCGCCGAGGCCGCTGAGAACAAGCTGCGCTGGTGCCTGGCGGCGACGGTTCCGCGCCTTGCGCTAACGGTCTCTGAGTGCCGGCGCGTGGCGGGCATTCTCGAATCCTACCTTGAAGATCGAAGCTCGATCGTCAAGACCTGCGCTCTGCAAGGGCTGACCGATCTCGCCCGGCAGGATGTCTCGCTGTGGCCGGAGGTGATTGACCTGCTGCGCATCCACAGCCGCTCGGGAACACCGGCGATGCGGGCACGCGGGCGTATGCTGCTCAAGCAGCTTGAATCGATGCAGACAAAGAGATTCGCCGAGTTCATTTCGGGAGACTCCCAGCCTGGGAAGATTCTGGCTTAAGACCCTCCGCAACGCCTCAAGTCTTGCATTCGATGGGGACTCTCCCGCACATACACTGTCCGAATGAACCGCTCCCTCCGGCTTGTTCCAAGGCGGCAAAACCTGCGTCCTCCTGTGGATCTTCGGGCAATATGCGGCAAGGCCATCGAGTTTCATCAGCGCGGGCAACTGGGCGAGGCGGAGCGGATCTACCGGCAGGTTCTGGATCTCGATCCGCATCATGCCGACAGTCTGCACCTGCTGGGAGTGATGGCTCATCAAGTGGGCCGCGACGAGATTGCCGTCGAGCTGATCCGCAAAGCGATCGCCGTGGACAAACGGCCGGCGTCATATCACTCGAACCTCGGCACGGCTTTTCAGGCGCTGGGACGCTTCGGCGAGGCTGCGGCTTGCTATGAGCAGGCGGTAGCGATCAATCCGGAGCTAGCCGAGGCGCAGATGAACCTGGGCGCCGTGCTGGAGGCGCAAGGCAAACACGAGTTGGCCGAGGCGCGTCTCCGGAGGGCGCTAGAACTGCGTCCAGATCTTGCTGAGGTTCACGTCAACCTAGGCAATCTGCTGCAAGCTGAGGGCAGGCTGGGGGAGGCTGTCGCCAGTTATGAGCGGGCGATGGCGCTTAAGCCACAACTTACCGAGGCATTCTTCAACCACGCCAACGCGCTACAGGCTCTGGGAAAACTCGGCGAGGCCGTGGCCGGTTACAAGCGGGCGCTGGAACTGAAGCCTGGGATGGCGGAAGCGTACGGCAACATGGGAAACGCACTGCTGGCTCTGAAGAAGCTGGAGGACGCGGAGGCCTGTTATCGGCGGGCGCTGGCATTGAATCCGGATTATGCCGAGGCCTACTACAACCAAGGCAACCTGCGACGGGCTCAGGAGCATCCGGTTGAGGCCGTGATCTGTTATGAGCGCGCGGTGCGATTCAAGCCACAATTGGCCGAGGCTCACTATAACCTTGGCAACACTCTTCATTCGCTCGACCGGCTGGATGAAGCTGCTGCCAGTTTTGGGCGCGCGCTGGCGCTGCGGCCGGAGTACGCCGAAGCGCATTACAATCTGGGCTGCGTTCTTGAGGACCTTGGCCGTCTGGATGAAGCGCTACGGTCGATCGCCAGGGCATTGGAGATCAAGCCGGATTACCCCCAAGCGCGATTTGGACAGGCGCTGGCTCAGCTGTGGAGCGGAGATTTCACGATCGGCTGGCGCAACTATGAGAGCCGATGGGGGTCTCCCGATCACAACACGCCTTGGCGTGCTTACCCGCAGCCGCTCTGGACTGGAGAAAAACTCGCTGTTGGCCGGTTGCTGCTATGGGGCGAGCAGGGCATTGGCGACGAAATCCAATTCGCGGGGTTGATTCCAGAGGCCGCTCGTACCGGCAATCGCATTGTTCTCGATTGCGATGCGCGGCTTAAGCCACTCTTTGCGCGGTCATTTCCAGAGGTTGAGGTGGTTTCAGGCTGCGGGCCGTCTGAGGCCGGAGCGATGGAGATCGCTGCTCAAATGCCGATGGGCAGTCTTCCGGGGTTCTTCCGGACGAGCGAAGCCGCATTTTTCGCGACAACCTCGCCTTACCTGCTGATCGATCCGGCAGAGCGAGAGAGTTTCCGCGCTCGCTACGGCGACGGCCGGGGGCTGATCGGGCTAGCCTGGCAGACTCGGAATCATGAGACGGGGCGCAGGCGTTCGATCAGCCTGGAGAGCCTCGCTCCGCTCTTCGCGCTTCCCGGCGTCCGCTGGATCAGCCTGCAATATGGGAACTTTGGCGCACTGGAAGAACAGGCAACAGCGGCCAACGCGCCCTTATGGATCGATCGGACCGTCGACCAGCTTGCCGACTTGGATCGTTTCGCAGCACAGGTCGCAACTATGGACCAAGTAATCACGATTGATAACTCGACAGCGCATCTGGCCGGGGCATTGGGAGTTCCGGTCTGGCTCTTGCTGCCGTTCGCCGCCGACTGGCGCTGGCAGGAGAAACGTGCGGATAGCCCGTGGTACCCCACATTGCGCCTTTTCCGCCAGCCGAGGATTGGCGACTGGGACTCTGTCATCGAAAGCGTGCTGAGAGACCTCGGCGGCAGGTTCATCGTTCGATAGGGAGTTTGCTTTGTTCATCACCGCATATGGTAGTCAGATTCCCTCGAAGCCACTCTCCCTCAGCGCCTTCCACTGTTGGAGAGTCTTTGAAAAGGGTCATCGAGTTTGGCTTTTCTGAATGCGGGAACTAGCCTACCCTTAAATAGAGGGGTTCATTGAGGGAGCGGTTTCAACTTTGCCAGTGCCCCATGAGGCGTTTGGCGCAACGGTTTCCGCGCCATTTCATTCCCGCTCTTTTTCCTGGAGGCCCTCGTCCAGTTCGGCAGTGAAGATCTGGAAGCAGTGGCGGCCGCGGTCCTTGGCGAGGTAGAGCGCGGCATCGGCACGCCTGAGAAGCTCATCGGAATCCATCTCTCCGGCAAATGCTGTCCCGATTCCAACACTGACCGAAACCGGCATCTCGATTCCGGCAAATCGGACCGGAAGCGACAGCGAGGAGACTACGGTCTCAGCCACCAGTTCTGCCGCCAGGCAATCGCGAATCTCCGGCAGCAAGACCACGAATTCATCCCCGCCGAGCCGCACCACGGTGTCGCTGGCCCTCACGGCTTCCAGCAGCCTGTCTGCGGTGACGCAAAGCACTTCGTCGCCGGCCTGATGGCCGTAAGTGTCGTTGATCTCCTTGAACCTGTCCAGGTCGACCATCAGCAGCGCGAGTCCGTTCTGATGGCGGCGGGCGCTTTCAATAGCGACTTTCATCCGGTCTTCGAGGACCAGGCGGGAGGCGAGGCCGGTCAGGGTATCGTGCTGCGCCAGATGGCGGAATCTCTGTTCGCTCTCGCGGAGTTGGTTGGCCTGCAACTCGATCCGCCTTCTGAGCAGGACCACCCAGCCCAGGATGCAGAGAGTGACGGTGAACGCCAGGCCGAGCAGGACCAAGGCATGAGTAGGGGTCCACCAGGAAGGCGCCTCAAGAACGGTTACGTCGGCCGGAGAACGCAGGAGCACTCGGAAGGACTCGTTCACAGCGATCCCAGCGCGCACATTGGTCTCGACATCGATGACATGGACCGAGCAGACACCGGTGAGGCGAAGCTTGCTCCCGACCTTCCAGGCGTCGCCTTTTGTCCCCGCCAGGCTCTTGGGCAGAATCGCGGGAAAGACGGCGTCGCCTGAAGATATTTGAAGGATGGCATCGGAAGAGGCAAGATCGTAACCGATCAAAAGGCCATCGATCTGGACCAGTTCGGAGGCGAATCCACCATCCAGAATCTCCCTGGCTGTGACGGGCTTTGGCGGGACCGGGAGATTCTCTCCTGCACTTCGAAAGACCGCATCGGTGATAACGGGAGCATTATTGTTGATCTCTACGAATCCGGCTACGTCAACCAGGGTGCCCACGGTGACGGGTGTGCGTTGCACCGTCTGCGCGCAGATTCCGCGCGTCGCATCGCGAATGCAGAGCGAGGAACCTGGCCATTGCAGGGTCACGGCGCCGCGCAGGTGAACGCGATGCATGGATGTGGCGTAATGCTCCCACTGCAACAAACCGTCGATGGGAATGACGGAACCGGCATAGGGATCGCTTGATGCGGACTCGAGCACTTGCACGGTAGACAGATCCGGCGCCTGCAGGTGGACGCCGATCATCTGGCCGTCGGAGTTCATCGTAGGGGCTGCGTTGCCGCGAATCCTGACCTGGGCATCGACCAGGTTGGAATAGGTTGCGCCCGGGGTCCTGATCATGATGACAGGGAGGAGTCCGTCGGCCATCTCCAAGCGAAGCACCACCATGTGCGGATATTCGATAACGCGATGGACGGTGCCCTCGACCTCGACCCACTGGGCGTCTTCCACGCCGGTTTTGAGGACGGCAAGGCTGACGCGAGACGGGCTTGGAGGGAGAGGAGCGCGGCCTAGAATGCGGATCTGCGGGTTGCCAACAATGGGACCGAAGTCTGCGGGAGTGGTGACGCCCCGCACGTCCACCAGGGCTCCGACGAATAGATTCGCCGCCTGCCTGGCAGTCTGTTTGACGTAGACGCTGCCGCTCTCGTCGTGGATGAAAATGGCTGCAAAGCCGGTGCCGTAGTCCGGATCGAAGTAAGTGATGACTCCGCGAAGATGGACGGGAAGAGCGCGCTTGGCCTCCTTGTTGCTGAGACCGTGAGCCTGGAGTGCCGTGGTGATCGCAGGGAGTTCTTTTTTGGGAGACGAAGGGGTAACCGTTTGTGCTTGGCTTGCAGATAAGAGGCAAATAAAAAACGGAAACGCAGCGAGAGAGGCCCACCTGTGAGGACGCGCACACTTCAGCCTTGGCAGGTCGCGGACCGAATCCTGCTCGATCCCGCTGTGCCATGCTGTGTCCCATTCCCGAACGCGCTGTCTAAAGCAAACTCGATCGGCGCTTGAGGTCTCAAACTCCACAATGCGCAGCCTTTCTGCGGGCAGTCTTATCTTACAGCCGGGGACCCATGCAACTTATCGGCCTGCAGGGATGTGAACTTCAAACAGCCTGGCCGCATACCAGGCTCAAGGGTAATCACCAAATGCAGAGGCCACCCCATGAGAGTGCCGAGGATCGGGACCAAGTCGGGTGTCAAGAGCGCGCGAAAGAGGGTTGGCGGCATCGATCATGATAGCCAAAATGCCGAGGACGGCTTCGTCAGCGCATCCCCGAAGACTACCGCTTCGCCCGCGCAATCAGGATGGTCGCCGGAACTCAGTGAAACGCCGGCGATCTCATCCCGCCCCTCATTGCTCAATGCAGTTGAAGGCTCACTTTGATCTCCTCGCCATCGTAGGTGATTTCCTTGTCAGCCTTGCTTGTCAGTTCGTCTCCGATCCCATGCGCGCTATCCACCAGAATTACCCGGAACGTGCGCTTCGCAACCATTCCGGGGAAGAAGCCCTCGCGCGTGCCGATCGTCAACTGGCCAGCGCTGTCGGTCCAGCGAATCGGAGTTATCGAATGCTGACCCTTTTCGTAGTCGTAGCTGTCGCCCGCATCGTCATACAGGTTGAACTCGCCATCGGCTCCGCGATAGATGCGAAGCTCGATGGGGCCGCCGGGGTCTTGGTCCGCGTATTCGATCTCCGGTCCCATCGGCAGGATGGACCCGGCGCGCACGTACAGCGGAATACGATCGAGCGGAGCTTCCGCTTCGATCTCCTGACCGCCGGGCGTCGCCGCTCCGGTCCAAAAGTCGTACCACGTGGGTGATGGAGGTAGATATACGGCGCGATGGGTGGCGTTGGCCTTCAGCACGGGACTGACCAGGATTGCTGGTCCGAACATAAACTCATCGCCGACATTCCATGTCCTGTCGTCAGAGCGAAAATCCATGACCAGCGGGCGCTGGATGGTGTAATCCTCACTCGTGACCTTCCATGCGAGTGAGTAAATGTACGGCATGAGGCGATAGCGGAGCTTGTCGTAGCGGATGAGCGCGGGCTCGACCTTGTCGTAGGTCCAAAGCTCGTTGTTGGGCCGATGGCCGTGCGTGCGGAAGATTGGGCAGAAAGTTCCGAACTCGAACCAGCGCGCATAGAGTTCCTGGTAAGCAGGCTGCTCGATGGCCCCGGGGAAGGCAGGCCAGTAGCCTCCGATGTCGGTGGTCCAATATGGATAGCCGCTAAGCGCAAAATTCAGCCCGGCCGGAACCTGATGCGAGAGTGCCCAATAACTGGTGTAGACGTCTCCCGACCACACGGTTGCGCCGACGCGCTGCTGTCCCAGAAACGCCGACCGGGTCAGGAGAAAGACGCGTTTGCGGTCTGTGGCTTGCTTCCAATGATCTTGCACGCCGAGCGTATGCAGCAGCGGAAAGATATTGGTGTACTCAGCGCCGTTGCCAATGGCAAGCTGTTTGTTGCGCAGAATCGCATCTCCCATGTGCGGCCAGAACTCTTCCGGTTCAGCGCTATCGAGCCAGAAGGCGTCCCATCCCTGCGCAAGCAGTTTACCGGGCAGGCGATTCCAATAGATGTCGCGCGCCTCTGTGCTGCTGGGATCGTATACATGCGCTCCGGGAATGAGGAGGTTTTTTTCTTCAAGCGTCTTGAACGTATCGGCCGCTGGATCGAGCAGGCCCCAGACGGAGATCATCGTGTGCACATTCTCTTTGTGTAGAGTGTCGAGGTCGGCCGGCACATCGTGATAGTTCTTGTTGAAATCCGGATCTCCCTCCGTCTTCCACCAGAACCAGTCCTGCACGATCGCGTCCAGCGGAATGTGCTCCGAGCGGTAGCGTTGCGCGATCTTCTGAATCTCGTCGAGCGATTCATACCGGTCTTTCGATTGAAAGAACCCGTAGGCCCACTTGGGCAGTAGCGGCGTGTGCCCGGTCATGCTCCGGTATTCATGGATGATCGTGTCTATCTCCGGACCGTAAATGAAGTAGTAGTCGATCGACTTGCCGGCGATGGCGCTGAAGATGAGGTCGGTTGGAAAGCGATTGTCGACGTAAGTCAGAGCGGCCGTGTTCCACATCAGCGCGTACCCTTTACTCGAAATCAGCAGGGGAATCGCCACATCCGTGTTGTCCTGTCCCAACTCGACGGTAGCGCCGCGATAATTGAAGAGACCGCTCTGGTGCTGGCCGAGTCCGTAGATCGCTTCTGTCGGCACGGGAGAAAACCGATCAGTGACTCGGTACGTATTCTCGCCATTCATTTGCACCGGCTCGTAAGTGCGGGGCAGGCTGTTTCCTTCTCGCAGCAGCGGTTCCCCGCCAATCGCACGAAAAGAGAGATTGCCGCGCTCGAGGCCGAAGGTTACTTCAAGCTTGTCGGTTTTGAGCGTTGCCGACCTTGCATCCTGCGCGAATTGAAACGGAGCGCCCGCGCAGGAATGGCTTTGATCGAGCATCCAGGGCTTTTGCCCGGCTTGCGCAGCCGTATCGGGCTTCGCCAGCACATGAATCACTGAACTGCCGCAAACCGTAACGTCGAGCACCTCGGAGCCCACCGTGGCATGAAATCCATGCTCGGACTGTTGCGCCGCGACAGGCGCCAGGCCAGGCCTTTCCTGGCCAGGCATCTGGGAGACTCCGGTTTGTGCGGCCCAGAGAAGAAGCAGGGCTGGAAAACACAGGCGGACCAGAGGCAGAACGACTGGCTTGGCGTTCAATTCATAAGGCCTGAAGAACATTGCAAAGTACCTTTCTGTGCGCAACTGGTTCCGGAGATTATCGAGTTAGAGAATGCGAGAAACTCGCATTCTTTCATTGATAAGACTCCAGTCAGGATTGCCCTTTAGGATTCTCAACCTGCCAATACACCGAGTAGCGCTGGTCGCGAATCTGATACATCGGCATTAAATCCTGTTTGGCATCTCCGGCGAGCTTGAAGCGCAGCTCCGATTTGGATTCCGTTTGCATCCACTGTTCCGGTTTGGCGTTGGAAGCTGCGATTGCCTTTGGTAAGGGATCCGATGAAGGAATCTTTGCCGGTGCGGTATCTCCGCTGTGGATCACCCTGTTCGGGGCGTCGGCCGGAACGGGTCCCAGATCCGCGGCTAGGACCAGCGGACCGTAAAGAACGGCGGCGACCGAGTCGTCACCGGGTAGCGCCTCCTGGCGCAATCCCATGGGCAAGCTGATGCTGACGGTGTCGCCGTCCTGCCAGACTCTTCGAATCGCGAGATACGACCCTGGATCTCCGACCGCTTCCAACGTCTTGTTGTTGATCTTCACCACTGCCTCATCGCTGGTCCATCCCGGAATCCGCATGTGAATCGTGCGGGCAGCGGGACGCGAGGTTTTGATTTTGAGAGTCGTGCCTTGCTCGCGCGGGAATTGAGTGACCTGATCGATTTGCAGGCCTTCCTCTTTCCAGTCGAGTGTCGATGGGATGAATTGGTTCACGTAGACGTCGCTGCCTCGGTGGAAGAAGATTGTATCGCTCAATTTGGCAAATTCCTCTGCGCCAGTTCCCGTGCAGCACCAGAAGGACTCTTCCGGCGAGTTATAGACGCGCCAGTATCCGGCTGCTAGCGGGAAGAAGTACTGTTTCAAGCCATCGGCGTTTTGTGTTCCCAGACGGCAGTTGAAGAGCGCGCGTTCGTACTCGTCCATCCAGCGGGCATTCGCGGTCCAGCCGAAGACAAGGCGCTCGAGCTTCATCAGGTTGTAGGCAACGCAGCACTCGGCATTCTTCCATCCGAGGGTCCCTTTAAGCTGTCCCGGAAGCGTTCTCCAATGTTCATCGAGACTGGTATTCCCGATGACATAATTGCGCCTGGTCAGCACCTCTTCGAGGAAGTACTCGGCAATCTGCCTGTAGCGGCGGTCGCCGGTGACCTCATACATGCGGGCTGCGCCGATGATCTTGGGAACATGGGTGTTCGCGTGGAGGCCCTGGAGTTCATCCCGGCGATCGGCCAGCGGATCGAGAAAACCTGGCTGCTCGAAGAGATGAGCGGCGTCAAGGTAGCGATCCTTCTTGGTGACGGCGGCGAGATTCACCAGCACTTCGTTCATGCCGCCGAACTCGGTGCGCAGGATGTGCTGGCGCTGCTCGGCACTGATTACGCCGATCCCCCAGAAACCCGATCCAACCCACCTCGCCATGCCTTCGCAAACCTCAAGGGCATCTGTGTTGCCCGTGAGTAGATACATATCCAGCAAGCCGGCCATGATCTTGTGATAGGTGTAGAAGGGCGCCCAGACCTGCTTGCCTTGAACGAGATCTTCGAAGAGATCGGGCGGGTAGGCGCTCAGATAACCGTCCCGGTTCTTCTTCTGGCATTGCGCAAGTCCGGAGACGATCTCATCGCCCTTCTTCTTGAGAACGTCATTTCCGGAGGTGGCGAAGGCCAGAGCCGCGGCCGAGAGGTAGTGTCCGCCGTTGAAATGGCCGCGCAATTGGCAGGTTGGCTCCTCCCATCCCTTGTAGGGCGTCGCAGTCGAGGTGATGCCGGCGGTGAGCCGGAATGAATGCAGGAGCCGATCGACGGAGAGCGAATCGAGGTAGCGCGCATTGATCTCGGCTTGCTCTTTGAAGATGCCGGGAGAGAGACGAACTGCAGTCAGCGGAAAGGGTGTGAGCCTTGAGCTAACCTCGGGAGGCGCAACAGCGCCCAGCACCTCTGATGGAACCAGAGAACGAACCAGAGTGAGACCGGCAACGGCAGTGCTTGTCTTCAGGAAATTGCGGCGGGAGTTGTCAATCATCTTAAGTCTCCTGTTGTTGATCTGAGTTAGTTATCTGAGGACCCTCCGGGCTAACCGATACCCTGCGTCATGCCTGAGTCAGACGAGCTCTCATCGCTGCCGGAATTGTTGAAGCTTCAACGGAAAGCAACCACATAAGAAATTCCTGTTTTCACGCGGATCGCGCCGTCTTTTCCCGCGCTTACTGATTTTCCTGCCGAGGAGAGGATACTGGCAACCGCCTGCTCTTGCGGTGGAATCAGCCGGAACGCTCCGTCGCTCTTCGCGTGCAGCTCCATGGAGACGATCCTGCCAGCCTTCCAGCGCAGATCGAGCGTTGCGCCTCCACGAACGTGAACCCCCTCGATTGAACCCTCGGACCACTGCTCGGGCAGGGCCGGAAGCAGCTCGATCTCGGAGAATTCCGGCATCCAACGCGATTGCACCAGAGCCTCGAGCATTCCGTTTGCCGCTCCCAGATTGCCATCGATCTGGAACAAGCCCGGCGGATGCGTATCCATCAGGTTTGGAAATGTGGACTGCCGAATCATCACCTGAAGGCTGTCATAGGCCTGCTTGCCGTCGTGCAGGTGATCCCAGTAGTTCACAACCCAGGCCCGCGACCATCCGGTCTGCCCGCCGCCGAAAGAGAGCCGTCTTTCCAGTGATACCTTCGCGGCATTGGCAAGTTCGGGAGTGTGTTCGAGGGAGATCTGCGTGCCGGGAAAGAGCGCCCAGAGATGCGAGATGTGCCGGTGTCCCGGTTCGGCTTCGTCATAGTCCCTCTTCCACTCTTGCAATTGACCGAGCTTGCCGATGGCAAACGGAGGCAGCTTGCCGCGCGCATCGTCGACCTGCTTCAAGAATGCTGCGTCTTCGCTCAAGATTCTTCCGGCGTCGAGCGTGCGTGTGAAGAGTTCGCGCACGATCTCGATATCCATCGTCGGAGCCATGGTCACCGAATGCACGGTCCCATCGGGCAGGCGATAGCTGTTCTCCGGCGAGATCGACGGTCCCGTCACCAGATGCCCCGAGCCGTCATCGACGAGATAATCCAGAAAGAACTGGGAGGCGTCGTGCAGAATCGGCCATGCGCGGACTTTTAGGAATTCTTTGTCCTGCGTGAATGCGTAGTGATCCCACGCATGGAGCGAGAGCCACGCGCCCCCCATCGGCCAGATGCCCCACTGGTACCCATCGATGGGCTCGGCATCTCCCCACAGGTCGGTGTTGTGGTGAATTACGAAACCGCGCGCGCCATAGTAGTCGTGCGCGACGCGCATTCCCGTGCCGCTTGCGGGCGTGCGCACCATGTCGATGAGGTTGATCAGGGGCAGCGTTGAATCTTCAAGCCCGGCGGGCTCAGCGAGCCAGTAATTCATTTCGGTGTTGATATTGATGGTCCACTTCGATCCCCACGGATTGCTGATGCCCGAAGCCCATATTCCCTGGAGATTTGCGGGCAGGCCGTCGGGACGCGAGGAGCTGATCAACAGGTAACGGGCAAAGTCGAAGTAGAGTTCCTGCAAGCCAAGGTCGTCGGCCCCGGCACTGACTCGCTTGATACGCTCATCTGTCGGCAAGTCTTGATTCGCTGAGGACGCGGCTCCGAGATGAAGAGACATTCTCTTGTAGACCTGCTGATAGACGCCCACTTGCAGCGCCAGAATCTGCAAGTGGTAACTAGTCCGCGCTTGCGCCAGCGCACGCTCGCATTGCGCCTCGGGATCGCCGCCCGCGAATGGGCCACCCGTGAAGCTGGTGGCTGCCGCGATCAGAATCGTGACGGCATCGGCATCAGCGACGACAAGCTCAGAGCCTTGGGCATGATCGCTGCCGCTAGTCGGCAAGACGAGCGCTTCGCCGGCGAATCTGATTTCGTCTTTGTGCTCCGGTCCTTCGCGCAGGATGAGAGTGTCATCTCCTCGCGCATGGACAGCGAAGTCAGCGGGGCGGTCCATGCCGAGCCGAAAGCCGATTGCGCCTTTCTTGTCGGCGCTGAGACGCACCACGATCACTTCGTACTGCACGGAGGCGAAGACCTCCCGCGTGTAGTGAACGCCATTCATCGCGTAGGTGATGCGAACGATGCCATTTTCCAGATCGAGCTGGCGGCGATAGTCGCTGACGGTGTCCTTATTTGACGAGCGCAGATAAAGGTCGCCCAACGTGCTGTAGCTCGGCATTTCCGGAGGTATGCCAATCATGTCGTCCTGAACGAGCTTTTCAGCAGCGGAGATCTTTGCCCCGTCTAACCCTTGCGACTCAAGCAGAAGCTTGCGAATCTGCGGCACTGCTTCGTGCGCCCGCGGATTGAGCCGGTCGGCACGGCTGCCCTGCCACAACGAGGATTCATTCAGCTGCAGGTGCTCATCCGCGCCCGAGGTCTGCGAGCCATCCATCAATGGAGCATTTTGACGAGAGGCCTGCAGGTCTCCATTGTTCGCGCCGGAATTTGCTCCGCCGAAGACCATCGCTCCCAGGCGGCCATTCCCGACAGGCAGGGCATGGTCCCAGATAGGAGCGGGGGTCTTGTACCAGAGGATCTGGTGCGAGCTCTGCGAGGCCGACTGTCCGCGCAGATCGGAGTGGCCGAGGAGAATGGAGACACCGGCAAATGCAAGCAGTTTCGAAGTTCGGATTATCGACATGGCGGTACCCAAAAGAATGGCAGTTGAGCTCGATTAGTAGGGCCTGTGCGCTTCAGTCATTCCAGGCCAGGTGTCGGTCCGGAAGGGACCGGCTGGCAGTCCGGCGCCGTTGAAGAGGGTCGCGGCCGGATTCGATTGCCAGGCGTAGCGGACCTCCTTCGGACTCGTCACCGAGGGGGATGAAACGATCACGGTATCGCCCTCGATGTGCGCGTCGGCCCAAACCCATTTCCGGTCTTCACCGGCAATAGAGAACTCCTCCAGCTTTGGACCTTTCACCACCAGGCCGCCGTCGGTGTGGGCGAAGTGTAACCTGATCGATCCCGGCAGCCGCTCCACGGATGCGAGTGTCGGGCCTGATGAGACAACCCTCTCGCCATAGTAGTTGGCCAGAGCGCACAGAGCGAGCCGGTCGCCGACGGGCTTCTTCTCCTTGGAGTGAATGTTGTCCGCATCGCCTGTGTCGATCGTGACGGCCAGGCAGGAGTTGGGAACAGTGGCTGCGGCAACGGCCTGGGACTCGCGTGTCTCGGTCCACTCGTCGCCGTCGACGGGCGTTGCGCTGCGTGGCTTGAAGGCGGGAAGGCTGACGATGTAAAAGGGGAAATCGCCCTGCGCGAAGAGCTTGCGCCAATCGGCGATCATCGCCGGCAGAACCTTGCGGTACTGGTAGCCGCGCGGCGAGTTCTGCTCACCCTGGTACCAGATGGCGCCGGCGATGGAGAACGGCGCGACCGGAGCCAACATGCCTTCGTAGAGGACGGTCGGCATGATGGGCCAATTCTCATAGGCGAGTGGCAGTGAATGCGGCGGGCGTGCATCGACGGCAAGCTGGCCCTTCCACTGGCCGGCCAGCGGAATGCTGGTTTTGTCGCCCAGCACGATGTGCAGATCCTCTGGCTTGCTCATGAATCCACCATCGGGCTTGGTCTTGAGCACGCGAATGGCGATGACGTTGCGCCCCGGCTTGAGCGCGCCGCCGAAATAAGCGCGGGGATTCTCGACCCATGAGCTGCCCCCGGCCTCTTTGCCATTGACATACGCAGTGTCCATGCGCTCGATGATGCCCATGTACAACATCGCGCGGCCCGCAGGCAGCGGATCGGGCAACACGATCTCTTTGCGAAACCAGGCCAATGCTGGTGTGTCGGGCACGCCCAGTTCGGTGAATCCGCCGGGAATCTGTACCGTTTTCCAAGCCGAGTCGTCCAGCTCCGGCGCCGCCCAGTTGCCCTTTGTGCCGATGTCGAACTCGTCGTACCAATGCATCACGAAGTTGCCGTATTCGGGCGCGCCCGCGGTGGTGAGCCTAGCAAGCTCAGCTAACGGTACATCGAAATCCTTCAAAGGACGCAGAGCTTCCGTGCTCGTCCAGGCCTCGGCCGGCGTTCCGCCTACGTTGTCCAAAAGCAACCCGATGGGCACATGAATATCCTGCTGAACCCGGCGCGCAAAATAGTAGGCGACCGCTGAAACCCAGTCCGCTGTCTGCGGCGTGACCTCGCTCCACTTGCCTCCGACCAAATCCGTGTGATGGTAAGCGGGGTGGCCCGTTACGGTGAAGAAACGAA
Source organism: uncultured Occallatibacter sp. (assembly GCA_964525655.1). Taxonomy (GTDB): domain Bacteria; phylum Acidobacteriota; class Terriglobia; order Terriglobales; family Acidobacteriaceae; genus Telmatobacter. The sequence continues at coordinate 16,666 of CAZGHZ010000080.1, forward strand.
TGTCGGGATAATTGGCAGTCTTGGCTTCGTCCGCTCCGTTGAGCGTCATGCGAAGCGGCAGGCCCATGTTCGACTGGCCACCGCAGAGCCAGACATCGCCCACCATGACATTGTGTAGCTCGACGGACTCGTGGCCGGTGATCTTGACGGTATATGGCCCGCCCACGGGAGGCGGCTGAATTTTCACCTGCCAGCGGCGGTCGGGGCCAGCCACGCCCGTTGCCGCAGTATTTCCAATCTGGACCGTTACTTTGTCTCCGGGTTCAGACCAGCCCCAAATGGTGTTGGCCTTGCCGCGCTGCATAACCATGTCATCGCCGAAGAGCGTGCTGACAAAGGGCGGCGTCTTGGGCGGCTGCGGCGGCTGCGGCGGCATGCCCGGCGTGTTCTGAGCCACAGCGCCGCCATTCAGCGCAAAGAGGAGGACCGCTGTAGCGGCCGCAAGACGAAAATGTCTTGAAATCATGGGTTCAATTCCCTTTCCAACAACCAATCTCTAGAGATTCAACGAAGACGCCCGACAGGCGGCAACAGTAGCACAGGAAGGCTCGCGCACGGCGCCAGTGCCGCCTGCGTCGCGGCGATCCTACTCCAGCAGCATCTTTGTGCCCGCGACCCTGAAGGTTCCCGTTGCTGCCGGCGCTCCGGTACTTGGCTGACCTCCACCAATTGAGACCGCATAAACTCCCTCGGCAACGATCGGCTCGCCCGCTTCGCTCACCATGCTCAGATCTCGTTCCTTCAGCTCAAAGCGCACTTTCTGCGATTCACCTGGGTTTAGATGGACGCGCCTGAAGCCACGCAGGGCGCGCAACGGAGCTCCCGGCACACTCGGGAAGCTGAGGTAAAGTTGTGCGATCTCGTCGCCCTCGCGCTTTCCGGTATTCGTTACCGTCACCTCAGCCGTGAGTGGGTCACCCGCGTTCACAGCAGCCTTCGGGAGCGTCAACTTGGAATACGAAAAAGTTGTGTAGCTCAAGCCGAAGCCAAACGGGTAGAGAGGCTTGCCCTTGAAGTAGCGATAGGTGCGATTTTGCATCGAATAGTCTTCAAAGGGCGGCAACTGATCAATGCCGGTGTAAACAGTCACAGGCAGGCGGCCGGCTGGATCGTTCTTTCCGGAGAGAGTTTCGGCGATCGCCGCTCCACCCTCCTCGCCCGCATACCAGGATTCGAGAATCGCGTTCACATGCTCATTGGCCCAGTTCACGGCCAGCGCGCTTCCGTTCGCAAGCACCAGGACGACGGGTTTTCCAGTCGCAGTGGCCGCCTCGAGTAACGCCTCTTCCGGTTTCGGAAGATCGATGCCGATGCGGTCGCCGCCTTTGAATCCCTCCTCGCTGACCGGCATCTCTTCTCCCTCTAGATCGCCGGTAATGCCGAGAACCGCGACGACAACGTCGGCATTCCTGGCCGCGGCTATCGCCTCCGGACTCGGCCTGGGATCGTACTTTGCCCAGAACAACTGCGCCTCGACAGGGCCCTTTTCGTTCAACTCATACCTGACCCTGAGGGCCGCCTTCTTGCCTTGCTCCAGGTGAAGATGCCCGGCCTTTGCTTGCGAATGCTCGCTATCGAGGTACTCCATGGCGAGCGGCTTGCCATCAACCATGACCATCGCGGAGTTGCCCTTTGCGCGCACGCCGATGTTGTACTCGGCGGTTTCACTTGCGGTGATAAATCCCTCCCATGTGACCGTAAGTGGAGTTTTGCCCGCTGCCTCCTGTGGAACCGCCTCCGTTTTCAAATCGACGGTATTCACTGTCTTGGTCGCCAGCACGGTGCCTTTGTCCATGAACCCGCCGCCAGTAGAGAACGTGACGGTCAGTCCCGGCCGGCCCTCCGGCGTGGTCAGAACCGAGGTTGGAACGATGTCTCCGTCGGTGCGCAGAAACTGGGTTCCGGGTACAAACGTAATCTGGGCTTCTGGAAACTCCGCCTTCAGTCCCTCCAGCACGGATACGGTGTGCGAGGGCGTGCCGTTGTAGTTGCCGAGCAGATACTTTGTCTGGTCAGCCAGCGGCCCAACAACCGCAATTTTGATTGCGCCCTGTTTCAGCGGCAGAGTGCCGTCATTCTTGAGCAGCACCATGGACTCATTGGCCAGCTTGTGCGCCAGGGCGCGATGCTCTGCGCTTTCAAGCTGTTTCTCATCGATCTTCGAATACGGCCCCGTGTCGGGCGGATCGAACATGCCCAGCTTCATCCGCGCCGTGAAGAGCCTAATCAGAGACGTATCAATCTCGCTCTCCTTCAAAAGGCCTTGTTTGTATGCGTCATAATAGGCCCGGTAATCGTGGTCGTCGTTGACCTTTGCGAAATCGATGCACTCGTTGTCGAGGCCGCGCTGGATGGCCAGCGCCGAGGCCTCCGGCTGAGTCTTGGTAAAATGATGGTCGCGGAAGATGTTGACGACCGCATCGCAATCCGAAACCACATAGCCCTGAAACTTCCACTTATTCCGCAACTGGTCTTGCAGCAGAAACTCGTTGACGCAGGCCGGTTGCCCGTTGATGCTGTTGTAGGCGCACATGACGGAGCCGGCTTTGCCCTCGGTTACGGCCGCGCGGAATGCCGGCAGATAGGTGTCCAGCTCGTCGTGCTTGCTCACCTTCACGTCAGCGGTATGGCGGGTCGGTTCGGGGCCGCTGTGCACGGCATAATGTTTTGGCGTTGAGATGACGCGATAGTGATTCGGATCGTCCCCCTGCATTCCGGTGACGAAGGCGACGCCCATGCGTCCCGACAGGAAAGGATCTTCGCCGTAGGTCTCCTGGCCGCGTCCCCAGCGGGGATCGCGAAAGATGTTAAGGTTCGGCGCCCAGAAATCGAGACCCTCGAAAACATTGCTGTGCCCGTCGCGCATTGCCTGCGCATGCTTGATGCGTCCTTCGATCCCGATCGCTGTCCCCATGCGGTGAATGGATTCCGGGTCGAAGGTTGCTGCCAGACCGATCGGCTCTGGATACTCAGTCGTTCCGGGCCGCTGCACTCCATGCAGCGCCTCGCTCCACCAGTCATAGGCTGGAACGTTCAGTCGCGGCACCGCGCGGGACTGATTCACGAGTTGCGAGACCTTCTCCTCTACCGTCATGCGGTGAACCAGATCCGCGGCCCGCTGTTCGGCGGGCAACGCCGTATTCAAATACGCCGGCTGCTCAGAACTCTGGGACCACAGGCTGCCCGCACACAAAAAGACAATTGACGCAATCAGGATTTGGAAGTTCGCTCTTCGCACGTCTCTCCTCAGAAGACCAAAGTGGTGATGAACATCTCAATGAAAGGTTTCACAGTTTGCGACTGTCGGGGCTCAAGAAACTCTACTGAAAGAGCCTCGGCGCAAAGTCTTTCAGATCACGGCGCCATGTCTGCCACTCATGCGATGTGCCGGGCGACTCGTAAAAGACGTGCTTGACATTGGCTTTGGTGAGGGCATCGTGGAAGCCGACGATACCGGTGTGCATCATGGCCGGTTCTTCAGTGCCAACGCCGATCCAGACGAGGTGCACCTTCTTGGCGAAGGCCTCGGGATCGGCGAGCGCGCCGTTGTAAGCGGTCTTGGGATCGAATGGAGCTCTGCTCATCATGCCAAGGCCACCGGAACCTGAGAAGCCGCCGATGTACGAGAAGAGATCGAGGTGATTGAATGTGGTTTGGAAAGTCTGCATTCCACCCATCGAAAGCCCTGCCATCGCGCGATGATCGCGGTCCGCGACGGTCTTGAAATTCGCATCGATATAGGGAATCAGAACTTGCGTCAAATCGTCATCAAAGGCGCCGAACATCTCCTGCAACGATTTCATCATCTCTGGCGATCCAAAGCCCTTGCCGGTCAGATCCGGCTCGACGTAGCCGGTGCGATGGGCATAACCGTAGGCCATCACCACGATCATCGGCTTGGAACTCTTGCTTGCGATCAAATTGTCGAGAATGAAGTTTGCGTGGCCCTGCTTGATCCAGCCAGTCTCGTCTTCGCCGCCGCCGTGCTGAAGATAGAGCACGGGATAGCGTGTGCCGGGCTGACTATCGTAGTTCGGAGGCAGGTAGACCAGGGCATGACGCCACCCTCCTGTGACCTTTGAGAAATACCAGATCTCGCGAACGGCGCCGTGCGGGACATCCTGGGCCGAGTAATAAGTCGAACCCGGCTCGGGAATCTCGATTGCGCTCGCATCCTTGCCACCGCCGAAGTAGGAGTGGCTTCCGGGATCGCTGACTTCCATTCCGTCGACAATGAGGGTGTAGTAGTGGAAGCCCGGCACCAGCGGCGCTGTCGTCGCCGTCCAGAAGCCGTCGGTCTGCTTGACCATGTCGATCTTGGGATTGCCCCAGAAGTTCACCTGGACCTTCGTTGCATCCGGTGCTTTCACACGGAATTCGGCTTTACCGGTGGCGTCGACACGGGGGTACTCCGCTCCCCAAACATTAGTAGAAGCGGGCTGAAAGCCGTCCGGGCTCTGTGCATAGCAGAAGCTTGAGAGCAAAAACAGTGCGATTCCGATTCTCTTCATGAGTTCCTCTCCATTGTGAATCCCGTTCCCGGAAGGCCCACAGCCGCGGAGATAGCAGGCAGGCACGGTCCAGCGGGGTTGAATGCGTCTAATGAAATCGTTTTCAGGCCCAAGCGGTTTATGCCACTCCAAAATCCGGTTTTTGCGGTCAGTGGCATGTTACTAGACAGAGATCCCCGGTGGATAGTTGCATCTTTCCACCGGGCAATGCCATTTCAACGCCAAGAAGCTCGATGGCTGGTTTTGGCGGGAGCACGGGAACCGGTATCGATCCTACGCGGCTGAGTCAATCGACTTGCTCTCTGCCGGAGCCGTTCTGTATAGTCCAACTTCCAGAGAACGTTTTCACGAATTGATCGACCTGCCGGTGGTTTTGCGCCATCGAGCGCAAGGTAGATTGCCGCCGTCGATCCGTACCACTCACCCCAGGAGTCATCATGAAATTCAGCAATTCTCGTTTCATCCCTCACGTCTCACTTTTGATGCTGATTATTGCTGCGCCGTTTTCGGCAGCGCAAAATGCTCATTTATCTATCGACGTATCCAAGGCTGGAGCGAAGATCGACCGCAACCTCTTCGGCCAGTTTGCCGAGAATCTGGGACACGGGCTTTACGAGGGCATCTGGGTTGGCCCGGATTCTTCGATTCCAAATACGCGCGGCATCCGCAACGACGTTGTGACCGCGTTGAAATCTCTGAAGGTGCCGAATGTCCGCTGGCCCGGCGGCTGCTTTGCCGACCAGTATCATTGGCGAAAGGGAATCGGACCAGCAGCGCAGCGGCCGGCAACGCTGAATTCCGCGTGGGGCGGCGTCGTCGACACCAACAGCTTCGGCACCGACGAGTTCATGGATTTCATGCAGCAGATCGGCAGCCAGCCCTATGTCTCGGTCAACGTCGGATCGGGAACTCCGCAGGAAGCGTCGGAATGGCTGGAGTACATGACCGCGGCTGCACCGACGGCCCTAGCCAAAGAGCGGGCCGCCAACGGACACCCAGACCCCTACAAGGTCGGATTCATGGGCATCGGCAATGAAAGTTGGAGCTGCGGCGGCGATATGACGGCCGACTACTACGTGAGCCAGCTCAAGATCTACAGCCGCTTCGTTGACAACCTTAATCCTGCGCAAAAGAGCGCAAACCAGATGCTCAAGATCGCCGTCGGCCCTGGCTTTCCCGAGACCGATTGGACCGAAGCCGTGATGAAAGCCTGGAAGAGCCACGACTGGAGCTGGAACTTCGACGGACTCTCCGTGCACTGGTATACGACACCGAACGGATGGCCGGTCTCGACGCCTTCTGTAGGTTTCGGCCGTGACGATTACGACAAGACCTTGAAGTCAACGCTTTTCATGGATGAGTTCCTGCGCAAGCAGGAGGCCGTCATGGACAGGTACGACCCGGAGAAAAAGATCGCGCTGGTGGTGGACGAATGGGGCGTCTGGCACGCGCCGCTGCCGGGCACAAACAAGGATTTTCTCGTCCAGCAGAACAGCCTGCGGGACGCGATTTTGGCATCGCTGAACCTGAACATCTTCGCGCGTCACGCCGACCGCGTGCGCGTGGCCAACATCGCCCAGATGGTCAACGTACTGCAAGCGATGATCTTAACGGACAAAGAAAAAATGGTCCTTACGCCGACTTACTACGTCTTCAAAATGTATGTCCCCTTCCAGGACGCCACCTTCGTTCCGATCGATTTCGATCCCGGCACGCTGCATCGCGACGGCATCACCTTGCCGCGCGTGGATGCGCTCGCCGCCAGGGATGCATCGGGCAAGCTTTGGATCGAGATCACAAACCTCGATCCTGAAAGGCCGGTTGACATCGATGCCCAGATCACCGGCTTGACGGTCAAATCGGCCAAGGGAGAGACGCTGACTGCTTCGGCCGTCGATAGCGTGAACACATTTGCAGCGCCCAACGCCGTCGTGCCAAAGCCTGTTTCCGCAACTGTGAAAGATGGCAGGCTGGCATTGACGGTCGAGCCAAAGTCGGTAACGGTCATCTCGCTGGAGCCATAACCGGGATTGCGTATGGCCGCCCTAGACTCCAGGAGCAACCGCAAACCGCCCAAAACCCCAAGCCCCGCGAACCGGCCACTCCGGCGGCGGGGTTCTACTACGGAGCGATCCATCATGCAATTGGCAAAGAGATTATCTGCCTTGAAGATGCCGGCACTGTTGCTGGCTGCGCTTTCCCTGTCGCTTGTATCTGCCGCACAGACGCCTCCGGTCAATGTTGCAATCGACGCGACGAAGACCGGCGCCCCGATCTCGAAGTACATTTATGGGCAGTTTCTCGAGCACGGCGGCGACATTGTCAACACAGGTGTCTGGTCTGAGATGCTGGTCGATCGCAAGTTCTACTACCCGGTCGCAACCAGCGCGCCCAAACCACCGCCGGTGATGGGCAATGCAGCGGGGAATCCGCGCTTCAACCGCATTCCCACGCGCTGGTGGGCGCCCATCGGCGGCGACGACGCCGTCACCATGGACACCAAGGCGCCTTTTACCGGCGAGCAGACGCCACTGGTCAAGCTCGACGCCAAGACGCCGCATGGCTTCAGCCAGTCCGGTATCGCGGTTCGCAAAGGCAAGGCCTACGTCGGGCGCATTCTGCTCGCAGGCTCTCCCGGAGCGGTGGTCAAGGTCACGCTCATCTGGGGCAAGGATGCAGCGGACCGTCAGTCGGTTGCCGTTGTCTTCGGGCCGCTTGGCGCTGCGTACCACAAGTTCGCGCTTCGATACACTGCCACGGCCGACACCGATGACGCAACCCTCGAGATCACAGGCATTGGCACCGGCTCATTTCATGTCGGCACGGTCTCACTCATGCCTGCCGACAACATTGAAGGCTTCCGTCCCGAGGTCATCGCCGCGCTCAAGCAGATGCGCTTTGGCGTCCTCCGCTTTCCCGGCGGCAACTTCGTCTCCTCGTATGAGTGGCGATACGGTGTCGGCGAGATCGACAAGCGCCCGCCGATCTTCGATCCCGTGTGGCACGCTGTGCAGCCGAACGACGTGGGCACCGACGAGTTCCTCACGCTCTGCAGGTTGCTCGGCGTCGATCCCTACATCACCGTCAATGCAGGCTTCGGCGATGCATGGTCCGCACGCGAGCTGGTCGAATACACCAACGGCGCCGCCACGACGCCCATGGGTAAATGGCGCGCCGCAAATGGCCATCCGCAGCCTTACAACGTAAAGCTGTGGGGCGTTGGTAATGAGCCCTGGGGCGACTATCAGATGGGCTCCATGTCACTCCCGCAGTTTGAGTTGAAACACAATCTCTTTGCCAAGGAGATGCGCAAGGTCGATCCCTCGATCAAGCTCATTGCCGGAGGCGCCATGCCCGATGTGATGGAGGGCGCGGACCAGGCCAGGCGCATCAACGGCCAATATGTTCCCGACTATCTTTCCCCAGCCGACTGGACCG
>CAZGHZ010000081.1:0-22731 GCA_964525655.1 uncultured Occallatibacter sp.
CCTGCGACTTCCACCGTGTGAAGGTGGCACTCTACCGCTGAGTTAAGCGCCCTCTTTTTATGTTCCGGCAAGGGCTGGCAGTTGGCGCGCCAGTGGGGCATCCCATGCGTTAGAGTAGCACCAGGGGGGCTTTACGGCCAACCCTTGCAGCCAGTTCCGGCCGTTCGCGGTCCGCACCCAACAGCCTATGCGCTGGAAAGACCTATCCATCCGCCGAGCTACCGATCCCACCCCGAATGGGGAGACTGTATTGTGCCCGGTTTCGGCCTTTGGGGGCGCTGGATTGCAGGGCCAGGGTGAGTGCGCCTCGGGTAATCCCAGAACCAGCCTTCTCGGGACCGGGTTCGCTCTTCTAGAGGCCAAAGGGGGCTCCGGACAGTCTAAGGAGCGGCAAGACTCGCAGTCGGAGCAAGTTTCTAGAACCCAAAGTTCAATTCTGCCGCAACCTCCCGTCAAGAATGGTGTTCCAGAGGATATGGCGACCCTGGTCTTGGACAACCCGTCGATGGCGGCAGGCCCCGCCGAGAAGCCGGGAAGTTTGCCGGCCGCGGTCACCGGCCTGGACCCATCGAGCGACGCAGCCATCATGCTGCGCGTAGCGGCGGGCGACGATTCGGGATTCAACTACCTGGCGGCGAAGTATCACCGGCCCATCATCCACTTCCTTTTTCGGATGGTGCGCAACCAGGCGATCGCCGAAGAGTTAGCGCAGGAAGTGTTCCTGCGCGTTTATCGCTCCAGGGAAAGCTACCGGGCCGAAGCCAAGTTCACCACCTGGCTCTACCGGATCGCAACGAACTTGGCGGTGAACCACGCGCGCGACACGAAGCACGAGCGCTCGGTGCAGGCCGTTTATCTTGACGCGCCGGACGAGCAGACCGGGACGACGCCGGATGTGGCCGACGATGAGCCTTCGGCGGAACAGCGGTTGCTGCGCGAGGAGCGGATGAAAGCCATTCGAGCACATGTGATGGCGCTGCCCGAGCGGCAACGGATGGCCGTGATCATGCACAAGTACCAGGGGATGGACTATCGCGAGATCGGTGAGGTGCTGAAGCAGAGCGAGTCGGCGACCAAGTCTCTGCTCTTCCGCGCCTACCAAACGCTGCGGGAGAAGCTGAAGGAATTTGTTTGACCTTGATGGGATGAAATAGCAGGGGCCGCGCGTAGCTGGCGGGGGATAAGGGGGAGCGATGGAAACGAACAAGAATAAATGCGACGGAATGGGCGCGAAGCTCGAAACCCTGCTGCTCGATCCGGCGGCGGTCTCGCAAAAAGACCGGGCACATCTCGAGGGGTGCGAGGGCTGCAGCCGGGAGCTTGATGAGCTGCGTGCGACCATGGCTCTGTTGGACGCATGGGAGGCGCCGGAGCCTAGCCCTTATTTTCTGACCCGGCTGGAGGCGCGCCAGCGCGAGGTGCGCCAAGCCGAGCCCGCTGGCTGGCTGGCAGGGTGGTTCGTCCGGCTGAGCGCCGGCTTTGCCTACGGTTCACAGGCCCATGTTCGTCCTTTGGCGGCAATGGCGATGACCGTCATGCTGCTGATCGGCGGCGGAACCTATCTGGGCGTCACCAATTGGGTGCAGCCGCCGGCCTCTCCAGAGACTGCGGTTGTGCATGACCTGCAAGTCATGGACAGCAACGCTCAAGTGCTGGATCAGTTGGAGGCGCTCTCAAACAACGACAACAGCAACGATGATGGAAATTAAGGCATTCTCATTGTGACCGGAGCGTGGGGCTCCGTTCCTTGAGGTTTTTGAGAGGGTTGGCAGGCAAGCGGGGTTGAGGGATGTTGGCGGGATACCACAATGCGAGAGGGATTCGATGCGTGACCATGGCTGCGGCAATGGCCATCGTCTTTGCGCCCGCGCTTCCGGCTCTCGGCCAGCGTCCCATGGCCCGCCCGGCCCGGCCTGCTCAGGTGCAGCGCAGAGAGGCTCAGGCGAATCGCCGCGCCGGGATGCGGAACCAGCAGCGGCCTGGCCAGCGTCCCCAAGGCAACCCGCAAGCCGGTGCCCCACAGCGTATGGCTCCAGGCAATCCAGCATTGGCGAACCAGGGTCCAGGCTACTCCCGTCCCGCATATCAGAGCTATGCACCGGCAAACCAGGCCCCGCCCGGCCACCTGGGCGCTTGGCTCAATGAGCGCCGCAATCTGCCGGTTCAGGAGCAGGAGCGGAGCTTGCGCAACGACCCCAGCTTCCGCCGTCTGCCGCCCGAACAACAGCAGCGGGCGGTGCAGCAATTGCACCAGGTCAATCAGCTGTCCGAGGAGCAGCGGCAGCGCCGCCTGGCCCGCAACGAGTTGATTGAACACCTTTCGCCGCAGGACCGGATGCAGGTCGCCCAATCGGCACGCCGCCTTGCCGACATGCCGCCGGATCGTCGAGCGATGATGCGAGGAGCCTTCCGCGACCTGCGCGGGGTGCCACCGGATCAGCGATCGATCGTGCTCAACTCCAGCCGCTATCAGGGCGTTTTCAGCCCCGACGAGCGGGGTGTGCTCTCCGATATGCTGCGCGTCGAGCCTTACGAACCGCAGCGTTAGGCGCGAAGATCGGCACAAAAAATGCGGTTGCCCCAGATCCGGGGTCCCCATAGGCAGGTCTTCGTCCGTGGGGATCCCGCTTTTGGGATCTGGGATGCCAACGGGAACGCCTAAGGTAATAACAATTTACTGTTTCAGCTCCAGCGGCGCCCGCAAGCGTATATCGCGTGATGAAGCTCCGACTTGAATCTCGAATGTGCCGGAATCGGCGACCCAGTCCTTCGTCTCCGGACTCCAGTACGAGAAGGCCGCGCGGCCCAGTGTAAAGGCCACCGTCTGCGATTCGCCCGGCTTCAGGTCCACGCGCTTGAATCCCTTCAGCTCATGCGCGGGCCGGTCGATCTTCGAGTGGCCGTCATGAATGTAAAGCTGCACCACCTCAGCTCCTGCGCGCGAGCCGATGTTGCGCAGCGTGAGGCTGACAACGGCCCCGCTGTGGCCGGCGCCCTTCGCGAGCATCAATGGCGTCACCTTCAAATCGCTGTATTCAAACTTTGTGTAACTCAGCCCAAATCCGAAGGGAAACTGCGGCTCCACGTTCTTGGTGTCGTAGTAGCGGTAGCCGACATAAATTCCCTCTGCGTAATTCACATGGAGGTTCTCGCCTGGATAATTCGCGGCAGCAGGCGAGTCTTTGAACTCCTTGGGCAGCGAGACCGGCAGTCTCCCCGAGGGATTCGTCTCTCCAAAGAGGATCGAAGCCAGCGCGGTGCCCGCCTCCTGTCCGCCGTACCACATCTCCAGCAATGCCGGCGTTTTGTCGATCCATTTCGTCATGGTCGCGGGGTTTCCCGTATTCAGCACAACGATCGTATGCGGATTCGCCTGCTCGACGGCCTGGATCAACTCGTCCTGTCCGGCCGGAAGATCCATAGTCGATAGATCGGCGCCCTCATGCTCGATCTTGTCGTAGCGTCCCACCACCACCACGGCTACATCGGCATGAGCGGCGGCATTCACGGCCTCTTTCATGAGACTTGCCGGGGATGCGCTCTGAAGCTGGTTGAGCACCTCGCCCTCCATCTTCACGCCGAGCGCATACTTCACTTCCACTCCGCCACCAACCAGTTTCTTGATCCCGTCCAGCGGCGCAATCGCGTACTTCGGCTCGACCAGCGAGCTGCCACCGCCACCGGTGCGCGCCACGGCGGCATTTGGCCCGATCACTGCAATCGAATGAGTTTTCTTTGCATTGAGCGGTAGAAGATGCCCCTCATTCTTCAAGAGCACAATGCTCTCTTTTGCGGCTTGCAGAGCTACCGCCGCCTGGGCAGGGGTGTTGACCTCGCCACCACCCACATGCGGATGGTCGAAGATGCCGCTCAAGAAGATCACGCGCAGTATACGGCCCACATTGTCGTCGAGCGTGGCTTCGACAATCGTGCCTGCCTTCACCTCGGCCAGCACCTTGTCTGCCGTTAGCCAACGGCCGCTATTGCCTTTCTCCAGCAAGGCGGGATTGGCCAGCCAGTTCTTCGCAGGTTCGCCGCCCGGCATCTCCAGATCCATGCCCGCGTTGACCGTCGGGGCCGTCGAATAGGTGCTGCCCCAATCGGAAATCACAAATCCCTTGAAACTGAACTCGTCTTTGAGAATGCCCGTCAGCAGATCCTTGTTCTCTGCGCAATGCACGCCATTGACCAGGTTGTAGGCAGACATGACGGTCCACGCGCCACCCTCCTCGACTGCGGCCTTGAAGGCGGGCAGGTAGATCTCATGCAGCGTGCGCGCGTCGATCGTCTCGTCGATGCGATGACGCTCGAACTCCTCATTATTGGCGTCGAAGTGTTTCACCGATGGAATTACACCCTCGCCCTGCACGCCCTTGACGTAAGCCACGCCGAGCCGGCCGGCGAGATATGGGTCCTCGCCGTAGCCTTCGAAGTTGCGGCCCCACAGCGGCACGCGATTGATATTCACCGTAGGCCCGAGGATCATGTCCCGGCCCAGAGCCTTCACCTCCTGCGCAATGGCCTGGCCCTGGCGATGAACCAGCTCCGTGTCCCACGTTGCGGCCATGGCCACCCCCGAAGGAAAACTTGTCGAGAGCACTTTGAGCGGCGAGCCCGGCAATCCTGTGATCGCCGAACTGCCCGCCCACGAGCGCACGCCCAGCGGCCCGTCGGCCATCTTGATCGCCGGAATCCCCAGCCGCGGAATCGGCGTTGACTCCATCCAGCCCGAGCCGGCAACCATCGACGCCTTCTCTTCGAGTGTCATCCGCTTCAGCAGGTCGGCCACACGTTTCTCCGCCGGGAGGTTTGCGTTCTTGTAGGGCGCATTTGCCGGAACTGCGCTTTGAGCCAGATTGGCGGTGGGAAGAACCATGGCAACCTCAAAGATCGCGGCGACGAACACAAACTGGGTAAGGCGCATCGGTCAGGCTCCTAAAGCGGGGAATCTACCCCGCCCAATACACCGGCCAATACTAGTGGATCAGCGGATCAACAGACAAATCCGTGGAGTTTCGGTACTTCTGCCGGGTGCCCAGGTCCGGGGTCCCCACGGTCTGGCCTTTGTCCGGGTGGAGATCCCTCGCATTTGGGGACCGGGGAAACAACGAACCTCACCCGCTTAATTGATTGGCCTCACGAGTATTCCTCTGAGACCTCGACCCGCATCAGTCCGAGACCATTACTTCGCCCGGCAGAATCGGCCTCGTACGCGGCAGCACACCATGGGCGGCAATCGAGCCAACCAGCGCCAGCACACCCACAAAGACCACCAGCTTGATCGCGCTGGTCTCTCTTACCAGAACGGCGTCGTGCGTCTGCGGCAGCGCCTTCCACAGCACCAGCAGCACCGTCTGCGCCGCTGTTACTGCCCAGACTGAGCCATAAAAATAGCGCCGGTGTGTGCCTTCGTGCTTTGTCGAGGGCTCGACGCGCGGCAGCTTGCCCAGCGCGCCCAGCAGCAGAATCACCGCCGCCAGCGGCAGGTATCCGTAGTAGTAAATCGGCCTCATCATCCAGACGCCGGTCACAGAGGCAATTGTGAGACCGGCCAGGTTGAGCAACGCATAATTCAGCACGGCATTCCACGCGAAGGTGTAGCAAACCCGCCGGTAGAGCGGATTCGGCTTGTCTTCATCAAATCTCAGAATGTAAGGCCCCGGCTCGCCGCCCGGCACCTGCCCGCGCACCAGGGCAATACCCGTCCCCACCAGCACCGCCGCCAGCCACAGCGAGTTGCCCAGGCTGAACCCATGCGCGAAGAGCGAAAACGTCAGCGGACCAGGGGCCAGAAAAAAGACAAAAATCCAGATCGGCCAATGACAAGCGCGATAAATGCGAGTATTCCTGGTGCGCATCGGGCGCTCCTCGGCATACTCAACTTTTCCTGTGTAACCCATGCCCAAAAGTCTCGCAGAGCCATCACACGCCCGTCAATGCGGGCGCTGGTGCAGTTTCTGGTTAGACGGCAACCCGGAAACAGCTTCTGCTGACTACGCGGCGCGAACCTCCAATCCGCGAAACTGCCGCAATGTCCGGGAAGTCTCGGACCGCCACTCGGGCTAAGATGAAATCTACCTATGGCGAACTCCACAACCCAGACAACTCAGCCCGAAAAGAAGGCAGCCTCCGCGGCCTCCATCGCGTTCGCCTTCGCCTGCGTCTATTTCTTCTGGGGGTCTACTTATACAGCCATTCGCATCGGCACTGTCTATATGCCGGCGAATTTGCTCTCCGGGATCCGCTTTCTCATTGCCGGGGCGTTGCTACTCGCCTGGTGCCGCATGCGCGGGCTGCGCCTTCTCTGGCCACTCAGAACCATGTCGATGCTCGGTCTCATCGGATTCTTCCTTCTGAGCGTGAGCAACGTCTGCCTGGTCTACGCCGAGAAGACCGTGCCCAGCGGCCTTGCCTCGCTGGTGCTGGCGGTGACTCCCCTGCTGATTGCACTGGCCGAGATGCTGCTGCCCGGCGGCGAGCCGATCCCCGCGCGTGGCTGGCTGGGAATTGCGCTGGGTTTTGTCGGCCTCGGTGCCGTGCTGTGGCCCTCGCTGCTCACCGGATTAGCCGGTGACCGAGTCCGCTTCGTAGCCATTGGGGTGCTGTTGACCGGAGCGATGGTCTGGGTGACCGGCAGTCTCGTCTCGCGGCACGCGCGGTTGCCGGTCAACAGCTTCGTGGCCGCGGCCTGGCAGATGATCTTCGCTGGAGCCTTCAGCCTGGCGCTGGGCACGGCGCTGGGCCAGTGGCCCAATTTCCACGTCAACGCAGCCTCGGTCGGCTCGCTGGCTTGGCTCGTCACCGGCGGCTCGCTGGTTGGCTACTCCGCCTTCATTTATCTGCTTGAACACGTGCCCGTAGCCAAAGTCTCCTCCTACGCCTATGTCAACCCAGTCGTCGCGGTATTCCTGGGCATCCTTCTGCTCCACGAACGGCCGGAGGCAGCCGAGTATGCCGGCATGGTGGGCATCGTGGTCGCCGTCTTCCTGATGAGCACAGCGAAGGTCAAGAGCAAAGACTCGACACAGCCAACCGAACCTCAGTCAACCGGCGATTTGGAGCCGCCGCTCGCCGAGTAGCCTCCGGATGCTACGATTTCGACAGCGGGAGGCGAATTGGATGGTCAAACTACTGGTTCAATGGCTGTTGAGCGCGGTGGCCCTGCTGGCGGTGTCGAGTCTTGTGCCCGGCTTTGAAGTCCAGGGACTGGGGCCCGCGCTGGGAGCGGCGCTGGTCATCGGCCTGCTCAACGCGACGGTTGGTTTCTTTCTCAAAGTCATCACCTTCCCCATCAGCATCCTCACTCTCGGCCTCTTTCTGCTGGTCATCAATGGATTGATGATCCTGTTGGCCTCGAGCATCGTGCGCGGCTTCCATGTGCGCGGCTTCGGCGCGGCCTTCTGGGGCGCAGCGGTCCTCGCTCTCCTGGGCATGCTCATCCGCGCCATCACCAAGAGCGCATAAGAGAAATCTATCTGGTCTGTGGTGTAACGGGCGGAGTATCGGTCTTTCCTGTCTCCGCGGTCCTGGCTGGGTGGATTGACGTCTTTCTTACTGCTGGCTGGACGGCCTGTTGGGCTGCGTCTGGCCCGCTCGTCGCAGGATGCGCCACTGAGTGATGTTCCACCATGGGCCCGTTCAGCGTCTGCGGAGTTCTCATCGCTCCAGCGCTCGAGAAGCCGCCCTGCGAGTAGAAGTGGAGAGGAACCGTAACGGCCCTCACCGGCTGCAACGATTGCACGCGCGAGTAGACGCCCCAACTACCGCCGATGACCACGGCAACAATCACCGTGGCCGCCGCCGAGCGAACCAGAGAACTGCCCAGCCAGGAGCCTTCAGTTCGCTCTCCCAGAGGCCAAGCTAGAATCCGCGCCCCGCTCCAAGCCGGGGCCGCCTTCAGGCCAGCCTGCACTCGCTCCTCGAGCCCTGCAGGCGGAGCAAGGCGAGCCATCAGCCGCAGCGTCTCTTCAAAGTTGCCGGTCTCAGGGTTGCCGCCATTTCGATTTCGAGTTTTGAAACTCATAACAAACTCCTTGCCTCAGGCGTCAATGAGGCGGCCGTCCGCTGATCTCTGACCACTGACCTCTGTTCATCGCGGGCTCCTCGCATGGTCCAGCAGCCCGGCCATCAGGTTGCGCGCGCGAAACAGGCGCGACCGCACGCTGGACTCGGTGATTCCCAGCACTGCCGCAATCTCAACGCTGGTAAGTTCCTCAAAGGCCGAGAGCATCAGCACCTCACGCTCCTTTGTGGGGAGTTGTTCCACGCATGCCAGCACGTGGGCGTGATGCTGCGCAGCGGCGGCGCGCTCCTCGGCGCTGAGCCCTTCGGCAGGCAGCACACGCGCCAGTTCTGCCACGTCGTCTGTTTCAGGCCGGGTCTTCGCGCGGCGCTTGCGGTCCAGCACCACATTCCACACGATGCGGATCAGCCACACCCGCTGGTCGCGCACCTCGCCGAGCGTATCCCGATGGCGCAGCACGCGCAGAAACGTCTCCTGCACCGCGTCCTCGGCGTCTGCGGCGTTGCGCATCACCGAGTAGGCCACCCGGTACAACGTTCCCGCGTACTGGCTCACCAGTCCCGCGAGCGCTGCCTCTGCCTCGTGCTGACGAGCCTGATCTTGCACAGCTTTGTCTGCGATCTCCATCCAACCTGAGAATACTGCCTGGGCGGCGCTCATAGTCCACCAGACGCAATCGATCTGGAAAATGCTCGGATCAGCCAGTCATGAAGTGCGTGTGGGCCAAAAGAAAAACTCGCGAAGCCTCAGGCCCCGCGAGTCTTGTCCTTCAATCCTGCTGCCCTATTGCTTGGCGCCCAGCTTCTGCGCAGCGATCCCGCCGGCTGCGCCGTCTTTGTCGGCGTCCTTGACCTTAGCCCACAGCGTCTTGGCCTGATCTTGCTTCCCGGCCGCGGCATAAATATCCGCCAGGTCAAGCTGCGCCACGGCCGCCGGCACCGTCTCCGATGGCTTGGCGGCCAGCCCGGTATAGAGATCGATCGCCTGCGCGTCGCGACCCGTCTGATGATAAAGGCCGGCCAAGGCCAGCTTGGCCAGATTCGAGAGGTTCCGGTTCCAACTGCCGGCCGCGGCCTTCAACTCGGTCTCGGCGGGGCCGTTCTGCCCTAGCTCCTCGTAGGTGACGCCAGCAAAGTAGTGGGCTTTGGTGCCCTCAGAGAGCCAGCCATACTGCTGGGCGACCGCTGCAAACTGTTGGTTGGCAGCCTTCGAGCGTTCGGCGGCTGACGCATAGCTTCCCGTTTGGGCTGGGGCTCCTGGCGGCGTCAGCGGAGCGCTGTAGGTGTCTAAGGCTGCACCCAGGGCGGTTTCGGCAGCCGACGAGCGCAGATCCCAGGCCACCAACGAGCCAACTCCGGCCAAAAGAACGATCACTGCAATGATCACCCAGCGCAAAACTCCGGAACGGTGGCCACTCAGCCAATTCATACTGCTTGCTGTGGCTTGGGCGAATTGGTCCTTCTTCAGGGCGTGACGGGTTTTTGTATCCACGGGTTTCTTTTTGTCCTTCTTTTCTAGACTTGCAGGCAGCTCAGAACCGGTGAGGGCATCTCGACTGCAACCCAACTAGTCTATCAGCGCGCCAACCGGAGCGTCCAACTTAGCCGCATTGACCGCTCAGGAGCTTTGAGTCTACTGATTGACCCCGCTGGCCAGGAATCCGCCATCGACCACCAGAGTTTCGCCGGTCACAAAAGAAGCTCCATCCGAAGCAAGAAAGATGGCGGCTCCGACCACCTCTTCGGTCTTGCCGAAGCGGCCCATCGGGGTTCGCATTAACAACTCGTGCCCGCGCGGAGAACCGTCCAGCAGGTTCGCATTCAGCGCGGTGCGGAAGACGCCCGGAGCGATGGCATTCACAGTAACTCCCAGCTTGGACCACTCCACGGCAAGCGAGCGGGTCAGCGAAACCACGCCCGCCTTGCTGGCCGCATAAGCGGCCACTTCGCTAAGCGCCACAAAGCTGTTCAATGACGCGATGTTGACGATGCGCCCATAACCGCGCTCCAGCATCGACTTGCCGAAGACTTGGCAGGCGCGCAGCGTCCCGGTCAAGTTAGTGTTCAGAATATCGGTCCACTCCTCTTCCGGCATTGTGAGCGTCGGCGTGCGCTTGATCTTTCCGGCGCAATTGACCAGAATGTCGACTTTACCGAATCGATCGAGCACCGCAGCTAGCAGCGCCTCGAGCGAGGTCCGGTCACATACATCCGAGGCCAGCCGAAGAGTTTGTCGGCCGCGCGCTTCGATCTCGCCGGCGGTCTCATCCACCTGCTGCTGGCGGCGTGCCGTGGCGATAACATTGGCCCCGGCATCGGCGAAGCCAAGGCTCAAGGCGCGGCCGATTCCCGAGGTCCCGCCAGTGATCACTGCGATCTTGTCTTCAAGACTTAATAGCTTACTCATCCTAACTTTCTCCATTCCTGTCGCAAGTCAAATCCAGACCACGCTCAGTTCTGAGTTATCGCTGGATGCGCGCCGATCCGCCCTTGGCGAAGGCACGCACCTGTTCCACTGTCGCCATGGTTGTGTCGCCGGGGAAAGTGGTTAGTAGTGCGCCGTGCGCCCAACCCAGCTTAATCGCCTCTTCGGGCGCCTCGCCGGTCAGCAAGCCATAAATGAAGCCGGCCGCAAAGCCATCTCCGCCACCGACGCGATCATAGACTTCCAGCTCCGCCGTCGGCGCTGTGTAGGTCTTGCCATCGATCCATGCAACTGCGCTCCAGCTATGGCGATTGGTGGAGTGAACCTCGCGCAAAGTGGTGGCGACTGCCTTGACCTTCGGGTGCTTCCTGGTTACCTGATCGATCATTCCGAAGAAGACACTGGGATCCAGCTTGGACTTTACCGCAACCTCCGGTCCGGGAATGCCGAGTCCCTTTTGTAAGTCCTCCTCGTTGCCCACTAATACGTCGACGTTCTCGACGATCCTGGCGATGGTCTCGACGGCCTTCTCGGCGCCGCCGTGGATATTCCATAGCTTTTCGCGGAAATTCAAATCGAAAGAAGTAATCGCGCCGGCTGCTTTGGCCTCCTTCATCATCTCGGCGGCCAGCGGAGCGGTGGTCGGCGAGAGTGCCGCAAAGATTCCGCCGCTGTGAACCCAGCGAACTCCGTCGGCAAAGATTGCCTTCCAGTCAAAATCTCCTGGTTTCAGTTGCGCCGCCGCCTCATTCGAGCGGTTGTAAAAAACCACCGGAGCACGCAGGCCGAGGCCGCGATCGCTATAGACGGTGGCCATGTTCGGGCCGGTCACACCGTTGTGCTTGAAGTGCTTGTAGTAAGGCTTCACACCCATGGCCCGCACACGCTCGGCGATCAGATCGCCAATCGGATAATCCGACATGGCGCTGGCAATCGCCGTCTTCATCCTGAAGCAGTCCGAAAGGTTGGCTGCTACATTAAACTCGCCGCCGCTAACGTGAATCTGGCACTCAGTCGCCTTGCGGAAGGGAATAATCCCCGGGTCGAGCCGATGAACCAAAGCTCCCAGCGACATGAAATCCAATTCAGCGTCCACGCGGATATTCAATCCATAACTCATTGATCGTTCTCTCCTCGGTTTGCGAAAAGCATCGCATAATGTAACTCATAGTCTGCTGCGGTGCGCCCAAAGCCCCAGCCCGGGATTGGCGATAAAGAAGACTTTGTCGCCGTCGATCTGATTGAATCCATGACTCAGTTTCTCTGGATTGTAGCAGGCCAGCATAGTATTCAGATCGCCATAGCTGAAGCCGGCGCATTCCACCTCGGCTTTGCTTAGATACCTGGGGCACCACGTGATCTTGAAGCGTCCCTCCGACGAGCCATGAATGAGATGCGCGGCAGCGCTGAGATCGTTGGCAAGCTCTGCATTGGCAGCTACTGCTTTAAGCGTTGCGGGGGTTCCATGGTAACCGTACTTGCGAATAAGCTCGTCGATCTCCTTGTCTTCGCCGAACTCCTTTACGCCCGGCCCGAGAATGATCAGCTCAGCACCATCGGCCAGAGCCATGCGTGTACGGTAGATGGCCTTGTTACCGAGCCATGTGCTGTGAAACTCCCGCGGATCGAGATAGACTACGGCTCTTTGAATCGGCTCGTCTACCATCTCGAAGTTAACCTTCAGACTTAGCTCGGCAGCCAGATTGAAACACTCAGTATCGTCGCCGATGAACAAGCCGCGCACTGCGAGTCCGCCTTCTGCACGGCTGGCGACCACGGTCAGCACATAGACGATGGGCAGATCTTGCAGAAAATGGTCGGAAGCATAATTGAGCACACTGCGCACCGGGTTTTGCGCGCGGCCCATGATTCGTTCCATGCCATAGACCGCGCCCAGATAATGGCTGCGATTGATTCCTTCGCGACCGCCTGTGCCAACCAAGATGTTCTTGTTGTAATTGGCCATGCCGATCACTTCGTGGGGCACAACCTGGCCGATGGAAAGAATCAGATCGAAACCGCCCTGCGAGATGAGCTGGTTCACCTGAGCCGGCCACGAGTAACTCAGCTTGCCCTCGGATTGCTCGTAAATGAACTCGGCCGGAACTTCGCCGAGCGTTTCAATGTCGCTTCTCCAGTTATGAACTCGAAATAGCTCCAAAGGCACATCGCCGAACATCTGCGCAAGCTGCTCCGCTCGCATGGCGGCGTGCGTACCGAGAGCCGGAAGAACCGCCTTGAGCCGCCCACCAAAATACCTCCAAGCATAACTCGTCAGTTCGCCGGCGCGGGAGTGTACGCGGGTCTGATCGGGCGGCACCGCGAGCACATTGTTGCGCGGACCGAGCTTGGCGAGGCTCTCAGCCAAGAGATCGTTCAATTGCCGCGGCGTCAGATCGGTTTCAGTACTTCCAATGGAGCAATAAAGACTCATGCGACTAACTCCACTCTCTTCAACCCGGGAGCAAGCAGAACATTGATGAGCAAAGAAATGAGATAGACGCTTGCTGCGGTGATGAAAAGAATCGAATAGTCGCCATGGGACAGTTGCAGGATATGACCGATATATTTGGCAAACAGAAAGCCGCCAACCGCTCCAGCCATGGTGCCGATGCCAGTAACCGAGCCTACAGCGCTGCGCGGGAACATATCCGACGCCGTGGTAAAGATGTTGGCCGACCACCCCTGGTGCGCCGCTGCCGCGAGGCTCAGCAGACCGATTGCAGCCCACTTTCCGAAGTTATCCCCGTGAAGGCTGTTGATAAGAAAGACGGGAACAACGAGGGATGCACAGAGTAGCATCGCGGCAAGCCGCGCTCGCTCCGCCGAAAGTCCCAGGCGAATGAAGGACGCGGGCAGGTAGCCCCCATAAATGCTGCCAAGAGCGGAAGCGTTGTAAACGACTAGAATAGGCAACCCCAAACCAACGAGGCTCAGATGGAACTTATCACTAAAGTAACCCGGCAGCCAATAAAGATAGAACCACCAGATGGGATCTGTGAGGAATTTAGGTATAGCGTACGCCCATGTCTGACGAAAACCAAACAATTCGATCCAGGGCGTGGATCGACCGGGCTTTTCCGGAGGGTCCTGGTCGATATAGGCAAGCTCAGCCCCGGAGAGTGTTGGATGTTCGGCGGGCTTGTGGTACTTCAAGAACCACATCGCGATCCACGTTGCCGAGAATAGTCCGGTGATCAGAAATGCTGAGTGCCAGCCAAAGGTGTGTACAGCGATCGGCACAAGAAGCGTGGCCAGAATCACGCCGATATTGGCGCCGCAGTTGAACAGGCCAAATGAGAGCGAGCGCTCTTTCTGAGGGAACCACTCGGCGTTTGTCTTATTGGCTGCGGGAAAATTGCCGGATTCGCCAACTCCCAGACAGGCGCGCGCAATGCCGAGTTGAAGCACCGAGTTGACCAGTGCGTGGCCCATCGCGGAGAGGCTCCAGACGGCCATGATGACCATGTAGCCGATGCGCGTGCCGACCTTGTCGACGAAGCGTCCCGCGCCGAGCTGGCCGAGCGCATAGAAGAGTGTGAAGAAGGCCACAACGGTCCCGTAGCTCTCTTCGGTCAAGCCAATGCCATGGTTGGCAACGCTCTGCATGAGAGTGGGCTTGAGAAGCGCGAGGACCTGCCTATCCATATAGTTGATCGTTGTCGCGGCGAAGAGCATCGCACAGATTGTCCAGCGCACACGCCCAATCCGTGTTCCGGTCGGAGATCGTCCATCTAACTGAGCGCCAGGCGCCGCACTGCCGATCATAACTTCTCCTTACAACCGGTACGCTTTCTTGGCTAGACCGTAAGCAAGATCGCGCGCCACTTCAAGGGCCTCGTCTTCGGCCAAACGGTGCTCAGAAACCAGCTTGGCAAGAAACGCGCAGTCAACCCTCCGCGCTACATCATGCCGAGCCGGAATCGAAAGAAATGCGCGTGTGTCATCGTTGAATCCAACCGTATTATAGAAACCCGCCGTCTCAGTTGTAAGCTCACGGAAACGCGTCATCCCTTCGGGGCTGTCATTGAACCACCATGCAGGTCCGAGCCGCAAGCAGGGGTAGTGTCCGGCCAGAGGAGCTAACTCGCGGCTATAAGTCGATTCGTCCAGCGTAAAGAGAATAATCGTCAGGCTGGCCTCGTTGCCGAATCGATCAAGCAGCGGGCGAAGCGCGTCCACGTAATTGGTCGGCCTGGGAATATCGGCTCCCACATCGCGCCCGTAGCGTTCATAGACCTTGCGGTTATGGTTGCGCGTGCTGCCCGGATGAATCTGCATCACCAGGCCGTCTTCCAGACTCATTCCGGCCATCTCAGTCAGCATCTGAGCGCGGAAAATCTCCTCCTGATCCTTGCTTGCTTTGCCTCCAAGTACCTTGCTGAATAACTCCGCGGCCTGCGCCAAAGGAAGATCGGCAGTTAGCGCGGTGGGATGTCCATGATCCGTCGAGGTGCATCCGAGCGATCTGAAGCGCTCACGAGACTTGCGCAAGGCAGCCAGATAGCCTGTCCAGGTCGAGGTGTCCTCTCTGGTCTGTTGGCCCAACTTCGCAATATTCTCTCTAAAACCGGCAAACTCCGGATCGACCACCGGATCGGGCCGGAAAGCGGGGATGATTCTCGCATTCCACTTTGAATCCCGGAGAGCCTCGTGCCCGGCCAGAGAATCCAGCGGAGAGTCGGTGGTCGCCAGAACCTCAATGTTGAAGCGCTCATAAAGAGCGCGCGGAAGAAACTCAGGGGTTCTGAGTTTTTCAGAGATTACTTCGAAGTACCGATCCGCTGTACTTGCCGAGAGCCGTTCGTCTAGTCCAAATAATTTCTGAAAGACGAAGTCGAGCCAGATGCGCGTCGGCGTTCCGCGAAACAGATCGTAATGGCTGGCAAAGAGGCGCCAGACCTTGCGCGCATCCTTTATGACCGGCTGCCCAATCTCAAGATCTTCAAGGGATACCCCCTGGCTATAGAGCATCCGAAAAACGTAGTGATCGGGTTGTACAAGGAGGGTCGCAGGGTCGGGAAAAGGCAAGTTCTCTTGAAACCATGCGGCCTTCGTATGGCCGTGAGGACTGAGAATAGGAAGTTCGCTCACATGCGCATACAGTTCTCTGGCTATCTTTCTTGCGCTGGGTTCAGCGGGAAACAACCGGTCTTCATCAATCAACATCATTCAACTTATACCCTTTCGCGGAGAAATACTGCTCTCAGGCAAACTCCAATGTTAGAACGTCGATGCTTTCGAGCGATAACTTCCAAAACTACTGCGAGTTTCAAGCGCGATTCGTAAATCCCATCCCTGCCAAAACACCGCGCATGTAAGCGAAGCTCTCGATGACTCCAGGCATGGGGTCATCGGCGTGGATCTCGTATTCGAGATCGACAAACTCCTTGTACTGAATGGCATGAAGAGCTTCGAAAATCTCCCGCACCGGCATGATGCCGTCTCCAACGGCCACCTGACTCTCTTTACTCTGGAAGCTTGTCAGATCCTTCATGTGAATATTGAAAAGCCGCGGTCCCGTCTCACGAATCGCCTGAACCAAGTCCGTGCCCGCACGCGCGGCATGCCCGAGATCGATGCAGCATCCGATTCGCGAATCAAAGTTCCTCACTACCTTCAACACATCCAATGGGGAAGGGAATAGCTTGTCCTCCGGCCCGTGATTGTGAATTGCAATTCGGACGTCATAGTCTTTAACGAATTTCTCAATGCGAGGAAGACTTTGGGGTGTCGGATCGCCCGCGACGATTACACCAATGCCCGCTCGCTTGCAATACTCGAACTTGCCGCGAATTGCGGCATCATCGTCTTCCGCAAAGTAAATAGCTCCGGCTGCGTGGAGCTTGATGCCTGCCGACACATACTCTTCCAGCGCCTTCGCCTCCTGCTGCGGATCGGTGGGTAAATGATCTTTGACATCCTTCACATTCAACGTGGCCACGTTGAGTTGCTTCATAAACCCAATTAGCTGCGAGCGTGTGAAGTTACGGAATGTGTAACTCGCCAGACCCAACTGGATCGACGGCGCTTTATCCTCCGCGGGTCTAGTCTGCGCAAATGAGCGGCTGGCGCTCGGCGCCGCACAGGCCGCGGCGATCACTGCGCCGGATTGAATGAAGCTGCGTCGCGAGTAAGGTTTTTTCAAGTTAACGGCCTCTCGAATTGCTAAAGATGAGGCGCCCATCCCTTTTCATATTCGCGTCCCCACATCCGCATCGCTTCAGCATCGTGTTGAATTTGGCCGTCTGTCGCATCGATATCGAGCTCCCGATTCACTTCCCAGGAAATGTTTGAAAGTTGAAGCATGGTAACAGCGACGTTGCCAACGGAGACAGGCGCGTTGAGCCGCTCTCCCTTCCTGATTGCCGCGATGAAGTTGGCAAAGTGCCTATCGGTCATCGAGTCGGCGCCGGTCAGGTCGGACGAAGCGGTCGTCTTGCCCGTCACAAAGGAATCCGTCTTGTTCCCCTTCAGATCGTAGACTTCGTAACCATCCCGGTCGACAATTGCCGTCCCGGTGGTTCCGATGATCGCCGATCCGCGATCGCGGTTGTAGACCTTCATCCCCTGGCAGCTCCTGCCCTCCCAGGTGATCATTCTGTCGTCGTATTCGAAGCTGGTGACGAGGGTGTCGTAAAACTGCCAGTCGTCTTTGAACTGGTATCTTCCGCCAGAGGAAGTGATGCGGCGAGGATAGTCCACTCCGAGTGCCCAGCGGCAGACATCCACCTCATGGGTTCCGTTGTTCAATGTTTCGCCGGTGCCATAAAGCTTGAACCAATGCCAGTTATAAGGATGGATATTGTCCTTGTAACTCCGTCGCGGCGCCGGCCCCTGCCAGAGTTCCCAGTCGAGTTGCGGCGGAATGGGCGCTTCCTTGCCGGTGCCGATGGACCTCCTCACGTTGCTGTACCAGCATTTGGCAAAGTATGGCTGACCAATCAAACCATTGTGAATCTTGTCGACAATCTCGATGGTATGAGGCGAGGAACGCTGCTGTGTGCCCATCTGCACCTGCATGTTGTACCTTTGCTGCGCCTGGACAAGCATCGCTCCTTCGGCAGGATTGTGGCTGCATGGCTTTTCTACATAGACATGTTTGCCAGCCTGTAGTCCTGCAATCGCCATGGGCGCATGCCAGTGGTCCGGGGTGGCGATTGTGATGGCGTCAACGTCCTTTTGCTGGAGGATGTTGCGAAAGTCCTTTTCGATAGCGGGCGCATAACCCACCTCGCGCTCAACACTCGCGGCAAACTTCTTCAGGATGACGCTATCCACATCGCAGACATGCGAGATGCGGGCCGTATCTTTGTTTGCTTTGAGAGACGAGAGGTGGGCATAGGCGCGGCCATTGAGGCCAATCACGGCGAAGTTGAGCCGGTCGTTGGAGCCGAGAATCTGGGCGTAGCTCTTCGCGGTTGATGCGATGGCCAATCCTGCTGTTCCGATGGCAAGCGTGTCGAGGAATTCGCGTCGAGTCACCATCTCTTCCCTCCAACTCAAGATTGACTGCGCAAGCGGATCGAACGGCTCGGCCAGCGTGTCGTCTTTCCGCGCGGCGGGAAATCCCATGTATCGCGATGGGCGCGCAGAGTCACTGCGGTCAACGGGGCTTGCGAAATCATTATAAATGGCTGTTCGGGACTCGCGTGCGGCGGTCTTCAGATGAGTTCTGGAACCCTTGCAGAAATGTTGTCACCGCGCGACGCGAGATTCATATGCCGGATAAAGCGCCGGGATTCCGGTGCGCTCCATCCTCGGCTGCTCACGTTGCTCCCCTCGGGAAGCGTGCAGCCATTGATGCTTGCGAGCGTGCGTTTAGCGCTTGGGAGCTACGATCTCAGTCCGAAGAGCCCGGATTCGCTCGATGGCGCTTGTCACCGTCGGGCGACCAGTCTGCTTCTCCATGCCTTTGTCAATCAGCTTATCTACAAACTCCTCGACCGGCATGTTGCGATCCTGCGCCGCGCGGATTACCGCCTCCGGAACCGTAACGGAAATGATCATAATGGCTGGCTTCCCCTGATTCGTTTATCGGCGGGGTTGGGAACGAGTCGAGCGAAAACCGTGAAAAACGGTTCATCCCGGCGGAAAGCGTCTCTTCCGGGGCTAACAGGCTGCGGAAAAAGGCCTCGTTCATGGGGAAATCCACGAAAAGCGTCCCTCGGCGGCTAGAGCCGGCGTTGATTTGCGGCATTTACGGCACGACCGAAGTCGTGCTCTTTCAAAGCGTCCTGACGAAGGGGTTTTCCGCAGCCCGTGAAGCCCGTACCTATCAAGCCGATGCCTACACCTTTCAAAATCATGGGCTCCAAAGGCGCGGCGCAGTTGCCCTTGTTGGAGCGCGGCGGTAGGCTTGGTGTATGTATGAAGACTTTCGCGTAAAGGACCGCTGGAGCGGAGAAGAGTTGCACTGCCGGTGGAAGGGAACAATAGTCGCCATCGCTACGCGCCACGCCGACGCTGTGGATGTGCGCTTCGATGTGGACGGACGGGCACTGTGGGTGGCCCTGCCGCTGGAGGCCTGGGGACGTCAGAAAGCGCTGACTGGAAAGGTGATCACCGACCAGCTTGCCGCCCAGATCGCGGGAAGGTTCCTGAAGCAGTCAATTGAGGAGGGCTACGATTCCCGGCGCGAGATCTGCACGATGACCGTCGATGAGGTTCTTTTGCACCTTGAGGCCGTGGTGGCCGAGGCCAAGGAACTGGGCGAGATGCCGACGCTGCCGGTGCTGACTTGGGACTCGGAGATCAAGACGACTGGTCAATGAGGGATTCAGGAGCGGCTACGGCGGCGCCCATCAGCATCAACGATCGCTGCGCGAAGGGTGAGTAGACGAGAAGCGTAGTGCAGGCCAGCGCCAGTCCAAAGTTGATGTGGTGCAACAGCAGAAAAGGCGAGAGCGACCACAATTCATCGAGGACGAGCAGAAATGGCCAAAGCTTGAGGAAGTTCCGGCGCGCTCCGGGGGCGCCGAAGAGCGTTGCCGACAGTACAAATGCGCGGGCAGGAATCAGGACGGCGGCAGTGACAATCAGGACAATATAGATCTGAGCCGCTCTGGTCAGGGGCGAGAGCAGATCTTCGATCTCCGCGAGGTTCGCCAGCGCACCGATGTAGAAACCCAGATACATGAATTCGATGAGGACGAAGAGGGTTCGCACTACGGAGTGTGAGGTCTGGGGCAACTCCTGCGGCGAGGCCAGGATACGGTCACGCAATCTAAACCCGGGTTCCGGCCTCGGGACAGCTTGCGAACTCGGAACCGCCGCAGGGGCGTTAGAAGGCGGATCGCCACTGACGCCGATCCGCTCCACGGGCGCCACGAAACGATAGCCGCGCCGGGCCAGTGTCTCGACAAATCTTGGATTGCCAGCCGTGTCGCCGAGGGCCTCGCGGATGCGGTTGACGGCCGAGTTGAGGCCGTGTTCATAATCGACAAACGTGCCGTCGGGCCAGAGTTCACGAGAGATTTCCTCGCGAGTGAGGAGTTGGCCGGGGCGGTCCAGGAGCAGCAGGAGCACCTGGAAGGGCTGCGCGTTCAGCTTGATGCGGATGCCTTGACGGCGAAGCTCGCCGGTGGCCGCGTCCGCCTCGAAGGCTCCGAAGCGATAGCGCCTGACTGGGGATGTTTCGGTCATCTCTGAAGCAAGTGTAGTCGATGACGTGCTCACTCCCCAGGCGAGAAACAGAGAACAACTTCTCGGAACTCCAGCCACTGCAATCACTTACAAAGCGAGAAATAATCGTCAGCAGATGAGGTTCGGTGCATTGCATGAAAGGGCGGGGCAAGGTAAGGTTCAGTTCATGACGCAACGACGGTTTAGAGTTTTGCGGAGGTTTTCTGTTGGCTCCTTTGTCCCAGGGCTAATGGTCTTGCTGGTTCTTACGGGGAAACCATGCCGTGGACTGGGCGAGGCGCCGGTTGCGGCTGTCCAGCCCTTCAATAATTATGTCGGCGGAGTTGAGGCGCGGCTCGCCCGCCAGCACGGGTCGGCAGCGGGCTTTCTAGCTCCGGTAGCAGGTGCAGAGGTCGAGAAACGGTTACGGCGAGGAGAGTTTATCGTCGAAAAGCTTACACCTGCGAAGGGTGCGGATCTGCCAGGAGCCATGCTGCACCACTGGCGCGGCACGGCCTTTGCGGCCGGGGCGAAGGCTTCGGACTTTGAACGGCTGATGAGGGATTTCGGCGCTTATCCGCAGCGTTTCTCGCCGCAGGTTGTTCAGGCAAGGGTGATCTCGCAACAGGGCGATCGCATTTACGCCGTGATGCGGGTTCGTCAGAAGCATGTCATCACGGTGGTGATGGATACGACATACGACATCTGCTTTGGCCGGCTGGATGCGCGGCACGGGTATAGCATCGCGCGCAGCACACAAGTCTCCGAAATCGACTCGCCTGGAACTGGCGGGGAGCGCGCACTCAGTGCTAAGCAAGAGCATGGCTTTCTTTGGCGGCTGAATACCTACTGGAGTTATGAGGAGCGCGACGGCGGAGTAACCATGCAGATTGAGTCTGTTTCGCTGACGCGCTCGATTCCGACTGGGCTTGGATGGGCGATTGGGCCGTTTGTGGAGAGCGTTCCGCGAGAGTCGCTGGAGTTTACTTTGCAGTCCGTTTGCAATGCGCTGCGGAGATAAAGCCTGATGACTCTCTGGATAGATTTCCCTCACGGGCTAAAGCCCGGTTGATGATCCGGCACATTCGGCACGACTGAGGTCGAGCCCTTTCAAAGCGGCCCAAACGGTGGAGTCTTTTCCGCAGCCTGTAAAGTCGCGCCCAGTTACAACAGCTCCGCCCGGGTCGAGTCTTTCCGCGCATTGTGAAGTTGGGTGCTCTGCGGAACCAGAGTGAACCGGGAATTGATTGAAATGGAGGCGAGCATGAACAACTTGGCAGTTTCGACGAAATGCGAATCGGGATTTATGCCGGCGCGGCGGGTCAATCGGTCGTTTACGTCTTCGGCCGAAAAGCGTGCTCTCGAATGGATGGCCCGGAATGCGCCTCGCTGGCTCAGCTCTGACCAGCTAACTCTGATGGGCGTTACCGCGCAGATTGGAGCGGGCCTCTGTTATGCGCTTTCGCACTACAACCGCTTTGTGCTGCTTGGGGCGATTCTATGCCTCGCGCTGAACTGGCTGGGAGACAGCCTCGATGGAACTCTGGCCCGTGTTCGGCAACAGCAGCGTCCGCGCTACGGCTTCTATGTGGACCACATGGCCGATATCTTCGGATCGGTGGCGCTGATGTGTGGGCTTGGCTGCTCCGGGTTTCTGCATTGGCAGACTGCGGTGGCGATGCTGGTGGCGTTTCTTGTGCTATCGAGCGAGAGTTATCTGGCGACTTATACTCTGTCGCGCTTTCAACTTTCGCAAGGCATCTTTGGCCCAACGGAGATTCGCATCTTGCTCATCATCGGCAACCTGGCCCTGCTGCGCAACCCTTATGCGGCGCTTCTCGGGCACAGGGTTCTGCTCTTCGATCTGGGAGGAGCGATCGCAACGACCGGTATGCTTGTCATGGCGATCGCTATCACTCTGCGCCACACAGCCGAGCTTTATCGGCAGGAGCCGCTGCCGTGAAGACACTGATTCGCTGGAGCAAGTTCAACCTGGTGGGAGCGATCGGAATGGCCGTGCAGCTCGGTACGCTCGCTCTACTCGACCGTTGGACGGAAGGCCACTACTTATTCGCCTCGGCGGCTGCCGTCGAAGTTACCCTGCTGCATAACTTCGCGTGGCATATCAGGACCACGTGGCGTGACCGCCGGGATGACTCGACACGACTAAGTCAACTGATGCGCTTTCATCTCTCCAACGGACTGGTCTCGATGCTGGGAAACTGGCTCTGACGCGCCTTCTGGTGGACGAGGCGCGGATGCCGGTGCTCGCCGCGAATGGGGTTGCGATTCTCGGCTGCTCGCTGGTGAACTTTAGCCTTGGGGAGAGTTGGGTCTTCGCGACAGCGAGCAAGGGTGGAATCCCACATTTGGCGTGATGATGCTGCGCCCGATATGGGGCGCCCAGTCGGATGGGGGGCACAAAGCGTCTGTTTCCTGGACCCTGGACCGGCCTCTGAACGATGTTTTCCAGACGGGGGACTTCCCACTTTGGGGTTTGGATGGCACAATTGATTATTGACCCTTTTTAATCTTTTGTCGGTAAGGAGTCCTGTCCATGGCAAGTCTCTCTGGAGTGGAGTCGCTGAAGGCGCTGGCGGCTAGCCCGCTGGTGCATGCCAATCTGTGTGCCGCACAGCTCGTTGAAACCTCGCTGCTGC
>CAZGHZ010000082.1:0-22662 GCA_964525655.1 uncultured Occallatibacter sp.
GCGACGGATTCATAACCCGTAGGTCGGCAGTTCGATCCTGCCTCCCGCCACCAGCTTTCCATCATTAGAGTCAGTGCTGATGCCTTCCATTGCTCATCGCCGCGTTCATTCATGAGCAGCCAGGCGAATACTCTGGGCAACGGAGAGAAACAGTGCTCCGGCTTCGTCCTTTTTGTGTGCGCCGAAGGATGTGGTCAAGAGCAGGTAAACGTGGTCTGTGCCTGAAATGCCGCCGACGCCGCCAATGTAACTTTCGATGGCGTCACCTTGTGGCGAGTGAGCGCTAAAGTGGTCGTAGGTCACATCAAGGCCATTGCCAAAAAGCTGGATGAGGCCCAGTGTCCCGAAAGGAATCTCCCGGTCAGATTTGGATTGCGCGGCTACCTTCTGCTCATAGCGGAGCACTACTTCGCTAGCACTCGCGGCAGGTTGCGCCGGCATAATATTGATCCAGTCCGAACCCGAGCGAAGTTGCACGCCAAGGATTCCGTTGTCGCCTTCCGATATTGCGCTCCAGCCTTGAGGGATCTGGACAGAAAAGCGGCCGGTCGGGTCGCGATACACCGGGACCGTCGCCCGCTCTAAACTGGCAGCGCCCGGATGCGCTTCTTTGCCCAGAAGGATGCCGATCCGCCTTGCACAGTCTTCCTGCGTAAAGGCGCCAACGGTGCAAGCCTTCTTCAGCTCCGTCATTGCCAGAGATTCGCTTTCCTTCGATGCGATTGCCGAGGTCTCGCTTCCCGTCACGCGCAGGCTATTGCGGATACCATCCAGCACCGGCAGACTCTCATAGTATTCGTCCAGCGGCGGAATCATGGTGAACCCAATCAAAACCGCGTTCCTGGTGAGCGCTGAGGATGTTTCGGCGACTGCGGGAGACTTTGGGTCACTGCAAGTAAAGAGCGAGTAGACCCCCGGTGTACCAGCCAGCATAAGCTTACCGCTCTGGCGTTCACGGGATGTCGGGCATTGGCCCTGGAATTCCTTTGCCGTGACATCGACGAACTCCGTTGCTGTCACCGGGTCGCTCTTGTCCTGCTGCAAAACTGCGACGATGGCCTGGACGGCTCCCTTATGCACGATGACTTGATCGACCTCCTTGTCGGTTCCGATCTGCCAGCCGGCGGGAACCTGGAGGTCGAATCGGCCCTGCGGGTCGTGGTAGGTTGTCTGAGCAGCGACGGCCAGCGGCATGATGAGCGCGGAGAGGAAACCGGCGGTCATCCTGGCGCCGTACAGCCTGGAGCTGCAATTCTCAAAAAGACACGATTCAGGCATGGGATTCTCTTTCCATTTCAGATTGGTCTACTCCGCGTAAACGCGGGATGCGATCTTCGGAGGTTTTCCAGATGGGATCTCACGGCACTCTGGCCCCCAAGCCATCCCCGGACTCTCCTTGAACGCAGTGGGGTTCACTAGAGGCTGCGGAAACCCGTAGAAAAACGCCTCACCCGCAGGCCGGCAGTTCGATCCTGCCTCTGGCCACCAACCGGCAGACGAAATAGCACGATAAGCCAGAATGTTTTAAAGATGGCGAGCCTTATGCGCTGACTGAAACTCTGTTACGCCCGGCCTCTTTGGCTTTGTACATCGCCTGGTCCGCCTCATTCAGCAACTCGTCGAAGGAGATGCCTCGCCCCTTCAACTGGGTCAGTCCAATCGAGACTGTAACCGGAATGCGGCCTGCCCCCGGAGGAGAGATCACGGCATCCGCCACAGTTGCGCAGAGTCTTTGTGCAACGCTTGCGGCAGCGCCCCCCTCCGTTTCGACGAGGATTGCGGCGAATTCCTCCCCACCGGTGCGGCCGAAGATGTCCGCGCCACGCAGAGCATCGCGGATGAGACGCGAGAACTCCTGCAACACAACGTCGCCGATCGCGTGACCCCAGGTGTCATTGATCATTTTGAAGTGGTCGAGGTCGAACATCAGCAGCGAGAGAGGTCTTTGATATCGCATCGCGCGTGCGAGTTCATTCTCCGCCGTTTCGACAAAGCGACGGCGATTCAGAACACCAGTCAGGTAATCTGTTTGTGCCTGAAGCTCCGCTTGCCTCTTGAGTTCCCGCTCGATGTCAAACTTCTTCTGCACCCGCAGCAAGTCCAGGTAGGACTGCTGTGCCATTCGCTGGGCGTGAAGGGCCCGCGCTTTAAGGATCACGATAAAGAAACCGGAGACGGCAAGGCCGTTGACGATCAGGATCTGCGTGTCTCTCAGGTTGGTCGTCGAAGCGATTCTTCCCGTTCGGGCGGCCACCCAGAAGGCCGCGTTGCTGAGGCAGACGATGACGAAGAATGACCGGATAATCCACCGGCGCGGAAAGTCGTCCTCGCGGAAGGCTACAGCCGTGGCTGCCAGCGCCAGCCACGTGAGTTGGATCAGTACAGCGTTGAAGCTGACAGCAAAGCCGGCGAATCCAAGGGCAAAAGCCACTAACAGAAAGGGAAACGCACCCATCAGCAGGTTGAGCCCGCGCATGGACAACGGGTGCGGATCATAGAGCTTGAACAACTCCCGGCAGAAAAGCACGGTAGTGAAGTTGATGGCGAAGTAGAGAATGGCGTATGCCGAATCCGCCAGATGTGGAAAGCGAACGGGACAAATAGGAGCCAGATAGCCTGCGGCGGCTATGCCGAAGAGAGTGTAAGTGGCCAGGTGAATGGCGAAGAGGCCCACCTCGGGCAAGTGGTCCAGAACATAGTTGAGAATCGCCCAGAGCAGCAAAAAAAGCATTGCGGTAACAAAAGACGTCAGTAGCAGATCGCGGCGCTGCTCCATCAGTATGGTGGGAGATGCGATCAGGTCGCTGGCAAGGGCTGGCCGAACGAAGAAAATGCCGGCGACGAAGAGAAGAATCGAAAGCCAAGGCCGCAATCGGCCGCAATCGGCAGGTGGAGCTGGCCTCCCAGTCCACCTTTCCGAGGGCAGATCGACGTTTCGCCAATCGATTAGGGGAGTCATCGGTGAATTCTCTCGAACCGGATTCCGGCCCTTTCTGGTTAGGATTCTTCCTTATCGGCCAATTTCCGGACGAATTGACGGCTGCTATGAAAAACTGCACGACCGTAACGTAACCGGTGTGAGAGATTTAAAGGAATTCGAGAATGAGGCATTGATGGAGGACTCCGGTCAGTGAACAAGCTTGAGATGCTTGAGCAGGCTCTCGAAGCAACCCGGAAGTTGGGACCGCCACTGGTCAGGGTCATGGCCGCCGGGCATGGTGTGAAACTCGTAGGAGAAGCCCCCCTGCCCGAGCAGTGCCGCAAATCTCCGGTTGGGTTCGAGCAGGATCTCCTGTTCGCCGGCGGTCAGGTAGATGTATGGTGTTGCCGCGGGACTGGCCGACTGCACGAGTAAAAAGGGGTCGTCGTCTCGGCGTGCCTGGCTGTTCCACGGGCCAAAAACCGACCGGAGTTTCCACCATTGAGCCACCCGGAACAACCCGAACCGCCGTTCGGTCACATCGACTGCCGGACTGATTGCGCCGGCAAAGGCAAAGAGTTCCGGGCGGCTCAGCGCCAACTTGACGGCAGCGAATCCACCCATCGATACCCCAACGAAAGCGCGGTTCTCACGACCTCTGGCCGCCGGAAACCTGGCTTCAACATCGGCGATGAGATCATGGAGGAGATAATCCTCGTACCTGTCCTCCGGCTTCTCGGCTGAATTCACAAAACAGGAGGTGTCCCCGTCTGGCATCACCAGGATCATTCCCCCCGAACCGTCCCTTGCTGCTGCGTAGCCGGCGACATCCGTGTCATTCGACCAGTCCCTGAAGCTGCCCCCGCCGCCATGGAGCAAATAAACCACAGGAAGCTTCTGGCCGACGATGAGCCTTTCGGGCAAAAACACCCGGTAAGGCACTTGACGGTTGAGAGCCGCTGAAAAGAACATTACATCCTGCATTGCGACGCCGTGAGCAAGTCGCGGACGGTCGACCTGAGGCTGTCGAGTCGGATGATGAACGGCGACAACAATGGCGACAGCGCCAAGAACTGCCAGAGTCGCGAGCAGGATTCGTCGATTCTTCATGGAGAAATCGATTCTAACTCGACTCGCTACCGGTCCGGGCAGGTACACTGACCACGAAAGGAAGATCACGCCAATGCGTACCCAGATTCAAGGCACCACCATGCCCGTGCTCGATGTGCAGCTTGAACCCAACGAGAGCGTCTTTTCAGAGAGCGGCGAACTCTCATGGATGACCGCGTCCATCCAGATGACCACCCACACCCAGATGGGCGGGGGCGGCGGCTTCTTCGGCGTACTCAAGCGTGTCGCAGGCGGCGGCAGCCTCTTCATGACCGAGTACCGAGCCTATGGGGCCACCGGCGTGGTCTCCTTTGCCACTAAGGTCCCAGGCCATATTGTGCCCGTCGAGGTAGGACCCGGCAACGAATTCATGGTCCACCGGCACGGCTTCCTTTGCGCCACGACGCAGGTCACCATCGGGGTCGGCTTCCAGCAGTCGTTGGGTGCGGGCATCTTTGGCGGCAATGGTTTTCTGCTGCAAAAGGTCGGCGGCCAGGGCACCGCATGGCTCGAACTCTCGGGCGAACTGATCGTCAAGGACTTGGCGCCGGGCGAGGTTCTGCGGGTGCATCCTGGCCATGTCGGCGCCTTCCAGGCATCGGTGGGCTTCAATATCACCACCGTCCCGGGAATCAAAAACGCGCTTTTCGGCGGAGACGGGATCTTTCTCGCCATGCTGCAAGGCCCAGGGCGGGTCTGGCTGCAAACGCTACCCATCTCGCGACTGGCGCACCAGATCGGCGAATATCTGCCTCGAGGCGAAAGCCGGCAGGCAGGAGCCGCAGGCGGCGGTGCGCTGCTCGGCGGCATCGTCGGCTCGATCCTGGGCGGAGATCAGTAGGAGAAACACGCCGTTGACTCCCGTCCTTGAGCACACAACCGGCAGCGGAGGATAGGGCTGCACCGGGGAAAGACATGAAAGTCCTGAAAGACCTTTCCGTCGCGGTAGTGATCGCAATTGCCACTTATGGATTGGCGGGATGCACCGTGGCGTCACCAGACGCTGGCCACGAAGCCGTGTGGGTCGAAAAGCCGATCCTGTTCGGACATGGAGGCGTGGACCAGACTCCGGTAAAGCCAGGACGCGAGTATGGAGCTATTACAAGTGATGCGATCGACGTCAACATGCTGCCGCAAAGGG
Organism: uncultured Occallatibacter sp.; assembly: GCA_964525655.1. Classification (GTDB taxonomy): domain Bacteria; phylum Acidobacteriota; class Terriglobia; order Terriglobales; family Acidobacteriaceae; genus Telmatobacter. Next base: position 5,172 of record CAZGHZ010000082.1, read on the forward strand.
TCGACATGGAGTTTGACGACCTGATGACCAAGAGCGGCGTTCCCGTGAACTTTCACGTTGTGGCAACGTTTACCATTATTGACTCCGTGAAGCTGGTAAGCCACTTTGGCGCCGACAAGGACAAGGACGGCAACTGGGGCTTCTGGGGCCGCAATATCGACCAGCCTCTTCGCACAGCAGTGCGCGACTCAGTGAAGAAGCGCGATATGCAAGAGATGGCGATTTCACAGACGGCAGCAGACGACGTTGGAAAGGAAATCTCGACCGCGGCCATTCAAATCGTGCAGCAAACGGGCGTGCCGATCCTTTTCTCGGCAATCAACGTAGGCCGCGTCAACCCGCCAGACGCCATAAAGAACCAGCGTATTGAAACTGCCGCGCAAGAACAGCGCGCGATTACGGAACAGCAGACTAAGCTAGCCGAGGATCAGCGCAAGGCGGCAGAACAAAGTCGAGCAGCCGCAGACAACGCCTATCGTGAGGCCATGCAACTGTCTCCAGATCAGTTTCTGCAACTCGAAAGGATCAAAATGCAGAGGGATGTTTGCGCGCATGGAACCACTTGCACATTCTTTATTGGCGGCGGAGCTTCGCCGGTCATTGATGTCGGCAGGAAATGACGTTAGTCTGATTGAGCCCGAGATCAACCAATGCACAGCCGGCGAGGTTCTCTCCGGCTTGCTGGAGTTTCATGCATGACTGAGCCCTCGGACGGCCCCCGAAATCTTCGTCGCGACATTGTCTTCGCCTTCGCCCTCGGCCTGGCCTGCTACCTGGCCTGGCTAATCCGCGACGTGCTGGTAATGCTCTATGTCAGCGCTCTGTTTGCCGTCGTGCTCAACCCGATGGTGCGGTTTACCTCAGCGATCCGCATTCGCCGCTGGCAGCCCTTCAAGGGTTCAGCCATCTTCGTCCTGCTGCTCGTTGTTGCCGTTGCCGTTGCCGTCTTTGGCTTCCTCGCTCTGCCGCCGGTCATCAGCGACCTGCAGGGTTTCGCTCAGGAGATGCCATCAAAATTGCCCGCGCTATTGGAGAAACTCAAGAGCGTTCCTCTGGCTCAACATCTCGACACGGCGGATCTCAGTTCCAGGATTCAGGGTTTTGTCAGCCAGGCCGCCACGTATCTCCTCTTCTCGATCAGCGACTGGGCGGGAAAGTTATTCAATATCGTGATGGGTTTTATTCTCACGATCTATTTCATCCTTGAAGGCGATCACGCCTATCGCTGGTTTCTCTCCTTCTTCCCGCTTAAGCAACGCGAACGCCTCGACGCGACTCTCCAGCGCGCGGAGGTCCGCATGGGCAAGTGGCTGCTGGGCCAAGGCAGCCTCATGCTCATCCTGGGAATCGCCAGCACGATCGTTTATCTCTCCCTGCACGTTCGCTATGCTTATGCGCTTGGAGTGCTCACCGGGTTGCTCAACATCATTCCCGTGCTGGGAGCGGCCATCTGTATCGCGCTGGCGCTGTTGGTGGCAGCGATTGACTCATGGGGCCGGGTTCTCGGGATTGCAATTTTCTACTTGATCTATCTACAGGTTGAAAACTCCTACCTCACACCGCGCATTATGAAGAACAGCGTAGGCCTGCCGGGCCTGGCCATCCTTGTGGCCTTGATCATTGGCTCCGCTCTTGAAGGGGTACTCGGGGCCATGGTCTCAGTCCCCACCGCTGTGCTGGTTTCCGTACTCCTCGATGAATACGTCGTCCGCAAAGACGCCGCTTAATCTCACCTGACTCGCGAGCATCTTGCAAAATTCGTCATTGGGGGAGGTTTGAAGTGTCAGGGCACGACCCTACAGGCTGCGGAAAAAGCTTCGATCATGGGAAATTCCACGAAAAACCTCCCCAGGCGGCTGAAGCAGGCGTTGATTCTGCGGCACTTACGGCACGACTGAAATCGTACCCGTTTAAAGATGCCCCGACTACGGAGTTTTCCCGCAGCCTGTGAAGTCGTGCCCTTTTGAAAACTTAAACGACCCTCTGTTTGGGGGCATCGCTAGCTCTACTTCCCTGCCTGCATTGCGGCGTTCACCGCGGCCTTCATTACGCCGCAATCGGAAAAGAATCGGACCAGGCTACCGGACAGCGGCTCCAGCGTCGGAGGCCTTAATACCGAAGCGCCCGGCTGCGCCGCCTGGGCAAGATGAATCTCGCCTGTCCCTTGTGCATCGAGGATCTGCGCTGTCAGCTTGCGAGCCACATCCAGCGGAAAGCTCTCGCTGACAAAGACCATCTTGTCGCGAGTGGTGATCACGACCGGGCCTTCGTTCGTGGAGTAGACCTGCTCCCCAGGAGGTGCGGATCCATCCGACCCCGCCGATTCCAAGGACGATTGGGCAGGAGGCGGAAATACTTTGATCCCTTGAGAGAGGCTGGTCTTGTCACCGCTTTGGAAGTCCGATTCGAGCTTGACGCCGGAGTATTTGCGACCCAGATTATCGACATAAAGCTGTGCAAAGGCCTGTGCCGAAGCGGCATTTTTCCATACCGACAGATAAAAAAGAGCAATGGATTTTGTGCTGGCACGTTCCTCCGGTGTCTTCGCACTGAGCCGCTGGCCAGCCCAATAAAGGCCGCCGTCCCATGCCGGAGTCAGGCGGGAGGCAGCCTCGTCGCCGCCCAGGATCCCGGCGAGAATGTGCATATCGAGCTGACCTATCTGGCCGATGTCATACGGCTTGTAGAGACCATCCACCAGCGGATGAATATTGGGCAGCAGAGGTATCGACGGCACGTGCCTCTTCTCGTATTCGAGCGGATTGATGATTTCCCAGCTCGAGGTAGGCGGCCGGTCCAAGGTCCCGGTGAATGCCGCCGCCTGGCCCTGGTCCATCCACACATCCTGCTCAAAGCTGAGTCCCTCGCGATAAGGGAAGAGAAGCGATTCAGAGAGCAGCAGCGGCGCGCGCGCCAGAACAGGTGAATCCTCTGAACTCGACATCTTCTGCTTCAACACGTCCATCAGTTCCGGATCCTTCACCAGGCTCTTGCCCATCGGCTTGAGAACGTAATCCATCATCACGGCCGTGGCCTGGCCTTCAACGACGGCCTCGCGCGCGGTGTCCATCTCGTCCCTGGCCAGGTGGTCTGTATCGTTGGAGTAGTTGAGCGAGACGTCCTCTGGAGTCTGGTCATTCCACTTTTCCAGGTCGGAGTGTTGATCCTGTAGTGCGTGGGTGAGTTCGTGAGCCAATACCGGCTTCTGTTCCTCGATGTCCACCCAGTCCAGCATATAAACCGTCTTCGTCTTGAAGTCGTAGTAGGCCTCGATCTGTTCCTTGAGCAGTTGCAGCAGGAAGGGCGAAAGCGCGAATTCGCGGTCCAGCAGTCCGAACTTCTTCAATACGATCTCGCCGCGCTGCATACGCTTGGCGCTTTCGTCCTCGGCAAACTTATCTCTCAGATAGCTTTCGACCGTGACGCGATCGGTGATCTTGCGCTTGACCTCGCTCTTGATAGGCAGCCCGGTTTCCTCCGATGAGAACTTGATCAGCTGATCTACCAGGGCAAAAAGTTGCTTCGCCTGCTCGGGAGTGACGTGCTTGTCGGCCTTCTGGTTGCCACCTTGTGGCGCCTTGTTCTCTTCGCCGGCCCGCGGAGCGGTTGCGGCTGGGGGCGCCGCTTGCTGCGCAGACGCCATCACACCTAGGCATAACGCCCCTGCCAGAAACCATCCGCGCCATTCGCTTCTTGCTCCTCCGTGCCGCTCGCTCATTACCCTCCTTATGCCGCGCTCTGCTCGCCTCAGGCAGCCGCTTCCTCCTCCAAGGCTATAATCAGGATGCAGGATGGTGGGCTGGAGTACGCTGGAAATCCGCGCCCAATCCGCGAAAAAGATCCCCTATGACGGAAAACACCATCTCACAAGCCAAGTCGGATGGCCGACCCGCGAACGAAACGCCTACATCGGCCCTTCGGCCCACTCCGTTTGCATCGCTGCTGGCTGCAACTTCCGCGGGCTCTGAACTCGCTGCCTATCGCGGAGCGCTGACCCCTAGAGAGTTGGACGCGCCGGAGAGGGAAATAGAGGCGCTACTCTCCGGAGTTGCGGTCCACGATCTGGGCTGGCTCCGCCGAATCGCGGTGCGCGGAGAGGACCGTTTTCGCTGGCTCAGCGGCATGGTCACCAATATGGTGAATGATCTGGGTACGAGCGCCGGCGCATGGAACCTGGTCCTTAACGCACAGGGCCGCATCCAGGGCGACCTTCACGTCTGGCGCGAGGGCGACGCCCTTACCCTGGTGATTGCCGCCGATCAGGCTGACCGGCTGCTCGGCCATCTCGACCGCTTCATCATCATGGACGATGTGGAGTTGGTTCCGTTGAGCATGGACCGGAACGGAGACTTGACCGGCGAAACGGCGCTCGGGCTTACCGGCCCCCGGGCGGCCGGCATTCTCGCACAGCTTGATCTTCCTGAGCTCCACGAACCGCTCACCAGCGCGCGCGCCATCTGGAACGGCTCCGAAATGCGTCTCCTCCGGGCCTACGGGAAACTCACGCCACACTATGAGCTCTGGGTGCAGGCAGACCAGATTTCCGAATTGTGGCAGGCGCTCATCGACTTCGGCGCAACTCCAACCGGTGCAGGCTCTCTCGAAGCTCTTCGTATCGCCGAAGCGATTCCCGCCTACGGCATCGACATCGCCGAGCGCGATCTGCCGCAGGAGACCTCGCAGATGCGGGCTCTGCATTTCAGCAAAGGCTGCTATCTGGGCCAGGAGATCGTTGAACGCATCCGCTCCAGGGGCAACGTTCACCGTCATCTGCGGCCGCTCGAGCTTTTTGGCCCCCTCCCAGCCCCCGGCGTTGAATTGACCCTTGAAGGCGGCGCGGTTGCCGGCCAGATCACCAGCGCGGGCGAGCTGCCGCTATTGGAAGGCCGCCGCATCTTCGCTCTCGGAATGATTCGCGGCGAAGCGGAGCTATGCAGCCAATCCTTCGCCTACAAAACAAGCCAGGCCGGCGGCACAGCTCGCATCTTGGCCGGAACGCCAAAGTTTGAAACAAGTTTGTGAGTGATTCAGTCAGCAGAACCGATAGGAAACCGAGACCATGAGCGATACCCCGAAGTTCACCGTAATTGACCGCCGCAAGATCAAGGCGGACGAAGAGCAAGAGAACCAGCAGCCCTCCGCCACATCGGCGGATCCCGCGCCACCACCGGTTGACTCGGGAGGCGGGCCGCGGCTGGTTGTCAGCGAACCTAAATCCGAGGCCAAGGCCGCGCCACCCTCCGCGCCAGTCGCTGGCTCCGCAACTGAGGAGGAGCTGCCCCCCGCGCCCACAGCTCAGGAGAGCCGCGAACAGAAGGTAGCCTACGACGCCTCAGCTCAGCGCATTGAAGATCTGGTCCGCGCGCAGAACCCCGCAATGGGCGCTCAGCCCCCCATTACCTTCGAACATCTGGTCCAGCAATTCTACGTCTCCGCCATGATCCAGATGGGCGCCGGGGCTCAAGAGGGCCAGCGTCCACGGGTCGACATTCTCGGTGCGCGCACGACGATTGATTTGTTAGGCGTGCTGGCAGAGAAGACCCGCGGCAATCTCACCCAGTCTGAGGACACCACTCTCCAGACGGTTCTTTTTGAGGTGCGGATGGCCTTCCTCGAGCTGACCAACATGATCAACATGCAGGCCATGCAGCCGCCGCAGCCCCCTCCGCCGGGCAAACGATAAGGAAGATGGACGGTCTGCTCACATTTCTGGGAACGGGAACTTCGATGGGAGTTCCAACGCTGGGATGCGACTGCGCAGTCTGTACGTCGAGCGATCCGCGCGACCGCCGCCTGCGTCCCTCAGTTCTGTTGCGCTGGCATCAGCCCGGCCAGCCCCGCGAAAGCATTGTCGTTATCGACACGGGTCCCGACTTCCGAGAACAGGCCCTGCGCACCGGCCTAACTCGCGTCGATGCGGTCTTTTACACCCACGCCCATGCTGACCACATCATGGGTATGGACGATCTGCGCCCCCTCAGCTTCACCGTCTTCCGCGAGGGCGGGCTTATCCCGCTCTATGCCAGCCCTGAGTCGACAAAAGACCTCGAACGCATCTTCGACTATACTTTCTCACCGCTCTCCACCTACCCAAACCGCGCGCGCGTCCAGCTCGAGCCGCTTGCCGACCGTACCACCCTTCACGGCGTCGAATTCATCCGTATTCCGCTCGTTCATGGCGAGATGGAGATCGCCGGCTTTCGCTTCGGCCGCGCCGCCTATCTCACCGACGTTAGCGCCATTCCTGAATCGAGCTTCTCTCTCCTGGAAGGCCTCGACTTTCTCATCGTCTCGGCCCTGCGCCATAAGCCCCACCCCAGCCACGCTACCGTCGAGCAGGCGATCGCCTGGGCCACGCGCATCGGCGCCCGCCAGACCTGGCTCACCCACATCGCCCACGAACTCGGCCACGAGCAGACAAATCGCACTTTACCCGAGAATATCCGCCTCGCTTACGACGGCCTAAGCCTGCCGGTGAATCTGGAGCCTATTACCTGATGAGAACCGCCTCGATGAACAGCAGCGCATCGATCGTTCACCGCGACCTCCAGATCTTTCGCTCGCTCGTCGAGATCCCGTCTGGCTTTGGCCCCACCGTCGCGGCCATCGGCAACTTCGACGGCGTCCACCTTGGCCATCAGCAGATTCTCTCGGCGGTCTCATCCGATGCACGCGCTCTCGGCGCACAGGCCGTGGCCATCACCTTCGAGCCGCACCCCGAGCAGTTCCTCCGCCCCACCCAGGCCCCGCGTCTGCTTACGCCCCTTGACGAACGCCTGCGCCTGCTCTCGCTCACGGGCATCGACGCCGTGCTCGTTCTGCCTTTCGATGCAGAGCTGGCCAGCCTCCCCGCCCGCGACTTCGTTCGTACCGTCCTCATCGAGGCTCTCAGTCTTCGCATTCTCCATGAAGGCGGCAACTTCCGCTTTGGTCACAACGCCGAGGCCGGTGTGGCAGAACTCCAGGCCTTCGCGGCGGAGTTCGGCTTCGGTATTCAAGTCCATTCTCCAGTCAAAGCCCACGGCCTCGAAGTCTCCAGCTCCGTCATCCGCGAGCGCATCGCCGCAGGCGACGTGACCCGCGCACGCTGGATGCTAGGGCGTCCCTTTTCCGTTCGCTCCACACAGTCCCATGGCCGAGGCATCGGCACACGCCTGCTCGTTCCTACCGTCAATCTCGCGCCCTATAGCGGACTGCTCCCCGCCTTCGGCGTTTATGTCACGCGCATCACCCTCGGCGACCGCGCCTTCCAGGCAGCCACCAACGTCGGCAACCGGCCGACATTCGGCGAGGCTTCCTTTGCCGTCGAGTCGCACATCCTCAACTTCGAACCCATCGAATTGAGCTCAGAGACGCCAGTCGAACTGGAGTTTCTCCTCCGTCTCCGCGGCGAAATTGAGTGGCCCTCGCCCGAAGCACTCAAAGCGCAAATCTTCAAAGACGTGGTCAAAGCCAAACGCTACTTCCGTCTGGCGCACTAGATCTCTGACCGCTTGTTCTTGCGCCAGCACCGTGCCCCATCCATTCGCCTTTTTCCTGGCGAATGGGTGGGAATCCTCGAACCCAAAAGTGGGAAATCACGCGGTCAGAGAGCTAGGTAACGCCGAGTACGACGCATTGGCGCGCATCCATTACACTGAACGATGAAATGCTGTGTCTGTGCGGCGCACCGGATTGGAGCTTCCCTTGCCTGAGACAATCTACGATGTTGCAATTATTGGCGGCGGACCGGCCGGCTACACGGCGGCCATTCGCGGCGCGGAGTACGGCCTGAAGGTCGCATTGATCGAGCAGTCCGCCAAACTGGGCGGCACCTGCCTCCATGTCGGCTGCATCCCTACCAAGGCCCTACTCTTCAACGCCGAGATCTGGGACCACCTGCAGCACGCCGCCGACTTCGGCATTCAAGGCGTCGGCGCGCCTACGCTCGACTGGTCCGCCGTGCTCCGGCGCAAAGACGCCATCATCGCCAAGCACGTCAAAGGCCTCGACTTCCTGATGAAGAAGCACAAGATCGATGTCATCACGGGCACCGGCCGCCTGACCGGCCCGGCTCAAGACGGCGTGCATACCGTCGAGGTGAAGGCCGCAAGCGGCGAGATTATCCCAGTCACGGCGAAAAGCGTCATTCTGGCTACCGGCTCCGAGGCCAAGTTGCTACCCGGCCTTAAAGCCGACGACCGCATTCTGACCAACATCGAAATCCTGGCCTTGAGCGAGGTTCCCAAGTCGCTCGTCGTCATCGGAGCCGGCGCGGTGGGCATGGAGTTCGCATCGCTCTTCCGCACTTTCGGCACCGAGGTGACTATTGTCGAATTCCTTCCGCGTGTGGTTCCGGTCGAAGACGAAGAGGTCTCCAAGGAGATTACCCGCCTTTTCAAGAAACGCGGCATCGACGTGAACACCGGCGCAAAGGTCGAAAAGGTCGAGAGAACCGAGACTGGCGTCCTAGTGACCTTCACCGACGCAAATGGAAAGTCGCAAGCAAAGGAAGCCGAGAAGGTGCTCGTTGCCGTGGGACGCGCGGGGCTCACTGGCAATCTGGGCGTGGAGAAGACTCGGATCGAGCTCGAACGCGGCCTTATAAAGGTCGATTCAGCCCAAGAGACGGCCGAGCCCGGCGTCTTTGCCATCGGCGACATCGTGGCCGGGCTGCCGCAACTGGCCCACGTCGGCGGAATGGCCGGTATGATCGCCGTCGCCAAGATCGCCGGCCGCAAATTCCGCCCGATCCGCCGCGACCGCATCCCCGGCTGCACCTACACCGAGCCGCAGATCGGCTCTGTTGGACTCACTGAAACGCAGGCCAAGGAGAAGGGCTACGAGGTCAAGGTGGGCAAGTTCCCGTTTGCGGGCAACTCGAAGGCGACCATCCTCGGCAATCACGATGGCTTTGTGAAAATCGTCTCCGACGCGAAGTACGGCGAGATTCTCGGCGTCCACATTCTTGGCGTTCAGGCCACGGAGTTGATCGCAGAAGCCGTCGCTGTGATGGAGTTGGAAGGTACGGTGGACGAGATGATGTTCACCATCCACGCACACCCCACGCTGGCCGAATCACTGCTCGATGCTTATGGCGCGGTGGAAGGCATGGCGATCAACGCTTGATGCGAAAAGACCCAGCCTTGAATTACAAGGCGGAGTCCTGCAACCGCGCAAGATCAGCTATATCCCGAACACAGTTATATGTTCGTGCGCAACCAACTCGGTCCGAATCCACTCATTTAACTGTCCAATCAGTTTTGATAATCCTACACAGTTTCTTTTGAAATCCCTCACGAATGCCTTCCTCACATCTTTCATCACGAGACGAAGAACTGGCAGATCCGTGGTCAACGATGCAGCATCCAAGTCTGTCCTCAGTTTGTCCCATTCGCTGAGAATCTCGCTCCACTCCTCGCGAGAGACTTCGGTAAGGCCGTAGTGAGCGTAAGGCCGCGCATACAGGCTGCAAAGTTTCTTGATGCTCAATTCCAAGAACCAGAAGGAGTCTTCCGCGATGTGAATTGAATCGGCCCAGGATTCCACTCCTCCATAAATTCCAGGGAACAGGCCCATATTCAAGCCGCCATGGCCCGGTTTCAGCTTCTTCAAACGAAAGTCCATCATTCGCGTTAAAGTTCCGTCGACTGACTCGCTACCAACGCCTTGGCCTTCGCGACGAACTCAACCAGCGGCATTGACCCTTGGTCGCCCTTGGCACGGGTGCGCACGCTGACTGCGCCGGCCTCCTGCTCCTTGTCGCCGAAGACGAGAATATACGGCGTCTTCAGGTTGGCGAAGTCGCGAATCTTGCCGTTCATCTTTTCATTGCGGTCGTCCACTTCGACCCGCAGGCCCCCGGCCTTCAATTCGGCCTCGACCTTTTTCGCATACTCGTGGTGCCGTTCGCTGATTGGCACCAGCCCTACCTGCACGGGCGCCAGCCACAGCGGGAAGGCCCCCGCGTAGTGCTCGATGAGAACGCCGAAGAAGCGCTCGACCGAGCCGAAGAGCGCGCGATGAACCATCACTGGCTGATGCCGCTCGCCATCCTCGCCGACATATTCAAGCTCGAAGCGCGCTGGCAGGTTGAAGTCGAATTGCACTGTAGATAACTGCCAAAGGCGGCCCAGTACGTCCACTAACTTCACGTCGATCTTGGGGCCATAGAAGGCAGCTTCGCCGGGAATCGTCTTGTAAGCAATTCCCTTGCGGTCGAGCGCGCGCTGCAAACTGCCGACGGCCAGGTTCCAGTTATCGTCCGAGCCGGCATAGTGGCCGCGGTCGTTGGGGTCCCAGGTCGATAACTCGACCTTGAATTCCTTGAATCCGAAGGTGTGAAGCACGGCCTCGGCAAAGTCGATGCAGGCGACGACCTCGTCCTCGATCTGGCCAGGCGTGCAGAAGATGTGCGCGTCGTCCTGCGTAAAACCGCGCACGCGCAGCAGGCCGTGCATCGTTCCCGACCGCTCATAGCGGTAGACATTGCCTAACTCGGCATAGCGCGCCGGTAAGTCTCGATAACTCTTGGGGGAGTTTTTGTAGATCAAAATATGGAATGGACAGTTCATCGGCTTCATGCGATAGAGCGCGTCGTCCAGTTCCATCGGGGTAAACATGTTCTGCGAGAAGAAGCCTTCGTGTCCTGAGGTCTTCCACAAATCCACCTTGGCCACGTGAGGCGTATAGACCATTTGATAGCCGCGGCGCAGACACTCCTCGCGCATCCAGTCCTCCATCACCTTGCGGATGATGGCTCCCTTGGGGTGCCAGAAGATCAGCCCCGCGCCAGCCAATTCCTGAATGCTGAAGAGGTCCAGTTGCTTGCCCAGCAGGCGATGATCGCGCTTGGCCGCTTCTTCCAGGCGCGTGAAGTGAGCGTCCAGCTCTTTCTGCGAGAAGAACGCGGTGCCGTAGATGCGCTGCAACTGCGGATTCTTTTCGTCGCCCAGCCAGTAGGCGCCTGCCAGGTTAGTCAGCTTGATGGCCTTGACCCGCCCCGTCGAGGGCACGTGAGGCCCGCGGCAAAAATCCACAAAATTGCCGTTGCGATAGAAGCTCACCTCATCGCCGGGAACGGTGAATTTGGTCACGAAGTGCGTCTTCATGAAGTCGCCGTCGCGCTCGAACTCTGCCAAAGCCTGCTCGCGCGGCTCAAACTCGCGGACAAACTTCTCGTCGCGCGCAATGACCTCGGCCATCTTCGCTTCGATCAGCGCCAGATCCTCTGGGTTGAAAGGCATTTCACGATAAAAATCGTAAAAGAATCCGGAATCAGTAGCCGGGCCGTGGCCCAGCTTCGTTTCGGGAAAGAGCTCAAGGACCGCCGTTGCCAGCACGTGAGCGGCCGAATGGCGCACCACCTTCAGCGCCTCGGGGTCATTTTCCTTCACCAGTTCGAGCCGCGTATCCACGGTGAGCGGTGCCGCCAGATCCACCAGTCGCGGGGCGGCAGAGTCTTCGGCTGCATACATCGCGGCCTCAGCTGACTCGCCCTCTGAAGCGGAGCTTCCCACAGTTGAGCCGGAGAGCGGGATTAGCCGCGCCGCAACAGAGGCTGCGGCAAGCCGCGGCGAAATCGAGTTGGCGATCTCAAGAGGTGTTGTGCCGGCGGGCACTTCGCGAATGGCCCCGTCGGGCAGGTGTACGGCGATTGTCTTCGTGCTCATGGTTTCAGAGTCCTTTGATCTTCAGCGCATGAAAAAATCGCGCAACCTGACAGGATAGTTGCCGCGGCCCCATGAAGTCGAGTCGGACTGTCGGATTTGATCATAGGTCGAATTTTGTGAGAGACCCCGCAATCTTCAAGAGTTCAGCCCATAACCGCGAATGCCTCCGCAAGGTCCGCAAGAATGTCTTCCGAGGCTTCGAGCCCGACCGAAAGGCCTATGAGGCTATCCGAGATGCCTAACCCGCGCCGAAGATCTCGATCAGCGCTCACAGCGACGTACAACTCGCTGGCGCCTACGTCTATGCCGGCAGCATCCGGATGCAGGACCGGAAGCGTGTCGCATCTCCTTTTGTTTTTATTGGCCATTCGCTCCTCCGATCTTGCCGGTCGGATGCCCGGGGCGCGGGCAAAGAGCAAACTCCCAATCGAGATCGTCGCCGGAAACCGACAGACGTCATCACATATCTGTACGCAACCCCAGACCCACGCTTATCGGCCGAGCTTCTTACCGAGCACCAGTGTCGCCGCGGGCTGTAGCTGTCATCCGACCGGCTGCGAATATCATCGCTCGACTCGCGTTCCTTTACATTCTGTCTGGCCAAGGGCGGCCAGTTCCACGCTTATCAGTACCAATCTATCTCTTTATGGTGATGCCTGAGGGCAGGTGTCGACAAAAGCCACGCTTAAAGTGGTGTAGCTGTAAATCAGCTGCAGCATGGTCCATCGGGTGATGGCGCAGAGGAACAGATTAATTGCCTGCAAGTCTTTGCAACAGTGCGTCCGGGATATGCCCCAACGGAAGAACCCGATCGACGGCGTTCAACAGGATCGCCTCTCGCGGCATGCCGAAGACAACAGAAGTCGACTCATCCTGCGCGATATTGAAGGCGCCGGCCTGCTTCATCTCCAGCATGCCCTTTGCACCATCAGCGCCCATCCCTGTCAGCAACACGCCGAGAGCGTTCTTGCCCATACTGCGTGCGCAGGAGGAGAACAATACATCCACGGACGGCAGATGCCGGTTCACCCGTTCACCGCGGTACACATGAACGGCGTATTCCATGCCTCTGCGAACAACGGCCATTTGGTGTCCACCAGGTGCCAATAGCGCGTGTCCGGGGAGAATGTGGTCTCCGTCTTGTGCCTCCTTTACTCGTATCTTGCAGAGTGAGTCGAGACGATCGGCAAACTGGCGAGTAAAAGCCTCCGGCATGTGTTGCACAATCACGATTCCGGGAAAATCGGCGGGCAGCGGCGACAGTAGCTCTTTAAGAGCCTCGGTGCCGCCTGTCGATGCGCCGATGGCAACGATCTTATGTGTCGCCGAAAAGTGGTAAGTCTTTCCCGTCGACGGGACGGGCGTCGCTGTCGATGCGCTGGCGCGGCGCACCCTGACTCTCGCAGCGGCCTTTACCTTGGCGACAATTTCTTCAGCATGCTCGATGGTGCCATTGGAGACGTCCAGTTTGGGCTTCGATACATAGTCGATCGCACCCAAGCTCAGCGCGCGGAGCGTTGTGTCGGCGCCTTTGCCGGTCAGCGAGGAAATCATGACCACAGGCATTGGATGGCCGCGCATCAGCTTCTCCAGGAAGGTCAGTCCGTCCATGCGCGGCATTTCAATGTCGAGGGTCAGCACATCCGGATTCAGCGCCTTGATCTTTTCTCGCGCAATAAAAGGGTCGCCGGCCGTTCCGATCACCTCGAGATCCGGATCGGAGTTGATGATTTTTGTAAGCAACTGGCGCATCAACGCGGAGTCGTCTACGATTAGCACCCTCGATCTTGTTGCCATAAGGAGACTGCCTCTTGCCAGCGGACAGGAATGCGCGAATAAGGTTAGAAAAGCGTTATCTCACCGTAATATGGTTTCGCGGTAGCGGGGGGCTCCCAAAAAGAGCCTTCAGCTTTGATGATTTTCGGCAGACTCGAGCCATCCACGGTATGAACAGTTGCTTTCCCTGAATCTGTCCGAAAGTATAAATGGACCGCGTGCTTTCCTCCCATCCGCTCGGCGACAAGAGGAATCCTCTCCATGGCAAGGAATTCGCGCACGAACCTTGCATTCCCGTCTCCGACGGGGGGCATCTTGATTCCCTTGAGCACGTTGGCTCCGCCAAACGCCTTGGCGATGAATCTCCTTCGGTCTCCTCCAAGCTTCATGACTTCATTGATGAGCAACTCCATGGCATGGATTCCACATCGCGGACTTTTGTCGCCAGCCTGGCAAGTTGGCAACAGGATATGGTTCATGCCGCCCGCGCACAGCACTGGGTCGTAGATGCAGACGGCAACGCAAGAGCCCAACAAAGTGTTCATGACAACCGGGGCCTTGCTTGCTGCAACTTCACCAACATAGAGGGTGATACGATGCCGGCTCAGCGGCCTCGCCCGGCCCGACGCCGAAGCTTGTGGGGCAGCAGCTTCAGCCGGATTGTTCCTGACCCGCAGGTTATAAACAGAGCCGCAATGTTCTGCCAGGCGAGGGCCGGCGTCAACGAGTATATTCATCGTTCCACGCCCCGCAATCGGTACATGGTTCGATTCAACGGTTCCAGGATGCTGTGCAGCCATGGGATGTGTTCGGCATTGCCGAGGAAGAGATAGCCGCGCGGCTTGAGATGGCGCACCATTTTACGCAAGAAGACATCCTGCGTATCGTGATTGAAGTAAATGAGAGCGTTGCGAAAGAAAATGACGTCGAAGAGTTCATCGAGCGGCCATCGGGCATCCATTAGATTGATGCGTTTGAATTGCACAAGCCGAGTGACATCCGGCTTCACTTTGATCCGCCCCAACATGTCGTCTTTTCCGCGGAGAAAGTATTTCTTCTTGAGCGGAGGCGCCACGCTTTCGAGCGAATCGGAATTATAGATTGCCCGTTGGGCGGTAGCCAGCACCTTGGTGTCGATATCCGAAGCGACAATCTCGATCTTCCAGGGGCTAGTAAAGGAATTGAATACTGGGATACCTGCTCGTCGGGGAGCATTTCGCGAAGGAATCGGGCCTCTGCCGCTGCCTCCCGGTTGCAGCGACTCAAGCAAGGTAATCGCGATCGAATAGGCTTCCTCGCCAGTGGATGACGCGGCGCTCCAAACACGGATGCTCCTGGCGCCGCCGAGTTGAGCCGCCAATTGAATCGCCGGCACAATCGTCTCCGCAAGAAAATCGAAGTGATGTCGCTCGCGAAAGAATGAGGTCTTGTTTGTCGTTACGCAGTTGATCAGCTCACACATTTCCTCGCCGTTGTCTTGAGCGCTTTGAACGTACGAGTAATAGTCGACGAAATTTGACAGACCATGGCAACGCAACCTTCGCGACAGGCGCGAAGCCAGCATGACCTGCTTGCCGTCACGCAACCAGATCCCCGTGCGCTCATGAACCAGTGAGCGAAACAGCTTGAATTCACGCAAACCCATCGGCACTACCGAGTTTTCTAGGACGGGCACTGGCAAGGCCGGTTCTCCAATTCAACGACTTGATCGATGCGCGGAAGGCGCTATGCCGCGATGGATTGCGGCAGCGCCAACTCGCACTCCGAGAGTAGTTCTTCCAGGTTCAATGCAACGGTGAGGTGTTCGCGCGACTCGAAGACGCCGTTGATGAATCGCGTATCGACAGCCGCACCGAAATCGGGCGCCTCACGGATGTCCTTTTGCGCGACCATCAAGACGTCTGAAACTGCATCCACCAGCAGTCCGACAGTCTTGTCTCCCACCGTGGCAATCACGATGACGGTGAACTTGTTGTATTCCACCGCAGGCAGCTTGAACTTCATACGCAGATCGACGACCGGCAACACGGTTCCCCTCAGGTTCATCACGCCGCGAACATGCGGCGGAACGTTGGGAATCGGAGTGATGGGCGCATATCCCCGAATCTCTCGGATCTTAAAGATCTCCAGCCCGTATTCCTGGTCATCGAGCAGAAAAGTGAGAAACTGCTGCGATTCCTCCTGCTTTCCTTCAGTCAATACTTTCATTGCCATTCCCTTCCGAGTTTTCATTTACGTGCCACGGATCTCAATCAAAACTGGTTGTGATTTCGTCGATCAGTCACCAGCAAGTTGGCTCAGAACTCTTCGAAGCTGGCTTCGCTCCCGCCTGATCCACTCGGAACGGCCGTCGCCAGGACCGGTTGCCGGTTGCCTGAGATTTTGCCGCGCGGACGAGGTTCGGATTTTGCTGGCGCTGCGCTGCGAACTGGCTTGACGGTTCGTTGCGTTGCCTGATTGGACTGTTGCGCTGGACTCGCGTGCAAGAGATTCGGTCTCGCAGAATGCACCAGGCCTGCCCCGATGGAATGGCCGGGATTCGCCTCACGGGGCTGGAAAGCTTGCCGTTCCCGTGCACTTATGCCGTTTTTGCTGAGAGTGAACGTGCTTACCAACTCCATCAAATGCGCGGACTGCTCGGAGACCCGCGGCCTTTTTCGCTGACCAGAGCGACCGTGCCACTCATCTGCTGAACGTTCCGCTTGACCACGTCCATCCCGACGCCGCGCCCCGACAGATCGCTTACTTCCTCCCTTGTCGAAAAACCGGGCTCGAAGATTAACATCCTCAGTTGCTCGTCGCTCATCTGCGCATCGGGGCCAATCAGTCCGCGCTCGATTGCTTTGAGGCGCACCCGATCCGTATCGATTCCGGCGCCATCGTCGGAGATCTCGACCGCAATTCTGCCCGCGCGGTGAAAGGCTCTCAGCGAAATCACTCCTTCAACAGGCTTGCCCGCGGCCAGCCGAATCTCCGGTGTCTCAACGCCGTGATCGGCAGAGTTGCGGATCAAATGGGTTAGCGGGTCGCCAAGCAACTCCAGCATGCTCTTGTCGATCTCGGTCTCTTCTCCGCTCATCTCCAGTCGAATCTGTTTGCCAGTGGCCTGCGCAATGTCGTAAACGGTTCTCGAATAACGCTGGAACAAAGTCCCTACCGGCAGCATGCGAATTCCCATCACACGTTCGTGCAACTCGCGGGTATTGCGCTCCATCGCCGCTACCGCCTCGCGCAGTCTGGGCAGGCACGAGGGCTCGAAGTCCTCGACCATCTGTGCGGTCATGACGTGCGCGATCACCAACTCGCCCACCAGATCGATCAGCCTGTCAACCTTGTCGATCGCTACCCGAATCGAACTCGACTCTCCACTGGATGCGGACCTCGCAGAAAACTGTCGCCGATCCGCCACAGCAACTTGGCGGCGATCTTTCACCCCGGATTGGCGTCGTTCTTTTCCGTCGACTTCACGTCCATCCGCTTGACCAGACTGGCGGCGATCCACCACGCCAGATTGACGCCGATCAGCGACCTGAGCTGTGCGGCGCTCAGCGAGTGGGGACTGCCCATCCGATACGAGCGACTTCGCGATCTGCGCTGCTGCTGGCGAAGTCCGAGCCAGCGTTGAGCCAGACTGCTCCGGCGCGTCCGTACGGGTAATGCGAAATTCTGCCAGGTGCTCAACAAACTCGAAGACCTCGCGCAACTCCGCTTCCGCGCAGACGCTGGCCAACTCCACAGTCCAACTCAGATAGCACTGCGATGGGTCCAGATCGGCCAGTGCGGGCAGTTCATCGCAATGCAGATTGCAGCAACTGACAGTTCCCAATAAGGCAAGGTTGCGCAACAATACAATTGGGTTGGTGCCGCTCGAAAACATCTCCCGGTCCGGAAGAAACTCCACCCTGTACAGGTTGATCTCCCGTTCATGCTTGGCAGGACGCGGCGCCTCCTGTTGCGCCAAATCTTGCTTCGGCAAGTCTGTGGTCGGGGCTTCCGCCGGGGCTGGCACATCGGGCATCAGTCCTTGAATGCGCGCATCCAATTCCTGTGCATCGGCGGGCATT
>CAZGHZ010000083.1:0-21904 GCA_964525655.1 uncultured Occallatibacter sp.
CACCGCATCAGTTCGCCGTACAAGCTGGCCGGGCGGGCCTTTCGTCCGGAGGGCACCGTGATCGAGTTCGCCAACGGTGTGAAGATCGGCGGCGAGCATGTCGCGGTGATGGCCGGGCCGTGCGCCATTGAGAATCACGACCAGATCACTACCATTGCAAAGTGCGTGAAGGCCGCGGGTGGGGCCTTTTTGCGCGGTGGCGCCTTCAAGCCGCGCAGCTCGCCGTATGCCTTCCAGGGGCTGGGGATTCCGGGTCTGAAGATGATGTACGATGCCGCACGTGAGCATGGGCTGCTGACGGTGAGCGAGGTGATGGAGATCTCGCAGATCGAGCCGATGCTCCCTTACACCGATTTGTTTCAGGTGGGCGCGCGCAATATGCAGAACTTTAACCTGCTGCGCGAACTGGGGCAGATACGCAAGCCGATTCTGCTGAAGCGCGGGATCTCGGCGACGATTGAGGAGTTGCTGCTGTCGAGCGAATACATCATGTCGGGCGGCAACTATGAAGTGATTTTGTGCGAGCGCGGCATTCGGACTTATGAGACAGCCACGCGCAACACGATGGACATCTCAGCGATTCCGGTGATTCACAAGTTGTCGCATCTGCCGATCACGGGCGATCCATCGCATGGCACCGGCCGGCGCGATATGGTTCCGGCGATGGCCAAGGCCGCGTTGGCCGCGGGCGCGGATGCGCTGATCATGGAGATTCACCCGAATGCGGATAAGGCCGTCTCCGACGCAGCGCAGACTTTGTACATGGAGCAATTCAGCGAGCTAATGGGCCAGTTGCGGGTAATTGCGTCGGCGGTGGGACGGAGTTTGTAGGTTTGGCTTGAGAAAGCTGTTCGCTAAGCGAATGGTTGAAGGGTACGGGCTTAGCCCGTACCCTTCAGGGCTGCGATCTCCTGACAGTTCAGACGGAGAAGGAAAAAGAAATGATCGAGCGCATCGCCATTCTGGGCACGGGGTTGCTGGGCACGTCGGTTGGACTGGCGCTGAGGGCGGCTGGCTTTCGCGGCTCGATTACTGGATGGAATCGTAGCGCCACAGGGGCTGAGACGGCGTTGAATGCTGGGGCAATCGACTCCATCGCATCTGACCCATTGCAAGCGGCGATTAAGAGTCAGGTGGTTGTGCTGGCTGTGCCGATCTATTCGACGCTTGATTTGATGGAGAAGCTGGCGGTAGTGCTTGGACCAGCGCATCTGGTCACCGACGTGGGCAGCACCAAGGGCGAGATCACGGCTGCCGCGGACCGGCTCTTCAATACGCCGGGGCGGGCGGCCTTTCTTCCCGGTCATCCTATGGCGGGCAAGGAGCGGGGCGGCGCGGCGCTGGGCGATGCCGAGCTCTTTCGCGGAGCGGTCTGGCTCTTCACGGACGATGCGAGCTGGCAGCGATCGTTACAATCCGCCGAGTTAGTCAAAGGCTGGCGAGAGTTGGTCGTTTCCATAGGCTCGAAGACTCTCGATCTCGATCCCCTGCGCCACGATGAGTTAGTTGCATGGGTCAGCCATCTGCCGCAGTTTGTCGCAACGGCCTTGAGCGCGCTGTTGCAGGACGAAGTGGGCGACGCACCGGAGTTGAGAGACATCGGCGGGCGCGCTCTGCGCGAGATGACTCGGCTGGGTGCCAGTCCCTATTCGATGTGGCGCGACATTGCGCTAACGAATACCGAGGCCGTGCAGGTTGCGCTCTTTGCCCTCGAACAGCGTTTGGCCCATCTGCGCGAAAACCTGCGCACGCCGGTGTTGCGCGATGAGTTCGAGCAGGCGAACAAGTTCCGCCGGGAGTAGCCTGCTGGAAGGAGTCGGCAAGATGCGCACGATTGAACTCTCCAAACTGGCTCGCGCGGATGCGATCAAATCGATTCAACGCTACTTTGAGGAAAACATGACGGAGCCGATCGGCGACCTGCCGGCAGGCCTGCTGCTCAACTTCTTCATAGAAGAGATTGGACCCGCTATCTACAACCATGCGATTCGAGACGCGCAAGCTCAGATGCAGAAACGCGTGGTCGATCTCGACGGCGAGCTCTACGCCGATGAGTTTCAGTACTGGCCCCAGGTCGACGCCAAGCGGAAGAGTCGCCGTTAGAGTCAGACAACGGACAATTTGCTAAACTGGCTTATTCGATAAGGATCGGCGTGAATGCGCTGGGTGCTGGCTTTGGGCCGGCCGGGAGGGAAGAGCATGACAATCAAATTTGCGCACAGGATGGACGCAGTGCGCGTCTCGACGATACGCGAGATTCTCAAGGTTACCGAGCAGCCGGAGATCATCTCCTTTGCCGGCGGCCTTCCCGCGCCCGAGCTCTTCCCTGTCGACGACGTCCTCCGCGCCACCGAGCGCGTGCTCAACGAGAGCGGCGCTGCCTCTCTGCAATACAGCCCCAGCGAGGGCTTTGCTCCCTTGCGCGAGGTCTTCGCGGCCGAGTCGCAGAGGCGCGGGATCGATTGCTGCGCCGACGACATCCTCATCATGACCGGCTCGCAGCAACCGCTCGATCTGACGGGCAAGATCTTTCTCGATGCGGGAGACTGCGTGCTGACCGAGAGCCCGACTTACATGGCTGCCATCCAGGCATTTCAGAGCTATGGGGCTCGCTTTGCGTCTGTAACCACAGATGAAGAGGGCCTGATCCCGGATGAGCTGCCTGCGCTGATCGAGCGCGAACAGCCGAAGTTCCTCTATACGATTCCGAACTTTCAGAATCCTACAGGCGTCACGCTCACTGCGGAGCGGCGAAAAACTCTCTATGCGATTGCGGCACGTTATGGATTGATTGTGCTCGAAGACGATCCTTATGGCGCTCTGCGCTACGCTGGCAAGAGCATTCCCCCGATCAAAGCGCTGGATACGGAAGGGATTGTGATCTACCAGAGCACGATTTCAAAGACGATCGCACCGGGCCTGAGAGTGGGCTGGGTGGTTGCGTCCCAGGAGATTCGCGCCAAGATGACGATCGCCAAGCAGGCGGCCGACCTGCATACATCGAGCCTCGACCAGCGCATCGTTCATCGCTACCTGACCGATTGCGACAGCGAGGGCCACATCGAGAAGATCCGGCGTTCGTATGGAGAACGTTTCGAAATCATGGACGCGCGCCTGCGGGAGGCGATGCCGCCGGGATTTACGTGGACGCATCCCGAGGGGGGAATGTTTCTGTGGGTCACCTGTCCCGAGGGAGTGAACACGAACGAGCTGATGCGCGAGGCCTTTGCGCGGAAGGTTCTGTTTGTGCCGGGGCAGGACTTCTTCTCGGATGCTCCGGGCCTCAGGTACATGCGACTGAACTTCTCCAATGCCTCGCCGGAGCAGATACGAACGGGAATCGCGCGGCTGGCTGAGGTTTGCGCCGCCGCGGTTGAGCAGGCGATTAGCTGATTCTGCTGCGAAATTGGACTGATTCCTGGCCGTTCTGCGAATCATTCCCGCAGAGGCTAAAGCATGGCGTTTTTCTTGCGGCGTTTGCGGCGCGATTGAAGTCGTGCCCTGTTACAAGACGTCGCACGGACCAAGATCCTCAGCAAGATGTGGAGTCGTAGCCTTTCGCGGTCGAGCCAATTCCTTTGAGCCTCCGCATCTGCGCCATCCAATTGCTATAAGCCCGCGTCGGCCTGAACCGCTTCCTTTGCAGGCTCAGCAACTTCCTTGGCCGGGTCGATGATGTGGAAGCCTTCGGTTTTGGCGGCTTCGAGCATTCGCGTCGAGGCGGAGACGAAGACGATCTCAGTGCCCTGAAACATCTCGCGGGCGACCAGCGCCGCGCCCAGTTGCAGAGCATCGGGCCAGCGCAGGCTGGTACGGTCCAAGAGCTGCCGAGCTGCTTCGAGAACGGCCGGATTCAGAGGCTCCTGCACCATGCGCGCGGCTTCCAGGCGCAAGCTGTCGAGCGCCGCTGAGGCGTCATCCGGCGAAATGCCCCCAGTATGCTGCCGCCGCCGGATCGCCGCGTAGACCTCCAGCGGTGTCGAGGCGGAAATTAGCTTGCGATTGTCCTCGACGGCCTCCATGAGGCGAATCAGTGCGTCGGTGCCCGGCTCCTGCACGAACAGCTTGGCGAATGCCGTAGCTTCCAGGAAGTAGCAGCTCACAGGTTCCCCCGTTCCTCTTCAATAGCCTCTTCAATCGACTCGCCGTGGACAGCGACGGGATGGAAGCGCTGCGCCTCCTCGGGAATGCCGGCCTCGGCGCGATTGAGGCGAATGGTGGTGGTCGGATAGGCAGGAGTCTTGGGGTTGGCGATCTTGCTGGTGAGCACGACGCCGCGCTGGATGGCCTCGGCCAGCACGGTCTGCCGCGAATCCGGATTCTGATTCCAGCGGAAGGCCTTGCGCGGCAGAAAGGAGTCGCGGAACCACTTGAGGGCGATGAAGGCGTGGCCGCCCCGTTCGGCCTCGGCCAGCGCGGCGCAGAGCTCCTTCACACGCGCATCCAGATCGGCGGGAATCACAGCTTCCTGCCCGTCGTCATCCTCGTCGAAGGCCAGTTCGGTCGCGACGTGCGGCGCGCGAATGGGACGCGGCGCGGTCTCGGCGCCATCGATGCGCTCAAAGTAGATGCGCACCTCGTCTTCCTCCGGCGACCATGTATCGGCCGAGGCGTTGCGGCGCTTGCTGCGGCCGTTTTCGCCGCATAGCTCCACGATGGCCTGGTAGCCCGGAGGCGCCAAGAAATACAAGGCCCGGGCGAGGCCTAGGTCGGTGGATTCGCCCAGCTCGTTCAGGGCTTCTTCAATGATCTCTTCCGCGTCGGGAATGCTAAGGTTGGCAACATCTACGCTACTTTGAATTGCTTTTGTCGATTTCATACTTTCTTCTCCGTATGCCGCTTCTCGCGCCCGTTTTCGCTGCCCGGTCTTCGGCAGGCTTCGAAGCCCTAATCCGTAAGTCCGGTTTCGCGCGGAATTGAGAGAGCAGCCTTAGTTTCTAAATCTCACACATCACGGCAGAGGGTCGGCTTTCCAATCGATCACAGTTACGAGCGGCCTTCCGTGCCGTTTAATAATACGCTGAGTCTCCGATTGATTCATTCGAAGGGCGGCTAGCTATTATTGGACTACCGGACGCCGCCCCAGCGTTTGCCAATGAAGTTAAAGGTTCAAAGCTCTCAAAGAGCTATCCACAAGATTCACTGCCATCTTGCCCTTGTCTGTTCGACTACAGAAGATCTGAAGAGACTCTAGCTAATTCCCGCGTTTGAACCTATACTTCCCCAGTGTACCCGAACTGGCGTGCAGGTGGGCCGCGGCCTCGGAAATTCCGCCTGTGCCTCCTACGGCCAAGAAACGCCGCTGGAGAATAGGTTGCACTCCCGCGATCATTCTAGAGCATTTTCGGGAATCGTGGGGGTGTTTCAGCCTCCTGCGCCGTCGCATGGCCATCACTTCGCGGAGGAACAGCAGTCGGTGGGGTAGAGGGCTGAGGGGCGCGCCGAGTCGCGTTCATTTCAGCCGCAGAGTCTTTGAATCTGGCGCGCAAGACAGACGTGTAGTAGCCTCTCTTCCGTCTTCTCAAAGGCTTTGACAGGCATAAGAAGCCTACTCGATACTCCAGACAGACTCTATTCGTCATTTCGTATCTTTCGTGGGCTGCTGAAGCGCGCAAAGGTCAAGGTAAATTCATGAAACTCCCCCGGCACGCTGAGATCTGGTTTGCGCCCTATCTGAAGGATCGTCTGCGGAAGAGCTTGCGCCGCGCGAAACCGAAGCGTATCTGGGTTGCAATCACCGATCATTTCGAGCCGCTGGGCATGGGCGCATCCGTGGAAACTGCGCTCGGCCGGGTGGCTCGATGGCGCGAAATGTGGCCGCGAATTGCCGGCGACGCTCCTCGAGACGCCACAGGAAAGTGCCCCCAGTACAGCTTCTTTTATCCTCAGGAAGAGTACCGGCGCGATCTGCTTGACGGAATAGCGGAGATAGCGCGCCTCGGCGTCGGCGATGTCGAAGTGCATCTGCATCACGACAGGGAGCAGCGCGATTCATTCATCCAAAAAGTTACTGAGTTCTGCCGCCGCTTGACCGGCGATCACGGGCTGCTCCGCCAGCGGGATGGGCGCACCGTGTTTGGTTTTATCCATGGCAACTGGGCACTCGACAACTCACGGCCGGACGGAAGGTGCTGTGGCCTGAACGGCGAGATTGCATTATTGCGCGATCTCGGTTGCTACGCCGATTTCACCATGCCGTCCATTCCGTCGCCGGCCCAGGGCCGCGTGGTCAACCAGATCTACTGGTGCACGAACGATTCCGAGAATCGTCCCAGATCCTTTGATCGCGGCATCGAGGCGACCGTGGGCGGCGGTCGACGGGGAGATCTGCTGATGATCACCGGGCCCGTCGGGTTGCGTTTCGACGGGCGGCTCTTTCCCCGTGTGGAATCCGGCGAAATTGCCGGATACGACCTGCCGACGCCTTCGCGCGTTCGCCAGTGGTTCGATCTGGCTCCCGCCATCGGCGACGATCTTTTCCTGAAGCTTTACACCCACGGCGCGCAGGAGAGAAACCTCGAACCGCTGCTCAGTGGAGGCTTTGCCAACCTCTTTCGATGGATCGCCGAGGAGGCAGACCGCAGAAGCTTAGAAGTCCACTGGGTCACCGCATACGGCGTTTACAGCGCCATTAACGATTTGGTCCGATCTACCACTACTAACATAACGAGAGGCGCCTGGAGTGATCCGGCGCAGCCAGCCGGGAACCTTCCTTGATGGCGTCATACTGTAGCATATTCTGTGTAGCTACCCCTCACAGCGCAATTCTGAGACCCTCTGACGGCTTATGCGACACAGCGCGAACCTGGATATCCTCCGTACTCTGGCAGTATCGATGGTTCTTATTGACCATTTGGTGAAGACCCTCGTTGACCGCTCGGGTTTTCATAACGCTGCTGTAATTGCATTCACTAGCCACATCGGCCACGTTGGAGTGCTCGGTTTCTTCGTTCACACCAGCCTTGTCCTTATGTATTCTCTCGAAAGAATGGCCCGCTCAGATGATCGGATCAGCCTTCGTTTCTATATCAGGCGGTTCTTCCGAATCTACCCGCTTTCCGTTTGTTGCATTATTGTTGCGGTGATTCTTCATGTACCACCAGATCCTTTTGGAACCGAGCTAAAGATTACTCCGCGAATTGTCGTCGCAAATCTCCTGCTCGTGCAAAACCTCATCACAAAGGCCAGCATCATTGGTCCGCTTTGGAGCCTCCCCTACGAGGTCCAGATGTATCTTGTGCTGCCCGTTCTCTATTACCTTGCTTCAAAAAAGCGCGGCGTCCTGTACCTGATCGGCCTGCTCGCCTTTTTCTTCCTTTTCGGGTGCCTGCTCTTCCACTTTACAGGTCACCTCAACATGGCTGCCTATGTACCCTGCTTTCTATCCGGTGTTCTATGCTACTCGCTGCGGGATCATATTCAGGCATCCGTTCCCTCAGCCCTCTGGTTCCCATTTGTTCTCGTGCTCATATCCGGATACTGCCTGACCAATATAAGTGGCGAACCTAACTTCTGGATCGGTTGGATATTCTGCATTTCTCTCGGTATCGCCATCAATGTCTTTCGCGATTCAACCAGCAAGCCTCTCAACGCTGCTGCCGGGAGGGTTGCACTCTACTCCTATGGAATTTACCTCGCTCAGGTTCCGGTCCTCTATTTGGTCTTTGTGGCCTTTGGAATCAGCAACCAGATATTCGGCACGTTACTCTCCCTGGCGCTCATTATCGCAGCGTCTGTAGTCACATACCACCTCATCGAGCTCCCCTTTATGAAACTGGGAAGGCGAGCCAGCGTTCGCCCGGCCCGAGCTTCGGCGCTTCTCCCTACGGAGGAGGCGACAGAGGCATCCTGACCCGTCCTTCGAAATAAACGGAGTTCTCTAATCCATCGGCGTGTTTATGACGCGGCGAAGCCGACTAAGCAGAGATTTTCAATCTCTTCAAAGCTGGGCTAAGCCGCTCGGCGTTTCGTTATTTGCAGAACTGCGAATTCGGACGCCAGCCCAGCCGGACCGTTTTCCTGGCCCATTTGCCGCCGTTATCAAGCGTGTAGAGCTCTTAAGCTTGATTCAGCGTCTGAGGCTAGAGGATCAATCGACGCCGTTCTCTATCTCCACCGGCTAGGTTGATGTTGCTCGGAGAATGCAACGAAGACTGGCTGGGCGGTCGAGCGAGAATTGGTGTCTGTGCACATGTAACGTATCATCGAAGGTAATCCTTCAATTCCTCATTCCAGGACGATAAGCGTGCCTTGTCCTCGGAATACGCGTAGCTCGACTCAGGGCTGTTCGATCTTACCGCGATGTCCTCTGTCCACGGTCGCCCCTGCCTCAGGGCATGTTCCTGCAAAACAGAGTTCAGGTTCGCGGTGGACTTGAAACACGACACATGCTCCAGGCCCCATTCCCTGGGCCGAATACCACTCTCTTCGAGTTTGGCGATTGCGGATTCCAAGCTTGCTTCGTCGGCTAGAAGTCCCGTTTCCGGTACGACGTTCTTCCTGATGCCGCCCATGTGATTGGAGAGAACCAAAACCGGAACATTGCAGAAGATGCTCTCGGCAATTGCACGATTGCTTCCTTCCTTGAGACTTAACAAAACCGAGACTCTTGACCTGCAAGTTATATCCATCACCTGCTTATATGGGATCGAATCGAAAATCGCAACTTGGCTGGCGACTCCGTAATAGTTTACGAGTCGTTCAATATCGTTTCCTGTCGAAGCAGAGAACCAAGGGGAGCCGATCAATGCGACTTTGTAGTGTTTATGAGATTTGCGAAGCATATCAAAGAGAACATAATGGCGCTTCCACGGGCCCCAGTTTGAATTCATGACGATGTCATATTCTTTTGGGTTATCCAGATAGGGCTCGGCAGTTCGCGGGTCAACCCAGTCGCATGGACCAAGGCTGACCGGCACCAGGTTAGCCCCAAGCCTACCCAGGAAAGCAAAATCATTTTCTTCGGCGGCAAGGACAAATATCTCCTCACTCCAGCGCGTGTATTCCAATAGATCGGGATGACAGTAGCTCGACCATGAGGGCTCAAAAACAAGAGTGTAATCGTTGAGGAGCTTCGGGAGGTTCATTCCGGTGTGGAGTAGCCGGACCGTGTCATTAACCATGACAAACAGTACGCCCTTTTCGCCGCCGGGCAAAGGCGCTTTGAGTACCATAAGGCGCTTTCCGAAGAAAGGACTCAATTCCGGCTTAGTCAATAATCGGATTTCACGGTAAGTGGCGTCGCGGTTCGCCAGAATATAGGGCTCCACGAGTCTTCTGAACCATGGGATTCGCGTGGTCCGATGTACCTGGGAGAGCGCCATTATTGCGCCATCTCGCCGGCCCAACAAGGCCAGGAAGAAACCCCAAGCCATCAACAGGGCAAGCCCCGAATGCACAACAAGTGCATTTTCCAGCGTCCGCTGACGCACGACGGAGTAGGACGTCTTCAAAGTCAAAACCGGATCTCCAATCTAATATCACCGATCTCTCACCGCTTTTGCTCTCATCATCGGAGGTGCTGGAAAGGCGACGGCCGTACAGGCGAAAACACGGTTGAGGCGAGAGACACTCCGGGCGTTTCGGGCTAGGCAATTACCCCGATCACAGAATTAGCCTTTAGTGTGAGTCTGGTGAGATCAAGCATGGGCAGGCCGCTGGCTTTCATCTGTGCCAGGGCAGCGGGCGCGGGCTCTTGCGCGACCACCAGCGCGCCGGAGGAAAAGATCAGCTCATCGAGGGTGCGCGTGAGCAGCCTGCCGATGTGCGGCAGCGCTGAAACAACAAAGCTCAGGTTGCTGCCGTAGATCTCGTCCAACTGAATGTGCTGGTCGTGGATTCTGACCGCTCTTCCCTTGCCGATCAGATGCTCGATGATGGTGATCACGGGGCTTTCACGCAGATCGTCGGTACCTTCCTTGAAGGCTAGGCCGTAGATGCCGATCCCTTTCCCCGGCAGTGCAAGCACCTCTCGGATGCTGCGCCTGAGGTGTTCGTCGTTGGAGGGCAGAACCGATTCGAGCAGCGGCAGTTTCAGATCGAGCCGGGAGGCCCTGAACGTCAGTGCGCGCAGGTCCTTGGGCAGGCACGATCCGCCAAAGGCGAAGCCCGGTTTGAGATAGGCGGGCGAGATATTCAGCTTCGTGTCCTGGCACAGTGTCGCCATCACCTGCTCAGGATTGACGCCGAGGCTGGAGGCGAGAGAGCCGATCTCGTTTGCAAATCCGATCTTGAGCGCGTGAAAGGCGTTGCAGGCGTACTTGATCATCTCGGCGGTACGCAGCGAGACGATCGATGCCTCGCCGGGCAAACCGGCATACAAATCCGCAACAAATTGCGCGGCCTCAACCGAGCTTCCCCCGGCAACCAGCAGCGTTGGTTCCATAAAGTCCTTTACGGCCGTGCCTTCCCGCAGGAACTCGGGATTGGAAACAATGTCCACATCGTCGCGATGTGCGAAAACGGTCTCGAGAAGACTCTCGCAGGTTCCCGGAAAGACAGTGCTGCGCACGGTGACGATCAGGCGATTGGTTCTGGGCCGAAGCCTCGATGCGATATCTTCGCAGACCCGGCGCAGATGGCTCAGGTCGATGTTCCCATTGGTCTGCGAAGGTGTTCCTACGCAAAGCATGACGACATCCGCGGCACTAAGGGCCTCTTCATCGATTGGCTCGGCCCTTAGCCGCCCCTCGGCGACATTTCGTTGTATCAGGTTCTCGAGCCCGGCCTCGAAAAACGGCGACTGCGCCCTCCGGACCGCATCCATCTTGTTTGTATCCCGGTCCACCCCGAGTACGCTATGCCCGATTTCGGCCAGACAAGCGGCGCTCACGCAGCCAACGTATCCCAGGCCCATCACGATTACGTTTCGCTTGCTATTCATGCACTTCGACCCAACCTCATACGATGGGAGTTTATCATGGGATAGCGGACTGCCATACAACATCTGCTTCATTCACTCGTTTGACGAGGAGAGCACACGCATCGATGAAGATCCTCTGGATATGCCCGTTTTTTCTGCATCCTACCGATCGCGGCGCTCAGATTCGCACCCTCGGCACGCTAAAGGAACTGCACAAACGGCACGAGATTCATTTTGCCGCTCTCAACGATCCACAGAACCTTGAAGGTCCGAAAAGAAGCTCGGAGTACTCAAGCCGCCACATCACCGTGGAACACTCAGCGCCTGCAAGAATGTCTCTCGGAATCATTCCCCAGCTTGCAGGCAGCATCGTCAGTCCAATACCCTTGGCGGTCTCCCGGTATTCTTCAGCGAGGCTCAAGCGAGAAATCGATGCGTTGATTGCTGCGGAGCGCTATGACTCCATCGTCTGTGATTTTCTTGCCGCCGCTCCGAATCTGACAGACCTCGGAGATTGCGTTCTGTTTCAGCACAATGTGGAGACTACGATCTGGCAGCGGCACGTCGAACAGTGCAGCTCTCTGCCAAAGAAGGTCTTCTTTCAGATGCAGGCCCGGAAGATGGCGGCCTACGAACGGAAGATATGCCGGTCGGTAAAGCACGTGATCGCGGTCTCGGAGATCGACGCATCGAGAATGAAGAGCATGTTTGGCATCGAACATGTGACCAGTGTTCCGACCGGCGTCGATGTGGAGTACTTCATGCCCCGCGGGGACGCTCCCTCTACCTCGGATATTGTCTTCTGCGGATCGATGGACTGGCTGCCCAATGTGGACGCAGTCGAGTATTTTCTTGCCTGCGTGCTGCCCTTGATCCGCAAACGGTTGCCCGATGCGACCTTTACCATCGCGGGGCGCTCACCGGACGCAAGGGTCCTAAGAGCGGTGGCTGGGCTCAAAGGCGTGAATGTTACTGGCAGAGTCGACGACCTGCGGACTTATCTCTGGGGCGCGAAGATTTCGATTGTGCCGATCCGCATCGGCGGAGGCACCCGCTTGAAGATCTATGAATGCATGGCCGCGGGAGTGCCTGTTGTATCGACAACCGTAGGTGCTGAAGGACTGCGCTACGAAGACGGTGAAGATATCGTCTTAGCCGACGATCCTGCCGGCTTTGCGGAAGTCTGCGTTCGGTTGCTCTCGGACAATGCAGCTCGGCGCCTTATCACGAAAAATGCGCTCAGACGCGCACAAAGAGAGTGCTCGTGGGAGGCGGTCACCCGCTACTTCGAGGCGATTCTCGAGAGCCACCGAATTCTCTCCGATGCATTCCTGCCGGAGGTTGAAGCATGAGGATTGCAGTCGTAACCCGACATTTCCCGAGTTCGGCGCAGCCCACGGCCGGGCGGCCCGCATATCAGACGCTTCGCATTCTCTCTGCCAGATCCGATTTACGAGTCTTCTATCCCCGCCCCACGTACCCGTCCATGCTGAGACCGCGAGGTCGCACCTATGACACCGTAGACACGTCCTTCAGCCTGCCGGATGTCGATGTTGGCTACTACGACTACCCTGCTCTGCCGGTGGTCTCCCGGCCCTTCAATGGCTGGACGGCGGCCCGCACGTTGCTCCCTGATGTGCGCAGCTTTGCTCCCGATCTTATCTTCAACTACTTTTTGTATCCCGAAGGATATGCCTCACTCAAGATCGGCAGAGCGCTCGGAGTTCCCGTGGTTGCGATGGGTGTTGGTTCGGATGTTCACAGCATAGGTGACCCGTTCTCGGCGATGCGCACGCGCACTGTGCTGCGCGAAGCCGATTTTCTGGTTGCGATCAGCGACGATTTGCGCAAGAGGATGGTGGCCATGGGCACCCCGCCAGAGAAGACTCGAGCCGTCGTGAGTGGCTGCGACCTGTCGGTGTTCCACCCCGCCAGCCGCCTTAAGGCACGTCGAAAACTCGGAGTCGACCCGGCGGCGGAGACCGTGGTTTACATCGGTAGCATGAGCGTGAAGAAGGGGCTTCGCGAACTTGTCGAAGCGGCGGCCTCGCTTCGCGCACAGCGAACAAACCTGCACGTCTACCTGGTCGGCGACGAAGGACCGGATAGGCCGTTAATCGAAAGCTCCATCCGGGCGAACAGCGCCGATAGCTATATCCATGTGCTGCCTGGATGCTCCTTCAACGATGTCGCCGTCTGGATGACGGCGGCGGATCTGGTTACTCTGCCGAGTTATATGGAAGGCTGCCCCAACGTGGTGCTCGAGGCGCTCGCCGCCGGCAGGCCTGTCGTGGCGACGAATGTCGGAGGCATACCGGAGATTCTCGACGATGAATGCGGACGGCTTGTGCCGCCACGCGACTCCAGTGCGCTGGCTCTCGCTCTCGCATCTGTGCTGGACAAGAAATGGGATGCGGAGGCCATTGCCGCGCATGGAAGCCGAAGCTGGGAGACAGTCGCGGAGGAACTGCTCGATATCTTCGAGTCGCTACTGCCGTCTCGCGCGAAGGCCCGCGCGTGAGAACCTCCATTGGAATGTGCGCGATTCCCCGCTCCTCGTGCCGTCTTGGAAACGAGGAAAGATCATGCTCGCCAATTGCGGCATCGTGGATTGTGCACCGATAAGATGAGTGTTTTATGATGATAGAAACAATGCCAGAGTAGCGACTTCCTGCTTCACTGCCGCGGTTCGTGTTTTGTTGGGAAGGTAAAGACGATGAGCCTGAAGATCGCGATCGTCGGGTGCGGCAAGATCGCGGACGCACACGCAGAAGAGATCAAGAAGATTCCATCGGTTCAATTGTGCGCGGTCTGCGACCTGGAACCGATTATGGCGAAGCAATTAGCTGTCCGCTACGAGATTCCAAGGTGGTACGGCGATATCGCGGCCATGATCGATGCCGAAAAGCCGGATGTCTTGCATATCACAACACCGCCGCAATCCCACCTCCCACTTGCCAGGCAGGCCTTCGTGGCAGGCTGTCACGTATTTTTGGAAAAACCTGTCGCGCTGCACCATTGCGACGCTGAAGCGATCGTCGAGTCCGCGGTTGCAGCGGGGCGAAAGCTCGCGGTGAACTACTGGCCGAGGTTCGAGGCTCCGGCGCTTGAGCTGCGCCGCCTCTATGAAACGGGTGTGCTTGGAAGTCCAGTGCATCTTGAAAGCTCTATCGGATACGATCTCGGAGGGGAATTCGGAACCGCATTGAGGCAGGATCCCGAACACTGGGTGCACCGCCTCCCAGGGAAATTGTTTCAAAATGTAATGGATCACGTCCTGAATAAGATCACGCCGTATATCGATGACGACAAGCCATTCATCCAGGCCATCGCCTGGTGTGGAGAGGCTGGCGTGGGCGGGAACGGCCGTGGCGAGCTTCTCGATGAGTTGCGCGTGGTGATAAGGGGCACCCGGACAAGCGCCTATGCGACATTCAGCGCGCATGCTCGCCCGGTAGGTCAGACCCTTCGGTTTTACGGCACAAAAAACACCGCTCACGTCGACTATGCGGCGCGCACCGTGGTTCTGGAGAGAAAACAGGCATTCCCATCGGCTTTGGGCCGCTTGTTCCCCCCGTTTCTGGTTGCGAAAGACTACCTGCGGCAAGGACTCAGCAACGTAAGCAGCTTCCGCCACGCAGGCTTTCATTTCTTCGAGGGCATGCACCGACTGCTCAACGAGTTTTATCTAAGCATTGAGAATGATGCCCCGCCTCCAATCTCCTATGAGGAGATCCTGCGTGTCTCAGCGATGATGGAGAGAATCTTCGAGCAGATTTATCCGGAGGTGCGTGCATGAAGGTCCTGGTCACCGGCGCGGGCGGCTTCCTGGGGGGCCGTGTCGTCGAACGGCTCTTGGCTCATGGTTACAGTGACATTCGGTGCTTTCTGCGCGACAGGGGCAAGGCTGAGCGGCTCCTGGCGCTGCAAGAGAAGAGTCCCGGCGCACAACTGGAATTGTGTTACGGGAACCTGCGTTCTAAAGCCGATTGCGCCCTGGCCGTGGCGGACGTCTCTCTTGTCGTGCATCTTGTCGCGGGAATGAAAGGCGCGCCGGCGGAGATGTTTGCAGACTCGGTGCTTGTCTCCCGAAACCTGCTCGAGGCTCTGGAAGCGCGCGACGACGTGCCCATGAATGAGACCCGCGTCGTTCTTGTCAGCTCCTTCGGTGTCTACGGGGTTGTGCCGCTGAGGCGGGGCGCGCGCGTCGACGAAACGACTCCGCTGGAGGATCATCCTGAATGGCGGGATACCTACTCCCACTCAAAGCTGTGGCAGGAGCAATTGTTTTGGGAGTATCAGAAGAAGGATGGTTTTGAACTTGTTGTCTTGCGTCCCGGCGTGATCTACGGCCCCGGCGGCGGAGCTTTCTCCACTCGGGTTGGTTTGCAGATCGGACCGGTGTTCTTCCACCTGGGAGGACGCAATCTGCTGCCCCTCACCTTTGTCGCCAACTGTGCTGAGGCGATCGTGGTGGCAGTTGCCCATCCCGACTCAGCCGGGCAGGTGTACAACGTGCACGATGACGACCTGCCGACCGCGTCCCGGTATCTTCGAGAATACAAGAAGCATGTCAAGCGGATCCGCTCGGTGCGCCTGCCGTATTTTGCGACCAGGATTCTGGCGCGAATATTGGAGGGGTATCATCGCCGCTCCCAGGGCCAACTGCCTGCTATCATCACCCGTTACAAGGCTGCGGCAGCATGGGGCGGGAATCGATTTAGCAATGCCAAGTTGCACTCATTGGGATGGCGCCAGTTAGTAGCGACTCCGGATGCGATGACGCAGACCTTCGAATACATGAGGCAGCAGCCTACGAAGGGGTAGAACTGCGTCTTCAGTTCAGCTCTCTCCCGGTCTCGACCGGCCCGATCCCCTTCGGCTAGGTCGCGGTATGAGCCGAGCTAGACGCCGAAAATACCTCTTTTGCCGTGAGCCGCGCTTCCGAAGCTCTGCCGGCCTGGGTCTCTTGCAGCTTGTAAAGCAGCGATCTGTAGCTGATGTTGAGCCACTTGGCTGTCTTCCGGCGACTCCAGCCATTAGCCTCCAGCACCTTCAGGATGATCTGCCGCTCCAGATCCTGCGTGGCGGTCTTGGTAATCTCTTTCAAGGAGATAGGGCTCGAAAGATCGATCTCGGTATTTAGTTTTGCAGAACTCACCGGGCTGGATGGGAGCAGATCGGCCGCCAAGGCCTCTTCGCTGCCGATCAGAATGTAGCTGCGGATCATGTTTTCCAATTGGCGTATGTTTCCCGGCCAGTCGTAGCGCTGCATCAGGCGCCTCAAGTCGCGTGAAAGCGGCTTGGGATTGCGGCGGAATGTCTTTGAATGCCGGTCGAGGAAAAAGTCGATCAGCACCGGCAAGTCCTCGGTCCGTTGACGCAACGGCGGTAGATCGATGGTTACAGCGTTGATGCGGAAGAGGAAATCCACCCGAAAGCTTCCCTCCTCGGCTTGTTTTTTCAGGTCTTCGCTGGCTGCGCTGACGAGGCGGGTATTGACCCTTCTCGACTCCTGGCCTCCGACCCGCGTAAAGCTGCCGTCCTGGAGCATCTGCAGGAGCTTGGCTTGCACAGACATCTCCAGGTCGCCCACTTCGTCCAGAAACAGGGTTCCCTGGTGGGCCTGCTCGACGCGGCCGCGCTTGGTGGCATAGGCGCCTGTGAACGCACCCTTTTCATAACCGAAGAGCTCAGACTCGATCAGCGAGTGCGGAATCGACGGGCACGCCACCTTCACCCAGGCTGCCATCGCACGATCCGAGTGCGCATGCAGCAACTTGGCAAAGATCTCCTTGCCCGTCCCGCTCTCGCCCTGCAAAAGCACCGGGACGGCCGTCTCGGCCACCCGTTCCAGCTTTTCTCGGGCAATCGCCATCCGAGATGTCTGGCCGAAGACGATCTCAGGCGGAGGAAGATCGCGGATCTCGGCTGATTCTGCGGCGCGCACCAAAGGCATTGTCTATCCGGCTTTAGAGGTGGGTTCTCACGTTTGTATGCAACTTCCGGTCCAAACTCAATGCGGCGATTCCGAACCGATAGACAACAACCAGATAAACTTTAGGTCAAAGCCGTGGTACTCTCGGGTAAATCCTTGGATGAGAAGGAGTAGATTTGGGTATCAGATGTGTAAATCTTTGCATATTATGACGAATGAATTACCACTTTCAGGTGATACGATGTAGAAAAAGTCGCAAGGCTTTGCGCCTATGTTAGAGGCCCCCCATTCCTCTTGACGCGGTAGAACCCTGTGTCGGCGGTGTTTGATCTGCAATCCGCTGCAATTCTCAGCGAGAGAGCTCCAAACATCCTATTCCAGCTTGTCAGCCGAGGAATGAATTCTTTCCGGCTCGGTTTGACTGGGTTGGGAAACACCAAGTTGTGGGCATCTGGCTGGAGCGCCAATGAAGACGAAGAGCAAGCGCAGTCCTCACATCGCGATCCTCGATCCCGACCTCGCAATTCTGAAATACCTTCACCGCATTCTTGCGGACCGCTTCACAGTGAACCTGTTTACCGAGGCCGCCGCGCTGGTCCAAAGCCTGAGAGAGCAGCCCGCGACCGATTTGTTGCTGATGGACTGGCACATCGCCGAGGACGGTGACGCAGGAAACTCACTCGGCCTGCTCACGGAAGTGCGTGCCTCCAACCCGGCGATTCCGATCATCTTGCTGGCATGTTCTGCGGAATTGAGGGATGTTGTAGTGGCCACTCGAATGGGCGCCACCGACGTGATCCTCAAGCCCTTTCGCAAGGCCGACATCGACCAGGCTGTGCATGAGTGCCTCAGAGTTCATGGCAAGCGGCCGGCTGAAGACAGCGACGAGGCCAAAGAGATCCCCCTCGATGAAAACACCTCCTTCGTCATCGCCAGCAAGCGCATGAGGGAGATCGAGTCGCAATGCAGGCTTGTGGCGCGCGCCGATATACCGATTCTCATTCTTGGAGAGAGCGGCACCGGCAAGGAAGTTGCGACGCTGTTCATCCACAAGATGTCGTCTCGCAGCCAGCGAAGCTTCATGAAGGTCAATTGCGCAGCGATGCCGGCCGATCTGCTGGAGAGCGAGCTCTTCGGTTATGAGCCGGGCGCTTTTACCGGGGCTGTCAAGTCTAAACCCGGCAAGTTTGAGATCTGCAATAACGGCACGATCTTCCTGGACGAGATTGGCGAGATGCCTGCCGCATTGCAGGCCAAGCTGCTCCAGGTTCTTCAGGATGGAAGTTTCTCGCGCCTTGGCAGCCGGTCCTCGGTGAAGGTCGATGTGCGCGTGATCGCCGCAACCAACATCGATATCAAAGATGCCATCGCCCGGAAGACCTTTCGCGAGGATCTCTACTATCGCCTGAATGGCTTCACCCTGAAGATGCCCCCGCTACGCGAACGGCCTGAAGAGATTCCGATTCTGGCCTATCACTTCATGCAGAAGGTGGCCGCAAAATACGGGCGCGATCCGTTGTCGATCTCACCGTTGCTGATGCAGGCCCTCTCCTCCAATGCCTGGCCCGGCAATCTTCGCGAACTGGAAAACACAGTCAAACGCTACCTCATCCTGGCCGATGAACAGGTAATCATTGACGAGCTGAATCCTCGGCAGATCTCCGAATCGCCCGCAACTGGCGCAGAAGAGAACGGCGACAACGGAAGCCTGAAGCATCTCGTCCGCAACCTAAAGGGCGGCGCCGAGTCTGCCGCCATCGCAAGAACGTTGGAGGGAACAGGATGGAACCGCAAGGCGGCCGCAAGCGATCTGCAAATCAGTTACAAGGCGCTGCTGTACAAGATCAAGCAATACAATCTCGTTCCTCCCAAAAGACAATTCACTCCGAGTCCAGGACCCAGAGCTTGATAACGCCCGCTGATGGAAATGACTCGCCCAGGTCGGAGAAGATTGTCATCCAGTTGGGATCCAGGGCGATGCGGGGTTTCTTGGACTCCGTGGCTTTGAACACAGTCGAGGAACTGCTGAGTCACGCACCGCTTGGCTCGCCTGAGAGCTTCAGACTTCGCCATCTCGAGTCGAATGCCGTCGAGGAAATACCGGCCAGTGATGTCAAAGCTGTCTTTTATGTCAACAGCTTTGAAGGCGATTCAAATCACAAGGAACTCAACTTCCATTCCCGTGCGCCCATCGTTCATGGAATCTGGGTGCGACTAAAGTTTCTGGATGGCGAAGTCATGGAGGGAATCATCTACAACTCGATACGCTATCTCGTCGATCCGGGCTTTTTCCTGCTGCCTACCGATCCTGACAGCAACAACCGGCTCGTATATGTGCGGAAGAACTGGCTGGCCGACTATCGAGTCCTGGGAATGCGCAAGCTCTAAGCGCTGAGCGCCGTTTCTCTCTCAATGGAGTAGCGGAGAATCCTGGCGGCAATTCCCGTCAATTGCGCTGAGCCATGGTCGGTGCGGACAACATGGCCCATACACCGGACAAAGCAACAGCTCGATAGTGTGATCTCCGGAGGCAGTTCGATCAGAAATTCAAAATCCTCGTCAATTGGGACTTTGCCAACCAGGTCCATGAAAAAATACACCCCCAGATTGCTCAAGTCCCTGGTAAACCCCGGAATCTCGTGCCTTCCGATGAAGACCGTCAGCGCAGCGTTGACTCCAAATCGCCGTCTTTGCCGACGGTCTTTTGGCGATTGCTGTGGGTTCATGATCAGTTCCCTTTCCGAAGAGATGCCATAAGAACCGTGAATCAAGAAACAAGTTTTCTGAAATGCACGAAGATCGATCCAACTTGCTCCGTGGCTTTACCTCCCGGATACGACCGCAGGAGCCGTGGCGCCGGGAAGATAGTACGCGTTGGTATCATCCAAATCGGTTACCTCGATCCAGCGCGCCGATTACGAAGAGTGTTAGTGCAATTCAAATGCCGAATGAAAGGTAAATAAATGTTGAAGTTATGAAAGTTCCCAAATGCGACTGTGCAATATCTTGCGCAGTTGACAGTACACTTTTATA
Source organism: uncultured Occallatibacter sp. (assembly GCA_964525655.1). Lineage (GTDB taxonomy): Bacteria > Acidobacteriota > Terriglobia > Terriglobales > Acidobacteriaceae > Telmatobacter. The sequence goes on from CAZGHZ010000083.1 coordinate 19,833, forward strand.
CACTTCTTGTCTCATTTCAAAATTGACGCTGCGCAATCACCGGCCGCAAAGAGGGCATCGGCCTGGTCGCCGTGTCCGGAATCCCCGCCCCTCCGTTACTCGCTGAAATCAAATAGGATGGCGTCATGGCGACGCTTCTCGATATTCCTGACCTGCAGATTCGCCTTGGAGCGCGGAGGTTCCTCGGGGCGTGAGTTTGTGGCTCAATGACGGCGAGGTGTGGGGCTAGGCGAGTGTGCGGAAAAGCCAGTAGAGCGTGCCGGAGAGCAAGGCCGCGGCCGGAAGTGTGAAGACCCATCCGGCGGCGATGTTACGAACGGTGGCCAGGCGCAATCCGCTGCCGTTGGCGGCCATCGTGCCGGCGACGCCGGAGCTGAGCACATGCGTCGTACTCACTGGCAGGCCCCAGAGGTTCGCGGCGAAGATCGTGGCCATGGCAACCAGCTCCGCGGTGGCGCCCTGCGCATAGGCCAAGTGCTCCTTGCCGATGCGCTCACCAACGGTAACAACGATGCGTTTCCAGCCCACCATGGTTCCTAGTCCCAGGGCAAGCGCCACAGCGACTTTGACCCAATCCGGGATGAATTTCGTGGCCTTATCCACCTTGCTCTTGTAGTTAGCCAGTACTGCGCTCTCGGCGGGCGTGAAGGCCGGGTCGTGATTCTTGGCCATCAGCCGGAGAGCTTCGCTGGCTACATACATGTCGTTGCGGACGTTGGCTTGATCCCGCGCCGGAACAGACTTGAAGACCTTGTAGAGGGCGATCTCGTGGTCTAGATCCTCGACCAACTCCCGCAGCGCGAGAATCGTATCCGGCTGAAGCTGCTTCGTTCGGATGTAATCGGTGACCTCTGCACGGGCGTCGGGACCGAGGATGCCTTTCGGGTCAACGTGCCGGTCTAGGATTTGACCGGCTTGCTCTGAGGCGGCGATGAACTGTTGAATATCGCTGGTTGTGACCGCGTGATTGAGGGCGTATACGGTAGGAACGGTGCCGATCAAGATGAGCATGATCACGCCCATGCCCTTTTGCCCGTCGTTGGAGCCATGGGAGAAGCTGACGCCAGAACAGGTCAGCAGTAGCAAGATGCGAATCGGCCACGGTGGCGGCTGGTTGTTCTTGGGCGCTTCATAGAGAGAGGGGTATTTGACCAGCCGCTTGGAAACCAGCATCAACAAGGCCGCCGCGCCAAAGCCGATCAGCGGAGAGATCAGCAGTACCTTAAGAACCTTTGTGGCTTGCTCCCAATCAACGCCGGACGTGCCTGCGTGGTTGCTCATCAACTGGTTGGCGATGCCCACTCCGATGATGGAGCCGACCATCGTGTGCGAACTGGAGGCGGGCAGGCCGAACCACCAGGTGCCGAGGTTCCATACGATGGCGGCGATCAACAGAGCGAAGATCATCGAGAAGCCGGCGCCCGAGCTCACCTGGAGGATCAACTCGACAGGCAGTAGCGTGATGATGGCGAAGGCTACCGTGCCTGAGGAGAAGAGCACGCCGGTGAGGTTGCAGATGCCCGACCAGACAACAGCGATGTTGGGTTCGAGGGAATGAGTGTAGATCACCGTGGCAACTGCGTTGGCTGTATCGTGGAATCCGTTGACGAACTCGAAACCCAACGCAATCATCAGCGCAAGGGCCAGCAGTAGATAGGGCCAGATGCTGGTGGTGGTGACCGAATCGAGGTCTCTGGCAACGTGGAAGGCGATGTAGCAGAGTCCTCCTGCCAAGGCCAACAGGAAGATTGCGATACCCGCGCGGCTGGGAGCCTTCGTCAGCTTGCGGTCAAGCAGGGAACCGCCCGAAGGGATGGCATTCACCGTTGCAGCCAGATCGGCCATCAGAGTTCACCAACGCGGCCGGAGAAACTCCGGACACGCCTGGGCCTCCAAAAGCAAAACTCGACTGTAACATTCGAGAGCAAATAGGAGAGGAGTCGCTTGTGGCGGGAAAGAGAAGAGCCGGATGAATTGGCGTCCATAAAACCCCAACAATCGCATATTTGCACGATTGTTTGCTTCGCCAGGCCGGGAATTAACCTGACTGAAACAATTCTACACCGGCAGGG
>CAZGHZ010000084.1:0-21705 GCA_964525655.1 uncultured Occallatibacter sp.
CCGGTCTGCCCTCGCCCGGCGGCCGTTGAACTTCAGATGCGGAGGCCGCACGGAACCATTAACAGACTAAAGCACGAGGGCAAAGGAATTGCAAACGTTGTGTTAATTTGACCGGTCGACCACCTGGAAGAGCAACATAAGAAGCGCCGGCAGTTCTGTCGGCCCGATTCTCTTCTTGACTTTGCCCGCTGGCCTCTGCGAGACTTCCGCCGCGTGTTCTTTGCGGATACGCGGCTTCGTTCTGCCCTGAATCGTCCGGGAAGCCGCACGTCGCGCCTCTTCCCCTATCTCCTTGAGCTTGGGCCAAGCGTCCGGCTTCCGTGCCTGGCACGGAATCACATCCAATGAAACAGGAGGAACCATGAGAAAGTTTTTGGCTGAGATTATCGGCACATTCATTCTGGTGCTCTTCGGCTGCGGTACAGCAGTTGTGGCCGGCGACAAGGTGGGCATTCTGGGCATCGCTTTTGCCTTCGGCCTGGCTCTGATCGGAGCCGCATATGGCATTGGGCCCATCTCCGGCTGCCACATCAACCCGGCGGTGAGCCTGGGCGTCTGCGTAGCCGGGCGCATGAACTTCAAAGAGATGCTCGGTTACTGGGTGAGCCAATGCGCAGGCGCCATTCTGGCTGCGACGGTGCTGGCGGCCATCGCCGGCGGCGTGGGCGGAGGCTACGACCTCGCCACCAAAGGCCTGGGGCAGAATGGCTGGGGCCCCGGCTATCAGGGCGAATATCGTCTTGCTTCGGCCATGATCTTCGAGTTCGTTGCCACACTGATCTTTGTGATTGTGATTTTGGGCTCGACAAAGAAGAGCGCCCCAACTGGCTTCGCCGGCCTGGCGATTGGCATTACTCTGGTCGCCATTCATCTTCTGGGTATTCATATTACCGGGACGAGCGTGAATCCGGCCCGCAGTCTCGGGCCCGCGCTCCTGGTGGGCGGACGGGCGCTGGCACAGCTTTGGCTCTTCCTGCTCTTCCCTAGCCTGGGCGGAGCAGCGGCCGGCTTGCTGTTCCGTATCAGGGCATTCGCGGCGGACTAGGGGGTATTCCTGTAGCCATGGTTTACGCTGAAGTCGCGGGCTCGACCTTGACCCTTCGGCGCGCCCAAAGGAGGCTTGCGTGACCTGGATAATGCTGCTGGTGGGGCTGGTGGTGGGAATGGTCTCCGGTGTTGTGGGAATTGGCGGGGGCATCCTGTTCGTTCCCGCGCTGGCCTGGCTCGCGGGAATGGACCAGCACAAGGCCCAGGGCACCTCGCTGGGGGCTTTGCTTTTGCCTGTCGGCCTCTTCGCTTTTCTCGAATACTATCGCAAAGGCAACGCCGACTTGCGCGTGGCGCTGCTGCTGGCCATCGGGTTCCTGGTTGGTGGCTACTTCGGCGCCGTTGGCGCACAGCACATCTCGGAGCTTTGGCTGCGGCGCATCTTCGCGCTGACCCTGATCGCCGTCGGCGGACGGATGTGGTTCAGCCGTTAGATTCTCAGGTCGTTGCGATGAATCGCAGCCGAACATAATCTGCGGTCCATCTTCCGTCTTCATCGCGCAGAGCGAGCGCAAGCAGCGCGGCCGTCTCCTCGACCACGGTCTCGCGGATCGTCTCGGGCAGAACAGTAAGCACGCCACGGCGGAAGGTGCGCAGCCAGCCGGTCATGCCACTCTCGGGCAAAGGAGTCGGACGCGGAATCGGCTCGATCCGGTCCACGTTGAAGCCGTGACGCGCAAGCCTGCGCGTGTAGGCCTCGGGAGTGGGATAGTAGTTCTCATCCCCCTCGCGGTCGGCGAAGCCATGGTGCGTTAGAACCGCCGTGAAGGCGACACGAATAGCCGCGACATTGCCATGGCCGCCCATCTCGGCCACAAAGCGCCCTCCCGGCTTGAGAACTCGGCGCACCTCCGCCATCATTGCGTCCTGGCCGCGAACCCAGTGCAGGGCAGCATTGGAGAAGACCGCGTCGAAGGAACAATCCACAAAGGGCAGCGATTCGGCTTTGCCTTCGCGAGCATCGATCCCTAGAGAGCGCGCTGCGGCAAGCATCTCCGGCGAGAGATCGACCCCCACCACGCGAGCGCCAGTTGCCGCGATGCGCTGCGTCAGTTGGCCATCGCCGCAGCCTAGATCGAGAATCGATTCATTGGGCTGTGCATCCAGCCATTCGATAACTCCACCGGCTAGTCCATGCACAAATGCTGCGTTCTGCGCGTAATCCTGCGCAATCCAGGTCTGCGTCATATGGGTTCTCCACTCTCAGTGTGGGGTAAGAAACAACATAACGCAAAGTTATTTTGTTTTCATTGTCGATAATACTCACTTATACAAGAGAATCCCAACGGAAAGACTGCGCGGGGCGCTTCAGATCGACTGGACCGGCAGAAGAGTCAGGTCGTCCACCAGCCCCACTTCCTTTTGCACAAATGGCTCGCCGTAGCGCGCTCCTGCGAGAAGCCCATAGTGGCGAGCTTCAGCGAAGGTGCGCTCGCGAATCTCCTCTTCGGGAACAAAGAGTCCGCTTCCTGCCGCCTGATTTGCATACTGCGACCGATAGGCCATCAGCGCTGCGTGGCGCTGCTCGATGAAGGGCGTTATGTCCACGATGAAGCTGGGCCGGACATCCGCGTAGAGGCTGGCGTAGACGATCTTGAAGGGACGATGCGGTGCGGTTCCACCCTCCACCTTTGTGAGGCCCGAGAGAAAACAGGCCTCGTAGCCGAGAGCCGCAACGGCGGCGTGGTCAGGGTGCCGTGCCTGCCAGTAGGGCAGAATCACCACATGCGGGCGGATTAGCCGCAACACCCGCACAATCTTCAAGCGATTTTCCAGGGTGTTATCGACCGCGCCATCGGGCAAATCAAGCGCCTGACGCCACCCTACCCCAAGCAGACGGGCTGCTTCGGCTGCTTCGCGAGCTCGATTTTCCGCGCTCCCGCGCGTTCCGGCTTCGCCCTGAGTGAGATCTAGAATGGCGGTGCGAAGGCCGCGTGCAGCCATGCGAAGGAGGGTTCCGCCGCAAGTCTGTTCCACATCGTCGCGGTGAGCCGCGACGGCCAGCACATCGGCGGCGAAAGGAATGGGCACTCCTGCGGCGGTCATTCGGTCAATAGACGGTGTTGTCGCTGTCGGACAGGGCGTCCATATAGGCCACATCATAGGCCGTGCCGGTCACCGTGACATATTGGTTGTCGATCGATGCGCCATTCACGGTCGAGTAGATGTAGACCTGTCCGCCCTCGGCCGTATAGATCTTGTGCAGGCCGGTGACTGCTGCGATTCCGGTAGCGTCGCCGTTATAAGGCAACAAAGTCACCGCGTTGCTGGAGGTGTTGACCATAGTGAGGCAGCCGTATGGCTGGTTGTGGTTGGCGCGCTCTCCGTTGATGCAATTGGACATACCGATCCACAGCGTGTCGTCGTCTGCCAGGATCATGCGGCTCATTGCGCCGGGGGCGCCGTCACTGATGGCCACCTGCGCCGTTTTCGTCATGGCTGTTGCCGAACCAGCGAGCAGATTTACCACCGACAGTTGGCCGCTCCAAAAGCCGTCTGGCTTCTGCTGCTGCCCAACTACATAGAGGGTTGAACTATCGACGAGCGCATTGCTCGCTCCACCCGGTAGGTTAAGCGTAGAAGCGGCAACAGAGGCGTGCGTGGGCAGCGTTCCCGACTGCTGCCCGATAAGGTAGATGAATGGCGCCACGGGAAGGGTTGAAACTGAGGCTTGACTCCCACCGCACTCCGGCCCGCAATTGAGGACATAGGCTGTTCCGCCATCCGCGGAGAAGACTGCCTTGACCGGCCGGTCGAAGGCCAGTGGCTTGTTATCGTCGGGACTTAGTGCCTGGTAAAGGCACCAGACAGGCGCGTTCTGCGGCTCGCAGTCCACTGCACCCAGAGGCCAAGTGCCCGGGCCGCCGGAAAACTTGATCGTTTGCGCGGAGGTCAGTTGCTGCGGGTAGTAGACGTAATTCGAGTTCTGCACAAAAGCCAGCACGGCCGAACCGCCGGGGTTCACGCTGACCCGATAGACTCCGGGGAGACTGAGGAAATAGCTGGCGCCGGTGCTCCGGTTCACAACTGCAAGCGTGTGCGCCGCCTGATTGGCAGCGAAGACGTAGCTCTGGTTCCGCGTGATGAAGATGCTGGAGGACGAGCCGTTCAGGCCGTTTACGGCGCCAGTGCCCTTCTCGCCGGAATAGTCGATCAGGGTAAGGCTCCCCCCACCGCCGGTGCTGTATACCGCTCCCAAAAGCTCCTCGGGCAGATTCTGGATCGTGATGGGCAGCGCACCGGAAAACCCGCTCACACTATAAGCCGGGGCCGTATTGGTGCTGTTGTATTTGAACCGGATGTCGTAAAAAGCATCCACGATGTCCAATGCTCCGGCGCTTGCCGAGCCTGGGTTCTGAATCGCGATCATGACTCGATTGGCCAGGCCGCTAGGCGGCAGCGCGCGGCCCGCGAAATAGGTGGTCGTGCCGCAACCTGCCAGCGCGGCGGCAACCGCCAGAGCCACAATAGCGCATAGACAAAGACTTCTCTTCTTCAAAATCCCTTACCTCAACCGAAAACGCGGAGCATCCCGCGCGGCTTGCCCGCGGCAATGGCCGCAGCGTAAACAAAAGGACGGCTCTATCCAGCGCGGCGGGCGAGTCGCAGGAAAAACCCGGCCGGGAACCGCTGTACACCAAGCTTATGACTATCGAAGTATAACAAAGCCGCCCTGCATGCTGGCGCGCCCCGCCCGCATGGCTTAGCATTGCAATTGAATGTCTCAACTAGCCGACATCTTCGCCAGCCGCCCCGTGCTCGCCGACGGCGCCATGGGCACCGTCCTCTATGCCCGCGGCATCTTTATCAACCGCTGCTACGACGAGCTCAACCTCTCCGACCCCGGACTGATCCTGGCCATTCACGAAGAGTACCTGCAAGCCGGTGCGGAGATTCTAGAGACCAACACCTTCGGCGCAAATCGCTTCCGGCTGTCGCGCCACGGCCTGGCCGACAAGGTCGTAGAGATTAACAGGGAGGGCGTGCGCATCGCCCGGCAAGCCGTCGAGCACCTTAAAGACAAGCAGGCTGGCGAGGCGTGGGTCTCCGGTTCCGTCGGACCGCTGGGCGTCCGCCTCGAACCGCTGGGCAAGACCGGCCTCGACGAAGCCCGCGTCGCCTTTGCCGAACAGATCCGCGCACTGAGCGACGCCGGCGTCGATATGCTCAGCATCGAAACGATGCCCGCGCTGAACGAGGCCCACGAGGCGCTCATGGCTGCCCGCCAGATCGCGCCGAATCTGCCTGTACTCGTCATGGTGACAGTGGACGACGACGGAAACTGCCTCGACGGCTCCTCACCCCAGCATGCCGCCGCGCTGCTCACCGAGTGGGGCGCCACGGCTATCGGAGTCAACTGCTCCACAGGCCCCACCAACGTACTGACGGCCATCGAAGCCATGCGCCCGGCCACTCCTCTACCCTTGGCTGCCATGCCCAACGCTGGCATGCCGCGTGCCGTCGAGGGACGCAACATCTATCTCTGCTCGCCGGAGTACATGGCCAGCTTTGCCCGCAAAGCCATTCAGGCCGGAGTGCAAATCGTCGGCGGCTGCTGCGGCACCACGCCCAACCATACACGCGCCATGCGTTCGGCGATGCGCGCCATCGACTCTCAGACTCGTGTCCAGGTCGCTGGCGAAGCTCCTGCAATCACTACCGAAACTCCGCCGGAGACCTTGGCCGAGAGGTCGCGTCTCGGCGCGCTGGTCGCCGACGGCCGATTTATCACTCTTGTTGAAATCGTGCCGCCCAAAGGCATCAACTGCAGTGCGGAAATCGAAGGAGCGCAGTTGCTTTCGCAGCTCGGCGTCCACGCCATCAACGTGCCCGACTCGCCGCGCGCCTCGGCCCGCATGAGCGCGCAGAGCCTCTGCATCCAGATTCAGCAGCACACCGGCACCGAGACGATCCTCCATTACACCTGCCGCGATCGCAATGTTCTCAGCATCCAATCGGACCTGCTCGGAGCCTCCTCCATCGGCTTGCACAATATCCTCTGCCTTACCGGCGATCCGCCTAAGTTGGGCAACTATCCCGACGCCACCTCGGTCTACGATGTGGACTCGATCGGCCTGGTCAACATCGTCCGCCGGCTGAACTATGGTTTGGATATAGGCGCGAACGCCATCGGCGCCAGCACCAATTTCACCATCGGCGTCGCGGCCAATCCCGGCGCACCGGACATCGAGCAGGAGATGCGCCGCTTCTTCTACAAAGTCGATGCGGGAGCCGAATACGTCATCACCCAGCCGGTCTTCGACCTGCGACTGCTCGAGAACTTCCTCGATCGCATCGAGAAGAGCCGTATCCCGGTCATCGCCGGCATCTGGCCCCTTACCAGTTTGCGCAACGCCGAGTTCATGAAGAACGACCTGCGCGTCTCGATGCCCGAAGAGATCATGCTCCGGATGGCTCAGGCCGACACCCCCGACGCAGCCCGCCGCGAAGGCATCCTCATTGCGAAAGAAATGGTCGACGCGGTGCGTCCCTTCGTCCAGGGCATCCAGGTCAGCGCGCCCTTGGGCCGCTACACCGTCGCCGCCGAAGTCATCGCCGACATCCTGCCCCAACCCGTCTTGGAGTAACCGTCATGCCCTCCTTTGAACAGTCGCTCAAGAAGCTAGAAACCATCGTCGATCAATTGGAAAAGGGCGATCTGGCCCTCTCTGACTCGCTCAAGCTCTTCGAAGAGGGCGTAGGCCTCTCCGCCGCCTGCAAGGCCGAGCTTGAGGCAGCCGAAGGCAAAGTACAAATGCTGGTCAAGCAGCGCGATGGCTCTCTAAAGCCCGAACCCTTCCTCACAGAGAAGCCGCTGTAAGAGTTGCCGGCTATTCGCCCGCATTGTGCTCTTCGTTCCCGAAGGATAGGCTCCAAGTCGATTTGATTGACACAGTGCGCATTGACGGAGCTACCCCTGATCGAGGTCTCATTTTGTTCGAATTTAGCCTGTGGTACGCTCATACACAGAGCCTCTGGGCTGATGTGTGCGATCCGCTTTCCTCGTCTTCCGGCGAAGTAAGTAGGCAGAGCCCCTGAATGAATCGAACCGAGACTCTCAAAGGCCTCTTCATGGGGCGGAGCAGCCAACGGTGAAGTACCAGGACGCCGAGGAACGGCAAATCGCCGGCCAGTCGATAACCTCAGGGCCATCTGTGCGCCCGCGAACCGAAGAAAACGCTGGGGAGAAAGCCCATCATTCGAAAGAGATCCTGGAAGATTTATCTACCGAAGAACTCCGGCGGAATTCACTTGATCTAAATGGACAAGAGACCGAGTTAGAAGAGCAAGACTCCGATCTGATCTGGAAGTTGGCAGACGCCGATAGGCTGCCTGACGAAAAGACCATTCGGAAACTCTTTCAAGACTACCTACGAATGTACTCATCCCGCGATGACGTTCTCACCGAAAAATTCAGCGAGGAGTTTTCCGGCTTTACCGGCGGCGGGGACTTTCTGGTCAAAAACAGAGATGCGTGGATTACAATCACGCGACAGGACTTCGCCCAGATCAAGGATCCGATCCGTATTGAACTCAAGGACCTGGCCATCCAGTCGCTTGCTGGCACAATCGCCGTCGCGACCGGCTTCTTTGTCATTCACCTGCCGATTGAGGACCACATCCTTTCACGCCAGACTGCCCGCCTTGTGCTCATCTTCCGAAAGGAGGCTGCGGGTTGGAAGATCTGCCATAGTAGTATTTCGATTCCCTACCACCTGGTGAGCGCGGGTGAGATCTACCCGTTGAAGGAGCTAACAGAGCGCAATGAGTCTTTGAAGAGGCTGGTCGATGAACGGACAAACCAGCTTTCGTCGGTCAACGAGAATCTGAATAGGGTAAATGATGAACTCGGGAGGCAGATTGCACAGCACAAGCGGGTCGGGGAGGCGTTACTGAGAAGTGAGGAGTTGTACCGATCCATCATTCACGCTTCTCCCGACGACATCACGATCACCGACGGCGAGGGCCGTATCCTCCTGGTATCGCCGGCTGCCAAGTCGATGTTTGGCGCTCAAGACGAAAAAGAGTTCATGGGGCGTCCGATCCTCGATTTCATCGTCCCGGAGGAACGCGCGAGAGCGATGTCCCAAATAGCTCTCAAGCGTGAAGGCACCGTGACGGGCCCGGCCGAATACTGTGGACAGCGTCTCGACGGAACCACCTTCAACATTGAAGTAAATAGTGAGTTCATCCGGGATGCGGAGGGATCGCCTACTGGCATGGTTGTCATCGTTCGCGATATTACCGGGCGAAAGTATGCGGAGATGGAACAGGCAGGACTCAAGCGTCGCCTGGCGGAGCACGCAGCCGAGCTTGAGCGGTTGAATGCGCTCTTGCACGAACAGGCATTTGAGGACGCTTTGACCGCGCTCGCGAATCGCCGCCAGTTTACCGCGACATTGGATCGCGAGATTCGTCGTGCCCGTCGCAACCATGACGAGATCTCGCTGCTGATTGCCGACGTGGACTTTTTCAAACGTTACAATGACACCTTCGGACATCAGCGAGGTGACGAGTGTTTGCAGAGAGTCGCGCAGGTAATGAAGACAACCTTCCGGCGCCCAGGCGAACTTCCGGCCCGATACGGCGGCGAGGAGTTCGCTGTCATTCTCCCGAACTGCGGACCGGATCTTGGGAAAGCTCTCGCCGAACGGTTGCGGAGCGCTATGGAGGAGGCTGGCGTCGTCCACCCCTCGTCTGAGGTGGCATCATGCGTCACATTGAGCATTGGAGTTGCAAGTGGGCGAGTAGAGGCCGACACTACTCCAGACGTCCTAATCCAGGCTGCGGACAACGCGCTTTATCAGTCGAAGGCCGAGGGTCGAAATCGCGTCACCGCCAGCACTCTGGGTAACAAGGATCCCGATACAGGGCCCGCCGGGCGGCTTCTCGGCCATTCGTAGGCCGGCCCGTCACCCCGGTGGGGAAATTGCCATAGATTTACTTTGGACCGTTTCCCCCCTTACCGCCAAGCTCCCAGGCAGTAGGGCTCTCATCAGCGATTTCAAATCATTCCTCCTGTCATGCGGCACACCATGTGCATCGTTTCTAGACACATCTTCATTCCGGACCGGCGAAGAGCCGTGCTGTCCTGTTGATTAGGAGCATCGCTTGCCCGCTCCACTTCCGCCGCACATTACGACCGCAGAGAGCTTCCACTGCATCGGCTCGGCCTGCGAAGACACCTGCTGCCAGGGCTGGAGTGTGCCCATCGACCAGGCAACGTTTGAGAGGTACCAGAGCCTTCCCCCAAACCAACTGCGTACCCTGATCGACTCGAGCGTTCTGACCATGCCGGAGCCCGCCCGGCCAGAGATCTTTGCCAGTATCCGGATGAACGGCTCGAATCAGTGTCCTCTTCTGAGCTCAGAGCGCCTTTGCAGCATTCAGGCGCAACTCGGCGAAGAGTTTCTCTCCCACGCCTGCGCCACCTACCCTCGCATCGTTCAGTCCGCTGCCGGCATCGAGGAGACTGCACTCACTCTCTCCTGCCCAGAGGCAGCGCGATTGGTTCTCCTCAATCCGAAGCTGCTGGCGCAGGAGCAGTTGGCGGCTATCGAAGAGACTGAAAGTGATCTCGCCGGAGATACCATTGCAGATGAGTCTTTATCGCTCTTGACTTGGTTCCTGCCCATTCGGCTGGCGATCTTCAGGTTGATCGGCAATCGCGATTACCCACTCTGGAAACGGCTCTTTCTGCTGGGCGTCTTTTGCCAGCGCCTCGACTCGATGGCCAACGGAGAGCTCGCGCGAACTGTTCCACGGTTTCTAGTCAACTTCGAGGCCACGGTTGCCTCCGGGGCCCTGCGGCCAGCGCTGGCAGCCCTGCCGGTGAATCTCTCCGCGCAGTTGGATGTTGTCTTGCGGCTCGCTGGAATGCTGTTGCACCGGTCCAATGTCAGGCCGCGCTTCGTCGAATGCGTTCAGGCCTTCACTGCAGGCATCGGCAATGGTCCAGGTGCAACGCTCGATAGTCTAGCCGCCCGATACGCCAAGGCGCACGACAGCCACTACGCACCGTTTTTCGACCGGCATCCGCATATTCTCGAAAACTATCTGGTCAACACGATCCTTCGCTGCCGTTTTCCCTTCGGTACCGATCTCGCGACAGCCGGTGAGCCGCACTCGATGGCCCGCGAGTTCGCGTTGCTGACCGCTCAGTTTGCTCTGACCAAGGGATTCCTGATTGGCGTTGCAGGGTTCCATCGCGATGCCTTCTCGGTCGAATACGTGGTCCACACTGTGCAAGCCGCCAGCAAGCACTTCGAGCATCACCCGGAGTTCCTTCGCCTCGCTTATGAACTACTTGTCGAGAGCCGGATGGATGGCGCGTGGGGATTGGCGATTTTGCTCAGAAACGCGATGCCGGACTCAGCGTCGAGAGCAGCCAGGCCGGCATCTCCACCGCTCCAAGCACCAGCTCAGCAAAATGGAAGAACGGCTTGGAGCATCAGCTACCAAGGAGCCGTGGTTCCTTAGTCCCAAGTCCCTCAGGCCTTAGTCCTGGTTCCTCGCCTTCCGTCCCTTTGCCAGCCGCGTAAGCACCGCCTGCTCGCGCAGAACCTGCATCAGCGGTCGCGCCGGAGTGCCCCAGAGCACTGTCCCAGGCTTCACACCCATTCCCTCGTTAGTAACGGTCTTTCCGCTCAGTACGCCCGCCTGGCCGCCTAGAATCACGCCGGGACCGATATGCGCGTGGTCGCCGATGCCCACCTGGCCTGCAAGCACCGCGCCATTGCCCACCGTGCACGAGCCGCTGATGCCCACCCCAGTGACGAGAATTACGTCTTCGCCGATCTCGCAGTTATGGCCGACGTGGACCAGGTTATCTGTCTTGGTTCCCCGGCCGACCCGGGTCTGCTTGAGCGCGCCGCGATCGATGGTTGTGTTGGCCCCGATCTCGACGTCGTCTTCGATTACGAGCGTTCCCTGCTGGGGAAACTGCGTGTACCGGCCCGTCGCAGCATCGCGCACATAACCGAAGCCGTCGGCGCCCAGCACCGCGCCGGCGTGAACGATAACGCGGTTACCCAGCGTGGTCCCCGTGTAGAGCACGGCGCGAGGATAGATGCGGCAATCGCTGCCGATGCACACGCCTTCGCCGATCACTGCGCCGGCCTCAATGCGCGTTCCCGTGCCAATACTGGCGTTCTCACCAATAACCGCACAGGCGCCTACGCTCACGCCTCCGCCAAGCAGCACATTAGCACCAACAATCGCGGCGGGATGAATCCCTGTCTCGGGCAGTTCCTTGGCAAGTAATCTCGCGGCGCGCGCAAACCAGAGCCGAGGCTGATCAACCTCTACAACAGCCTTATCTGACGGATATGCGTCGGCGGTTCCGGCGCGCAGGACAATCGCTCCAGCGAGGCTGGCAAGAGCTTTCGATGCGGAAGACACATCCTCTGCAAAGATCAGTTGCTCAGAACTAGCCGCCTCAACGGAGTTCACGCCGTTGACCCGATGCTCCGAATCTCCCACAGCCAGCTTGCCGCCGAGCGCCTCGATCAATTCGCCCAAGGTCATCAGTTTCTCCTCAATACAGCCCCAGCTCGCCCTCCGGCCTGGTCTTCCAGCGCCGGTGAATCCACAACCACTGGTCAGGATAGCGCCGAATCCAGGTCTCGATCGCCTGGGTGCAGCGCTGGGTTGCGGCGAGAATGTCAGCCTCGGCGTTCCCGGTGCGCGCAAAAACCAGTTCCGGACCAAAGTGCAGCACGTAGCGGCCTTCGGCCTTCTCCCACACCATGAACCCCGGCAGAACGGCGGCGCCTGTCTTGAGAGCAACGCGCGCCAGCCCCGACGCGGTGCAGGCCTGGCGGCCAAAGAACTTAACGAACACGCCCTGCGGCGGGGTCATATTCGTATCCATCAAAATGCCGACCGTCTCTCCACTGCGCATTGCGCCCAACAGGCCGCGAGCGAAGTCGTCTTTATGCAGCACGCGATTGCCGTGCAGGCAGCGAATGCCGTTCACATACTCGTCGAGCCGCCGGTTGTCGAGGCGGCGAATCACCATGCTCATCGGGTAGCCCATCAGCGAGTGGTAAAAGCTTGACAGCTCCCATGCGCCCAGATGGCCCGTGACGATCAGAACGCCTTTGCCGCGCAGCTTTGCGGCCCGATAATGGTTGAGGCCCTCGGCGTGTATCCAGTCGCAGGTGTTATCCGGGGTGTAGCGGGCCATGCGGCAGAACTCGACAAGCTGCCAGCCGAGATGCCGGAAGACGCTTCGCAGAATCTGCTCTCGCTCCGAAGACGAGAGCTCGGGCAGGGCCATTGAGAGGTTGCGCTCGCCCACGCTCCGCAGCCGACCGTGAAATCGATAGACTCCCCAGGCGATCGCGCCACCAGCGCGGCGCGCCAGTCTACGCGGCAGCCACCCAATTGTGCGCGCCACGGCCACGACCAGCCAATATTCGAGGTTCTCTCTCATCGCAAGCAGGCTAACGTCAAGTTTAGCCCCCCAGCGCGGACTTTCCACTTTCAAAGCGACCGATGGGCCTGACCGTTGTCGGAAGGCCCCTCGCTCATCTTTGCTTCGACCGGTCTCTCCTAGCGGTTCTTGGCTTCAACGAAATAATGTGCAACATCGCTGACGAACGGCACTGCGCCTGCGGGGACGCCGACACTTCCCTTTAAGATCGATTCGAAGGTGCGCGCCTCACCGTAGTAGAGCTCTGTGTCTTCGCGATTCTGGCTTACGCTTGTCCCGTCGAGGCTGATACCGGCAAATACTCCCTTGTTGCGCGAGTAGCTGAGAAGCTCGGCGTTCATCTTCCAGTCGGTCGCGGCCTCTCCGCTGCGGCCCACAGGTCCGGCAGCCGCTGAGGCATCGCCGCCGATCTTGAATTTGTTTTTCAGCAGGTCCTGAAAGCCGCGATCGTTCACGGCCACCAGCACCAAGTCGGTCGACTGGCCGCCAAATTGCAGGCCGAACGATCCGCCGGCCATGCGAATGAAGACCGGCGCGCTCCACCCGTGTCCCGTGCGGCAGGTCACGACGCCCTGGCCATACTGAACGCCTCCGAAGAAAGCGCCTTTCACCATTCCAGGAACCACTCCGATGCAGGTAGCCTGCTCCATGATGTTCATCGGAATGCTGCTGTCCTTGGCCGCCATGATCTGGTCCAGAACCACCTTGGCGGCTTCGATGCGCGCCTGCAGATCCTCCTTGGTGGAGCCTGCGAAGGCGGCCGTTGAAAGCGATAAACATAGACAAACCGAAGTCAGTATCTTCTTCATCTCCTGGTCCTTTCCACTCCGCGGCTCTCAGGCGGCGCGGGTTGTTAAGTCGTCCGATTGAGTCGTGCTTGCTGATGCATCGAGGTTGAGTGCTTGGGAGTTGAGCCGAGCGGCGTGCGCGTCACCGTGCGAGGCTCATGGGAATCCGCGAGAGCCTGACTCTCCACCGAGCCTGGAAGACAGGCTATCCAAACACAGACTACAATATACGGCCTCGGACGCGCATCAGCAACGTGATGGCTTGGGAGAGTATGGAGCCCGGAGGATCCGGTTGGGACAATTCGCTTGGAAGATGAACCAGGAAGGGCGAGGCGGGATGCAGAACCGGGTTAACGAAGAACAAAAAAGAGGAGTTCCCAGGCTTCATGGAAAACATGCCGCCTGGGAACTCCTTTCCCCAGATCTGCGTTGTTTCTGTAAACGAGTCTGTGGAAAAACGGGGATCTATACAAGATTACGGATGGAGTGTAGACATAAGTAACCACAGCTGTTGACTGATCAGTAACTCATTGCGGGGGAGCCGCGCGCCGATCGCGACGGCGGTCCACATGGCGGCGGTCCGCGATACCTGCGACCTTAACCAGCTCCGGACTCGAAGATCGCATCAGGAGATCGATGCGGTTCCCTGCACCCGTCTTGCGCATCAATCGCCCGACATGAGCCTGGACGGTACGCTCCTCAATACCCAACTTGCGGGCGATCTCGCGATTGGAGCATGCATTGAGGATCAGCTCGAGCACCTGGCTCTCTCGAGATGTCAGGCAGGGAGGCTGGTTTGCGAGGCTGGCATCGGGCACCCCAAGCAGCCGGTCGATCAATTGGGAGAGAAGCCTTCGAGGGGCCCAGATGGAGCCGCTTGTGACCGCTTCAACGGCCTGCCGTACAATCTGAGGGCTGGCTTTCAAATCGAGATAACCGCGTGCGCCTGCGACGATCGAATCGATAACCAGCTTGTCGTCTCCCTCCGGGCCGATCACGATCAACCGAAGGCCGGGACGCCTGCGGCGAATCGCCTCCAGGATCTTGACCCCGCCGGAGCCTGAATGCAGGTCCACCACGAGAAATGACAGCGTGCAGTCCGACAGCAGCTCTTCCATACTTCCGAAGACCGGCGAAAGGCGGGCAAGGCCCCGACTGGGCACTTCCTCAAAGATGCTTGCAGCACCCTCCAGGCGCAGCGGCTCATCGATGAGCACGCCCACGCGAATCGGCTCCAACTCGTGATGCGAAGACATCCTGCGCCTCTCCTCAAAAATGCAGGAGGACTGGGCCCCTATGGCGTACAGAGAACGCCGCTCCGCGTCGCCACGTAACACAAATCGGTCCCCAAATCAGCCCAACCGGTTTCTTCCAAAGAACGGCTAGAGTCTTGGAAGCACAATTCCCCGTTGTCTCTGATACTTGCCCTTGCGGTCTGCGTAGCTGACCTCGCAAGGCTCTTGGGAGCGGAAAAACAGTATCTGGCACAGCCCTTCGTTGGCATAGACCTTGGCCGGTAGCGGAGTAGTGTTGGAGATCTCCAGTGTTGCAAATCCCTCCCACTCCGGCTCGAATGGCGTTACGTTGACAATAATCCCGCAACGCGCATAGGTCGACTTCCCAACGCAGATCGTCAAAACATCTCTGGGGATACGAAAGTATTCTACAGAACGAGCCAGTGCAAACGAATTTGGCGGCACGATCACCGACTCCGCTTGGAGCGAAACGAACGACCGCTCGTCAAAGGCTTTTGGGTCGATGATCGTGTTGTTTACATTGGTAAGGATCTTGAATTCATTGGAGACGCGAAGGTCATATCCATAAGAAGAAAGCCCATAGGAGATTGCGCCGCCAGCCACTTGCTCTTCGACGAAGGGCTCGATCATACGATGCAGTATGGCCTGTTCCCTAATCCAACGGTCGCTCTGAATCGCCATGCCTCTCCTCTGTCCGGTCTGAACACGCTCGCATTGTTTTCAATATACGGTACGCAGATTGCATCCCATCTGTGATGGGCGGGGGTTCAAAACGGGGAGCCGGGGCTCTTCTTCCGAAAAATAACCTTCCCGGCGGGTTTTATGCGTCCAGGGTGTTCCCCAATCGCTCTAAAACCTGTAGCATCACTACGGTAGGTCGTAGTACATTCATCTTAGACAGGCCAGCGAGGTACTTCCTTTGATTAAACAGGATATCGTCCACCATGTGATCGAGCGCACGGGCCTTTCCCGGGCCAAGGCCGAAGCTGCCGTGGATACAGTCTTCGAGGGTCTTAAACAGGCTCTCACCGCCGGCGAACGTATCGAATTGCGTGGTTTTGGTGTCTTCAGCGTGCGGGCCCGCAAGACCGGCATCGGTCGCAACCCCCGTACTGGAACCGAGGTCAGCATCACTCCCGGCAAGGCGGTGCGCTTCAAGCCCGGCAAGGAATTGCATGTGCTCGAGACCAGCGCACCAGCCAAATAACGCCTTACCAGAGAGAGACTGCGCCTTCATTTCATGCAAGTTCGAAATGTGCACCAGCGCGAGTTCGAGCTACCCATGACCACAGTGGGCGCGCTGATCGATTCACTTGCCAGCCGCGACGATCGCCTTTGGCCGCTCGGCAAGTGGCATCCGATGCGCTTTGATCGGCCTCTGGCTGTGGGTGCAGTTGGCGGACACGGACCTGTCCGCTACTCAGTCGAGGAGTACGACCCCGGCCAGTCGATTCTCTTTCGCTTCTCTGCGCCGCGCGGCTTCGACGGGACGCATCGGTTTGAAGTCGAGGACCGGCAGGGGCATACGGTCTTGAGCCACGTGATCGAGATGTGCGCAACAGGTCCGGCGCTGTTGAATTGGCCGCTTTTCTTCCGTCCGCTGCACGATGCCTGTCTCGAAGACTGCCTGGACCGCGCAACGATTTCTCTCGGAGTCCCTCTTCCTCATCCTGCGTGCTGGTCCATCTATGTGCGCCTGCTTCGCGCAGCTATGCGGATGATTGCTCCATCAAGGCAAAGATAATCTGCCGCAGAAAGTTATCCCGCGCCAGAGGAGCCATTACGTGCGGAAAACTGGGTGCCCCAGGTCCCGCATTTGGGACCTGGGAGGTCAAACTACCGCAGTTGGTTACATCAGCCGTAGTGCATCCACGTCAACAACTAGGTTTCTCCGCGGCACTCCCGCCTCATCGGCGTGCGCCAGCATCCCGCGCAGTGCCGTATTGAGCGCCTTGCGTGAGGCGGCTTTCAGAATCAGATGAAAGCGGTAGACACCTTTGATGCGTGCGATTGGCGCGGTGCAGGGACCAAGCACGCGAACCCCCTCCGGCGCCGCCTTCTCGAACCACTTGCCCAGCACAGCAGACCAGTCAATCGCTTCCGGCAGCTTCTCCGATTGCACCAGCACGTTGGCCAGCACGCCAAAGGGCGGGTAGTGCATCCAGCGCCGGTACTTCAGTTCCTGCTGGACAAAGCTCGTGTAGTCGTGGCTGGTCGCGGCCAGAATCGCGTAGTGGTCCGGGTAGTAGGTTTGCACCACAACACGCCCCGGTAGCTCACCACGACCGGCTCGGCCCGAGACTTGGGTCATAAGCTGGAAGACACGCTCGGCCGCGCGGAAGTCCGGCATCGACAGCGCGAGATCGCAGCCCACCACGCCCACCAGCGTGATGCCATGAACATCGTGCCCCTTGGCGATCATCTGCGTCCCCACGAGCAGATTGATTTCGCCTGAGTGCAGCCTGGCCAGCAGCCTCTCCAGATCGTCTCGTCCGCGAACCGTATCTCGATCCATGCGCCCGATGCGCGCAGTGGGAAAGATCTCGCCCAGCCGCTCCTCACCTTGCTGTGAGCCCGCCCCCAGGTAGTAAAGGTGCTCACTGTCGCACTTGGGACAGCGAGCGGGCACCGTGCGGCTGTAGCCACAGTAGTGGCATTGCAGCCGCTGCCCCGCCCGCGCCACGCCTGCGTCTTCGCCAGCCGGCTTGTGGTGCGTCAGCGAAATCGCGCAGTTTTCGCACTCCAGCTTCTCGCCGCATGCCCGGCAGATTACAGCAAACGAGTAGCCGCGCCGGTTCAGCAGGATCAACGCCTGCTCCCCACGATCGAGAGCAAGACGCGTTTGGTCGACCAGCACACGTGAGAAAAGCTGCTCCTCGCCGGTTTCCTGAAACTCGCGCCTCATGTCGATGAGCTCGACCTCCGGCAGCGGCCGGTTCATTACACGGTCCGTCATCTCGATGCACTGATACTTGCCTTGCACCGCGTTCTGCCAGCTCTCGAGCGAAGGCGTTGCCGAGCCCATCACCACCACCGCACCCTCCAGCTTGGCTCGCATCACAGCGACGTCGCGGGCGTTGTAGCGCGGCGTCTCCTCCTGCTTGTAGCTCTGGTCGTGCTCCTCATCCACCAGAATCAGCCCGAGATTGGGTACCGGCGCAAAGATCGCCGACCGGGTGCCGACGACGATCGGCGCATCGCCCCGCTGGATGCGCCGCCACTGTTCGCTGCGTTCTTCGGCGGTTAAAGCCGAGTGCAGCAGCGCGACTTTGTCTCCAAAAGCCGCATCCAGCAACCCAACTGACTGCGGCGTCAGCCCGATCTCCGGAACCAGCAGGATCGAAGCCAGCCCCCGGTCCAGCGCCCGCTGCATCGCCGCCAGATAGACCGCCGTCTTGCCAGAACCCGTCACTCCATGCAACAAAAATGGCTGAAATCCCCCCAGAGACGAAGCCAGACTGGCCAGTGCCTCCATCTGCGGTTCGTTGAGTCGCACCGGCCCAGCATGGCCTTGAAGGCCACCGAGACGAAAGACCGCCGGCCGCTCGTCGATACGGACCAGTCCTCGCCGCACAAGAGTTTGAAGCGTAGACGACGGCAGGTTCTTGCGCCGCAGTTCCGCCAGCGGCATTTCTCCTCCGCACGCCGCTAGTTCGGCAAGAATCGCCTGCTGCTTCGCCGTCAGCGCAGGCAGTCGTGTCTCGGGAATCAGCACGGCAAAGCGCTCTGTCCGCCGGGCATCGCGTTCGGCAGCCGCCGTCTCGCGCAGGATCCATTTTTTGCGCGTGAGAGTTGCCAGCACCTGTAGCGACGCGGCTGTAGCCGTGCGCAGAGTCGAGACCCTCACCGGCTCTCCTGAGGCAAGCCGTTCCAGCACGCGCCGCTCCAGGTCCTGCTCCTCGCGAGAGAGCTTCCCTTTGCGCTTCGCGCCGCTCTTGTTTCCAGATCCAAACTCGGGTGCCCCAGGTCCGGATTCTCGGACCTGGGAGTCCAAATACTGGCCCTCCAAACAGTCCGCCAGCACATCCCGCCCCAGATCCGTAATGCGGTAATAGACAGTTCGCCGCACCTCGGCCATCAGCGGCAGCATCCCGCGCAGCACTTCGCCAAGCGGGGCAAGATAATACTGGGCCATCCACTCACCCAGCGCCATCAGCGGCTCGCTCAGCAGCGGCTCCTCATCCAGCACCGCTTCAAGATACCGCGCCTCAAAGCCGGCGGGAACCTTATCGCTCAGCCCAGTTACCACCCCGATCAGTTTTTCATTCCGGAAGGGCGCGATGACCCGCGCGCCGCGCTGTGGCAACTGCTCCTCCCTCACCGCGTAGGTAAACACGCGATCCAGCGGCACGGGCAGAGCGACTTCGCAGAAAACTGACATGGAGGTCACATCCCAGTCTAATGGGATGGGCCTTCGAGTCGGCCAAGCGGCTTCTTGCAAGTCGCCGTCAGAGCTATCGACGCAACATCAAAATAGGCTCTACTCCGACTCGCGTCCAAGTGAAATACTTGCTGGATGAGCTTTCTCCGAAGTGCAGCCACGATCTTTCCCCTGGTATTGGCCGCCTTTTCCGCCAGCGGCCTTGAGATGGATGCAAAAGTTCCCACAGTGGACCCGCTGCATGCCTGGGTGTCGGGAACCAACCCCGCCGCGCTGGAGACCTGGGTCAATCAGCGCCTCAACGAAGAAAAAGCGGAAGTCGATAAGCTGGTTGCGGCGACAGGTCCGCGCACGGTCGAAGACACGCTGCGGGCCTTCGACGACGCGCAGAATCAGCTCGCGATTGCCAACAACAATGCGTATCTGCTCTATTCGCTGGCTGACGTGGCGCCGCTGCGCGATAAGGCACAGGCACTGCTGTCGGCCGTCAGCTCCGCAAACACCGACTTAAGCCTCAACCAGAAGGTCTATAAGGCCCTGGCGGCAATTCCCTTGCCTGCCAATGACCCTCCGGCACGCCACTACCTGGAGCGGACGCTGCTCGAATACCGGCTCGCCGGCGTTGACAAGGACGACGCGACACGCGCCAGGATTCGCGCCCTTCAAGACAAAATCACTGCTCTGTCATTGACATTTGGCCGCAACATCGCCGACGGGACATTGAAGGTTTCTGCCACCAAGGCCGATCTCGACGGTCTGCCGGCCGACTTTATTGCGCTCCACAAACCCGCCGCCGACGGCACTTATGCGATCACCACCGACGAACCTGACGTGCGCCCGGTTCTCTCGTTCGCCAAAAGCGCCGATCTGCGCCGCAGGCTCTATCTTGCCTATAACCAAAGAGCCTACCCAGCCAATGTTCAGGTGCTCAGGGATCTGCTCGCCGCCCGACAGGAGTTGGCAGCCGCTCTCGGTTACGCGCACTATGCGGACCTGGCCGCAGCAGACCAGATGATCGGATCGGTCGCCGGCATGGAGCGCCTATTCCAGCAGGTCGATGAAGTTTCGCGCCCCGCCGCTCAACGGGAATATACCCAGTTACTGGCTTTTGCGCAACAGCAGCAGCCGGACCTCACAGCCATCAGCCTGGCTGACAGGGAGTACTGGTTCGAGCAATACTCCCGCACGAAGTTCGCCTTCGACGCGCAGAGCGTCCGCCCCTACTTCCCCTATGACGCTGTGCAGGCTGGAATTCTCAAGACCGCGGCGCGCTTCTTCCATGTTTCGTTCAAGCCGGTAAAGGACGCTCAGGTCTGGGATCGTTCCGTGGATACCTACGACGTTTTCGATGCTGCGGAAGGCGCTCAGAGCAAGCTGTTGGGGCGCATCTATCTCGATATGCATCCCCGCGAGGGCAAGGACAAATGGTTCTCCAGCGCACCCGTGGTTCCGGGCATTCGCGGCCGCCAGTTCCCTGAGGGAATGCTGGTCTGCAACTTCTCAGGAGGCACGGCCGGCGACCCTGGACTGATGCAATACGATGAGGTCGTTACCTTCTTCCACGAGTTCGGCCATCTCATGCATCACATCCTGGGTAGCCAGGGCCAATGGTCCGGTGCCGGAGGCTTCAACGTCGAAGGTGATTTCATCGAATCGCCCTCGCAGATGCTTGAGGAGATCTTCCACGATACGGCCATTTTGCAGTCCTTCGGCAAGCACTACCAGACCGGCGAAACCATTCCCGCCAGTCTCATTGCAAAGATGAACGCGGCCAGCGCCTATGGACGCGGCATGTGGCTGCAGCGCCAGCTCTGGTACTCGGACTACTCGCTCCAGACACACAATCAACCACCGGCCACCCTCGATTTCGATTCCCTTGTAAAGGCCGACGACGCGCGGTTCAGCCCATTTACGCCAATCGAGGGCGACCGCATGTATGCCTCCTTCACCCACCTCACCGGCTATGCGTCGAATTACTACACCTACCTGCTCGACAAGGTGATTGCAATCGACTTCTTCGCTCAGTTCGACAAGAGCAATCTGCTCGATGGGCCAACCGCCATGCGCTACCGGCGAGCTGTGCTGGAGCAGGGAGCCAACAAGCCTGCAACAGAATTGGTGAAGGACTTTCTCGGCCGTCCGCAAAACATGGACGCCCTGAAAGCCTGGATGAATGAGGAGACGCAGCAACCGGCCGCGCAAGCAAAATAGAGGCCGCTTCAGGCAGTAGGCCAATCGGGGGTACGGGAGTTAGCCTCGCGTCAATGTGACAAACCGTCCCTCTTTTGGCTTATGAGGAAAAATTTCCTCGGCCACTTCCACAACTCACAAACAGGCCATTGCAATCCCGCCTTTTCGCGCTACAATTCGTCCTGATGACACCTGAAATCTCCACCGCCGCCGCTTCTCTTCCCGCTGACTCCGCTCCCTCCAGCCTTCCCGTCACCATGTCCATCGACATCGGCGGCTCAGGGCTCAAAGCCATGCTGATCGATCCGGAAGGCAAGCCGGTCAGCGAACGCCAGCGCGTCGTCACCCCCGAGGTGCCCACACCCGAGGCCGTGCTCATCGGCCTCGATGCACTGCGCAAGCTCATGGGCCACTTCGACCGCGTGTCTGTTGGGTTTCCGGGCGTCGTCAAGCACGGCTGCACCTTCGGCGCATTCAACCTTCATCCGCTGTGGGTTGGAGGCTTCCCGCTCCAGGCCGAACTCGAAAAGCGCTGGAAGAAACCTGTCCGAGTCGGCAACGACGCCGATGTCGCCGGCTACGGAGCCATCAAGGGCCACGGCGTCG
>CAZGHZ010000085.1:0-21380 GCA_964525655.1 uncultured Occallatibacter sp.
CCATGCACCAGGATCACGGCAACAGCTTCGAGACCTGCAAGAGCGCCATCGATCTGGGCTACACCAGCGTCATGATGGACGGCTCGCTCAAGGAAGACGGCAAGACCCCGGCCACCTTCGAAGAGAACGTCGAAGTGACAAAGAAAGTGGTTGAATACGCTCATGCCCGCGGCGTGACGGTCGAGGGCGAGATCGGCGTGCTGGGAGGCGTGGAAGACGGTCATGGGGCAGGCGGCAGCGGTCTCGAACACATCACCGATCCCGACCAGGCAGTCGAGTTTGCCGAGCTGACCGGCGTCGACGCCTTGGCCATCGCCATCGGCACCAGCCACGGCGCGTACAAGTTCACCAAGAAGCCCGACGGCTCGGTGCTCAAGATGGATGTGCTGATCGCGATTCACAAGCGTCTGCCCAATACGCACCTGGTGATGCATGGCAGTTCGTCAGTGCCCAAGGACCTGCAGGACATCATCAACCAGTATGGCGGCAAGCTCAAGGAGACGTGGGGCGTTCCTGTCGAGGAGATTCAGCTCGGCATCCGCAACGGCGTGCGCAAGATCAACGTCGACACCGACAACCGTCTGGCCATCACCGGCGCCATCCGCAAGGTCTTTGCGGAGACACCGGAAAAATTCGATCCGCGCGACTATCTGGCGCCGGCTCGCGAGGCCATGAAGAAGGTCGTCGCTTTGCGCATGACTCAATTCGGCCAGGCCGGACACGCCGGCGACTACGCGCCAGTGTCAATCGCCCAGATCGCCAAGGGCTACGCCGACGGCACTCTCAGCACGCAGCCTCTGGTCGCCGCAAAATAACCCAGGCTGACTGTTCGCTCAAATCAAGGGGCCACTTCGCGCTGCGGAGTGGCCCTTTGGATTTTGCGGAAACTCAGGATCAGTTTGCTGGCTTTTCAACTTTAGCTTCAGGGGAGGACGGCGCCACCTGAGCGGGAGGCTGAGCATAGTACCCGGTCCGCGTGCGAGCCTTCAGACCCGGCTTGTCCACCACAACTTCGATGCTGTGATACTCGTTAAGATGCTTGGCGGGAGGCGAGATGAAGGTGAGCTGGTAGTAAACGCGCGCATCCGCAGTGCAGCGATTGATGAGGTCGGGCAGATCGCTGCTGCCCGTGAGAACCTGCCCGCCGGTCTGCAAGGATAGAACCGGAAGCAAAAGATCACCTAGGTCGACCTGTTTGGGACCGCTCACACCTTTGAAGTATTGCAGGTAGTTGTAAGCTCTGGTGAAGCCATTGACAGGAACCACCGTGTACAGAGTGATCTGCGCATCGCGCAGAGCCGTGGACATCGAAGCGATCGACGAGTAAATCTTTTGCATCCCCGTTGGCCCTCCATACGACAACCTGTCGGAGGTGACACTCCAGCCCGACCCGAGCCAGATGACAAGCTTCCTGCCGGGCCGTTTGCTCTGCTGCATGGCAAAGAGATTGAGTGCCTTCAGTGAATCCTCCTCGCGCAAAATCGCGCCATCGAGGCCTTCGTGTTCTTCGATCTGTCGGAAGCCTGCATAGCTGGAATCAAGAACGCTGAGCAGGGCGTTGCCGTCGCGCGTGGGCCTGACCCTCTCCTCGATGCCGTCACGATCGGTCAGAACCACCAGGGAAGTGGGCAGAGCTAGCTCCCTGCCATTCGCATTGAAGAAGTCCATCAGCGATTGCCTCTGGTACGATCGGGCCTTAAAGGAATCGTTGATGGCGTCGACGATCAGGAAGACCTCGACCCGAGTATCGGCCTGCGCCTTCATGCCATTCACCGCCAGGACGGATCCGAGGATCTGCGGTTTTTTGTTATCGAGCAATTTGAAGTCTTCCGGCTGCAATCCGGAAACCGGGGCGCCGGTTTTGTCGGTAACCACCACATCCAGCGTCACAGACCGCCCGGCCGCCGGCACTTGAGGAGCCTGACTCCGCGAGGCGATCGAAGCGCACAGTGACAAAGCGAGAAAAATGGCGGAAGAGAAAAGCACAGTAGCTGAGCCGCGAGGGGCTACAGCGTTTGAGGCGTATCTTCCGCCGGTATCACCGGAGATCCCCGATTTCTTCTCGAAAAGTCTCATAGTATCCTTCCCTTCAGGAACCAGTTGGACCCGTGGTTTACTGGATTCCTTTGCCGTGGAAACAGCGCGCCGCGGCCCAGGAATGTGCGCTAGTGGTGCGAACTGCCGCCCGTAGTGCTGCCGCTTGAACTCGAGCTGCTGCTGGAACTCACGGATGAGCTGCTGCTGGTCCCACCCGAATGCTGGCTGCCGCTGGAACTGCCGCCACTGCCTCCGCCCCCATGCGAACCACCTCCTGCGCTTCCTCCACCACTGTGGGAATTGCCGCCGCTCAACCCGCCGCCTCGTGCTTGGAGATTCCCGCTATGGTTGTTGATCGGGCTAGTGACGGTCACGCTTTTGCCGCCGCGCATCTCCTCTCTCTGCATCATGAAACTTTGCGATTTCTGATTAAAAGTGATTGGAATACCCGGTATCCTGGCAAGTTCGCCCTTGGCGACGGCCGCATCCTTGATCTGGTGAGCTTCGATGTGTGGTTCGTCCGCCCGCGCAAGCGAGGGCATTGCTGCCGCGCGAAGCCATCCTGGCGTTTCCTTGAGTAAATCGATCGAGCGAGTTTCCGGAGTCTCGATGCGTTCAATCGTATGTCCTTCTTTGCTCACCGCGAATACGGCGCTTTTGCGATTGACAGGAAGCCGGTCTTTCACGTCGCGCGGGTGGATCGGGACAAACGCCACAGAATGACCGTACTTGACCCAATGGACGGGAGGGTGGTGATGCCTTCTGCCCACCACCCACACGTATCGGTGCCCCGTGTAGAGCCAGCTTCCCGAATGGCAAACGGCCCACGTCCATGGCTCTCCGTAAAACCGCGAGACAGGATAGAGCGTCTGCGCGCTGCCCTGGAACACGGTTCCTGCAAGAGAGAATGCCACCTCTTCAGGCACGCACGGAAAGATAGATTGCAATTCTTGGAATTGCGCGAGTGGAGTGGCAGCCGTTGGAGAACCCAGGAATCTGATGTTCCGCCCAGGCTGCGGAGTTTGCGCGGAAGCGGAGGCGGATTCCGAGCTTGCGGGCTCTTTCGTCTGCACAGAATCGGCTGCCGCCGGCTCCCAACAGGTGCCATAGGGCTCGCAATCGAAGAAACTGCCCTTTCCCTGCATCTCGGCCAACCCCGGGAGCGGTGTGTCCAATCCCGATGCCTTCATCACCTGTGAGATCACCGTCAAGCGGTCGGAATAACGGGAAGCAACCCAACTATCCCATGCAACAAAATCCGGGGGATGGATCGGTCCGGCATCGAGGATTCTCCGGCCGTTTTTGAAGTAGAGCGTCTGGCCGGGAGTCAGAGGCTGCCGGTCCGAGCCGGAAAGGCCGAGAACTCCCCGACCCAGCGAAACCATGCCGATTCCATCCACATAGCTGCTGACCCTGAAATCGGCGGACTCCGGATATTTCGTGAAGAGGTTGTCTGTAGGAGTCTGCAGCAGGAACCACTCACCGGAAACATAGGGACGGATATGCAGCGTGACTGTTCCGGTCAACAGGGCGACTGCGGTTTGTGGGATGCCGCGTGTCGTGGTCAGGTTATTGAAGGTGAGCACTGAGTTTGGACCCAGGTAGAGAGTTGAGGCGTCTTCAAATTCGATCTCCGCGCGCCCCTCCCCCGTGACCAGGCTAAAGCCGGTCTCAAGGGAAAGGTTCGCAACAGCGATTTCCCAAGAAGAGCGCTTGCCTCGCTCCTTTGCGGAGCCGCGCGAGATGCGCACATCGCCCTCGACGTAGCTGATCCGGGCAATCTGCGGATAAATGGTGTCCGAGGGGTGTTCTCCCATGATGTAGAGGGCGCCTTGTTTGAGCTTCTCAGAGGCGTCGCTGTCAAGAATCTCTTGAATCTGCGCCAGGGCGCGCTTTTGGTCATGTTGCATCAGAGAGGCCAGCGCGAGCAGTTTGAGGTCGTCGCTTTGCTGCGCCTGGGGTTGAACCGGCTGACCCGTTTTGGCGCGAATCTCAATCTCCAAGGCGCCGCATTCGTCAATCCATTTGCTGCCCTGGTGTTCCCGGCGGAGTTTGCCGCAGGTATCGAGCGCCTGGCTGCCCTTGCCTTGCTTGTTCTCGGCATATGCCTTCCAATAGAGCGCCCCGTCGGCGTGGTCGCCGGCCTCATCCAGTATCTTGTTGAAGATCGCGACGGCATCGGGCCAGCGGCCTTCGTTGATGGCGCGAACTCCGTTAGCGTAGGCGCCGCTGTCAGGCGTATCGCTCGATTCAAAACTGCCGGCTGATTCGATTGGATTGCTCTCGGACAACAGGTTCAGTCCTGTCGCTGTCTGTGCGTCCGGCACCAGGGGTAAAGAAGCCACACCCGACAACACAAAGCTGAGAATTGCTGCTTTGGTTTTCATACTGTCCCTCCATTAGGGCGACTGGTTCTTTCCTGCTCACGATTCGGAATTCTGGAACGTAAGACGCGCACCTCAAACAGCAGGCCGTCTCGATTCATCTCGTCCTGGAGCCTGGTAATCGCGGCGGCGTTCAGTCCGTCCGGTTGGCTGGCAAGTTCGGTCAGAAGCTGGTCCAGATGATCCAGAGCCTTCGTCACGGCCGGATCCCCGGTCTTCTGAGCCTCCTGGCGGAGCTTGCGATTGGCGGCGAGGAGATCCTGAGCCTCGTCGCGCAGCGGTGAAATCATCTGTGTATCCTGGGCGTCGGCATGCTTGAGTTCCACCAGCAGACGTTCCGAGCGATCGAGGTGGTCACTTAGGACGACCACAACCAAGCGCGGCGGAGTGGATGCCGGAGCCTTCGCCACTGCCGGTTGCGGCTGCTGCCGATGTTCCCAAAAACGGCCCGCAAAGAACGCGCCCGCCAGCAGCCCGCAAGCGGCTGCATAACTCAAACCTCTCCACCACCAGCCGCGCATCCAGCCTAGTCTCCGCATTTCATAAATAGGCAGCGAAGGCGCGATCGATTCCCACACCCTTGCGCCGTACGCTTCATCCCGCTCTGGCGGTTCAACTCCCTCGAGTTCCGCCAGATCGCTTTGCAATGCTGCGTAGGCCTGCGCGCAATCCGCACAACTCTCAAGATGCCGGCTCGCAGGTGCTCCGGTCTTGTCTTTGCTATAGAAATGCTCGATCAGTTGCTCTTCCATTAAATGTTTCATATCTTCACCCTCAAGTTCTCCAGCCGCCGCCGCAGCTTTTGTACGGCGCGAAATACGGCTTGCTTTGCCGAGTTCGGAGCGATGCCCAGCACAGCGGCGATCTCCTCGGTCGTGCAATCTTCCATGTGCCGCAGCACAAATGCGGTTCGCTCGGTAGCCGTCAAGCCGTGCATCGCGTCTTTTTGCATCGCCCCGATCTCGCCGCTCAACAGTAGACGGTCGGGACCGGCAGCCTCGTCCGCCACCTGCACTTGGTCCAGCTCCGGATCGCTTTCGTCGCTCACCCGGCTGGTGCCGTTCCCCTTGCGCTGCTGGATCCTGTCCAGCGCGCAATGCACCGCGATCCGGTAAATCCAGGTGGCGAAACTTGACTTCGACTCAAAGCTCTCCAGCCGTCGATAGCCGCGCAGGAAGGCCTCCTGAACCGCATCTTCCGCGTCGGCCTCATTGCCGGTGATGCGAAACGCTACGCGAAAGAGGCTTCGGCTATGGCGCATGACCAATGCGCCATATGCCTCTTTGTCTCCGGAAAGAACAGCCCGGATCGCCGCGTGGTCGTTCTGGTCCATGCGAATAATTAGACACCCGTTTTCCGGGCCCGGTTAGGAGAGATTGCAGGTCTGGCGCTGCCGCCCGATTCGAGCGTCACGCGGCGTCATGGCGCAGGACGTCGCCCTGCGCATGGCGTAGTTTGGCAAGACCAGGCTCGCCGGCGACTGCCAGCCGGTCCCGAATGCCGAGATGGCCAAGGGCTGCGCCGACGGTACTCTCAGCAGACAGCCTCTCGCCGCCGCCAAATAACATGGGCTAACCTAATCGGCAAAAACAAAGGCCACTCCGCAGGTGCGGAGTGGCCCTTTGTGCTGGATGCCGGTTCTATCGGCGCGCCATACGCTAGCGCCCCTTGTGGGCAGGTTTTGCCGTTGTGCTGTTGTGCTTCTCGTTGTAGATCTGCTTGCTGTTCTTGTTTTCTTCCTTGTTGGCCTGCCGCTTCTGCTGCTGGGTCAGCGCGCCGCCGTTGGCGGTACGTTCGTTGTGGACCTGCTGTGCGACCTTCGCTTGATTCCGATTGGTGCGGGCCGCTTCGCCTGAGGTCATCTGCCCGCTGCGCAAGCCGTTGGCTGTGCGCTGCTGCTGGTTGGCTTCGCGGTTGTCCACTTCATTCGGCTTGACGGTATTGCCGTTGTGCTTCTCGTTGTAGATCTGCTTGCTGGCCGCGTTCTGCTCGTTATTGATCTGCTGCTTCTCTTGGCCGGTGAGCTTGCCGCCGTTGGCTGCGCGATCATTATGGACCTGCTGGTCGATGTGCGATTGAGTGCGTTCTGCCTTCGCCGCTTCGCCCGAGGTCATCTGCCCGCTGCGCAAGCCGTTGGCGATGCGCTGGTCCTGATTGGCCTCGCGCTCGTTGGGGTGGTATTGGCTTCCCGCGGTGCGGTCGGCTGCCGAGATGGGCTGCGAATGCACGTGCTGCTGCGCGACCTGGTGGTAGGAGTTCATATTCGCCGCCGCCATGGTAGCTGGACGGCCATGGTTCACCGAGGCAAGCTGAGAGCGGTCCTGCGAGGCAAAGTGCTCATGCTGCATCTGATTCGATGTGGGCTGGATATGGTTCTCGTGCTCCGCCTGCATCTCCATCGGCGAGGGACGAGCCGAGATGCCCGAGCCGCCGTTATAGCTGACGTGGTTGACGTTGACGACGGTGTTTCGCTCGATGACGGTGCGATCCTCATAGACATTGGTCACGTGGACGCTTCCAAAGTTTCCCACGGCGCGGTTGTAGGCGAAGACCCCACCCCGCCACTCGCCGCCAAAGAAGCCGACGCCGCCGTAGCCGAAGCCGTAGTTAACACCGCCATAGAAGCCGACGTGCGGTCCCCAGTAGCCGGGGTGCCATCCATAAGCGCCGCCCGCAAATCCCCAGTAGCCTGGCGTCCACAGGAGGCCAACCGACGGCGGTTGCACCCAGACTCCCGGAACCCAGTAATAGCCCGCATCGCCGTAAGCCCAGTAGCCGGGTGTCCAGTGATAGCCGGGGGCAGGCAGCGGAGGCTGCTCGTAGACGGGCAAGGCCGGAGGAGCAAAGCCGACAGAGATGAAGACGCCTGCATGAGCCTGAGAGGAGGGCAGGACGAGCATGATTGCAACCGCCGAAACGGCAAACAGCAGTGAGTGGATTCTTGCGCGAAGTGACATGGTGATTTCTCCATCTACCGGAAAGCGGGAGGTTTAAGGCTCCTCGGATGGCCGGTGTCTTTGGTTCTGTCCAATGAAACCCAGTTTTGAAGTATTTGTTGCTGAGAAACTTTAGCTGGAAATATGGGGCCTATGCAAGCAAAATTAGCTGGGAGGTTGCCCAGGTCAGAACCAAGCTTCTGGCGCACTTTGAGCCGGACCCCGGTGACACGATTGCTTGCCGAAAACCGGCGAGCAACCTCACCCCCGACCGTACCCCGACGTAATTCTCTCTGAACTCGCTAAGAATCTGAGTGCGGCTGCGTCTTCATTGTGGGTGGCTCTGCCGGGTAGATCTCGGCAAACGACTCGTCCGGCGATGTCGCCGGCCAGCCGATAAGAACCAGAAAGACATCGAGAACGAAGAGCCCGATGGCGATGTCGTTGAAGAGAGTGGCTTGAGGCAGAGCCGGCCAGAGCTGATTGGCAGCCCAGAAGAGGAAGGCGATAGCTAGCAGGATCGCTTTCAGCACCTCCATGGGCGCCGGCTTGTGCGCACTCTGGTAGACGAGATAGGCAAGCGCGATGACGGCAAGCGGAAATGCCCCCAAAACGTTATGCACTCCGGCGGGGAAGAGCCGCGGGAGAGCATCCCAGGCGAAGAGCGCCGCGACACTTGCCAAAGAGATCACGCCGAGGATGACAGGAAGGGCGCGGTGGGCGCGGTCCATGCGCTTGAACATAGTCCATTTTCGCCCGCTCTTCGTAAAGGGGCCATAAGGAGGCTTAAAGGAAATAGGCTGCGCTCAGACACAGGCCTGACGCCACTGCAACTGCATCGACGGGAACGAATCAAGCCGCCGGCGCGTATTTATCCAACAAGGAATGCGACCGCATCCCTGGGGATCATGCCATGCCAGAATTGGCCGTACTAAACACTGAAAAGTCTTCGCGCCGCGTTCCCGGCATCGAGAGTCTGCTCAAAGATGTCGACCCGAATCTGCCGCGCATCTTCGTCCCCTGGGCGCTGCAGCATCCTCGGCACCTTCCCGCTTTTTTTCGCCTGGCGCGGGCGCACCGGCAGACCAGTCGATTGCGCGATGAGGCCCTTGAACGTGGTATTCAGGTGCCCCCGTTTCTCGTTCTTAGCGTCACGTCGCAGTGCAATCTGCGCTGCACCGGCTGCTTTGCCGGGGCGGTTGGCATCACCACCGGCGCGCCGGCCGCGCGCAAGCCTCTCGACCTGACCGACTGGCGAAGAGTGATCTCGGAAGCCGCAGAAGCCGGAGTAATGGGCTTCGTGATCGCTGGAGGCGAACCTTTTATGATGCCGGGAATCGCGGATCTTCTCCACGAGTTTCCCGATCGCATGTTCCTTGTCTTCACCAATGGAACGGCTCTGCGCGACCGCGACTACGAGGTTTTGAAAAGGTGCCGCAACTCGGCAGTTGTTGTGAGCCTTGAGGGAGATCGCGAGTTGACCGACGAGCGCAGGGGCAACGGAGTTTATGAGCGCGCGCTTCGCTCGCTGGACCGGCTGCGTTCGTCAGGTGTGCTCACCGGCCTCTCCATCACCGTGGGAGCCGCGAATATCGACTACTGGACTGACGAGGGGAAGATCGATGCGATGATAGCGCGCAGCGGACCGCTGGCGTTCTTTATCGAGCAAATTCCGACCGGCGAAGGCGACGGCATCGTTGCGATCCCCGAGCACAAGCGATTGCTCTTCCGCGAAACTGTTCTTCGTTATCGGAGCCGAGAGACCGGTGCAGCCTATCTGGTTCACTCGCCCGCCGATGAGGAGTTCTTCGGCGGCTGCGTCTCTGCCGGGCGAGGCTTCGCGCATGTCACTCCGACGGGCGATGTCACGGCCTGTCCATTCTCGGCGCTGGCGACGCACAACGTGAGCACTTCGACGGTCTCCGAGGCCCTCGCCGGATCGTTTTTCACCATGATTCGCAACAACGGACCGATGCTTGAGACGCACGACCATCCCTGTGCGCTTTCGGCGAACGCAGACAAGCTTGAGAGCATGGCAGCGAGGCTGGGTGCGTACCGCACCGGCGGGGCCAATCCGGCGCCTACGCAAAAGCTGGTCGAGTTGGCGGCTGGTTGAGAAGATCGACGTTACAGGATTCGAACTTTAGGTGTGTCTCACGCGGCCTTGCGCCGCAAAAGTTACGATGCCGTCTTCTTCGCCCGCGCACCGCGCCAATAGAGAAAAAGTCCCAACAGAATCGCTGCGAGCGTGCCGCCGCCGAGCCTGAGTTCATAGAAAACCGTGTTGGAGATTTCCCCAGGCGGCACGAGCGAAACGAAAATGCCGACGAAGACAACTGTGAACCCCAGGCCGCCGCAGATCCAAACGCCAACCATTCCTCCCGGTACCAGCACCGCATTAGGATTCTCGTTGCGGTCTTTGCGCCGAGCCAGCTTGATGACGGCCGCGAACATATAGAGGAACGGAATGAAGTAAAGAATGATGGCAGCATCGATCAGGAATTGATAGGCTTCGGCAACGGTTCGGCTCTTGATTTGACTCAATAGCAGAATCGCACCAGAAACGCCGGCCTGCACGAGAATGGAGACCCATGGCGTCTTCCAGCGAGGATGAATTTTGCCGAAGGCTGCGGGTAGATAGCGGTCGATTCCAACGACAAAAGGGATGCGAGCGATGCCGGCCACCGTTGAACCCACGCCTCCGGCATTGCCTGCCGTGACGAGTATGGCTGCAAGCATTCCCAGGAAGCCGAGTTTCAGCGCGGCAGATCCAACGGCAATGGCGTGAAAGACGCCGCTCTGAGGGTCCAGATCGGCTGCGGGCACAAGCGAGAGTATCGCGAAGGTCCCGGCAATGTACATAAAAGCAATCAACGTCCCCGCGCCGAAGACGGCCCGAGGAAGGTTCCGGCGCGGATCGCGCACCTCTTCGCTCATCGCGGAGACCAGCTCAAGACCAGTGAAGGCAAAGGCGATTTGCGACCAGAAATTGACCGTATCCCAATTCCATGTGGGCATCATGTTTGCAATCGTGAAATGGGTTGCGGAGCCGTGGCGAAGAACGACGAGCGCCGCAACACCTGCGAGGATCAGCAGGGGCACATAGGTGCCAACGCCGCCGGCATTCTGCAGCCACTTGCCGATATTCAATCCGACAATATTCAGCAGCACGGCGACCAGAAGCATGGCCAGTGAGACGATCAACAGGAATGTGCGGTCCTGCGCGAGAGCCGCGCCGCGTCCGCCGATAATATATGCGCTCATCGACGCGCTGGCCAGAAGCAGGCCGGGAAAGTAGAAGACAGTATAGATCCAGTAGGTCCATCCGGCGACGAATCCATGAAAAGGACCGAAGGCCTCTTTGGACCACGAATAAAGCCCGCCCTCGTCGGGAAAGCGCGAGGAGAGCTCATTGATCACCAGCGCTCCGGGCACGAAGAAGAAGACTGCGGCGATCACCCACAGGCTGATCGAGGAGGTGCCGTTGTGTCCCGCGGCGGCGATCCAGCGCGGCCCCAGTACCGTGGCGATATTGAAGAGCAGCACATCCCAAAAGCCCATGGTTTTCCGCAACTGCGATTTGGGATCGAGTGCGCCGGGCGCGGAAGCCGTCATAAGTTCACCTGGGAAACCGCCGAGGGGATTCAACCTGTAATGGAAATCATAACCGGTTGCTGGACCGGCGTTCGTTGCTAGACCGCAGGTGCGATCGAGGCCTGGCGGGCGCCGTTCGCCAACACGTCGGCTTCCTGGTCCCTGTACTGAAGCTGGTAGAGCTTCCAGTAGAGGCCGCGCTGAGCCAGCAGTTGCTGGTGCGAGCCCATCTCACGCAACTGCGCCTTGTGCATCACGAGAATCGTATCGGCCCGCTGCACCGTCGAGAGTCGATGAGCAATCAAGACGCTGGTCCGGCCCTCGACCATTCGCTCCAATGCCCCGCGGATGCGCAATTCGGTATCGGTGTCGACACTTGAGGTGGCCTCGTCGAGGATCAGGATGCGCGGGTTGAAGGCCAGGGCGCGGGCAAAGTTGATGAGCTGCTTCTGGCCCGTCGAGAGCGAGTTGCCGCGCTCCTGCACCGGCTCGTCAAATTCTTGTGGCAGGCTCTCGATGAAATCCAGCACGTTGACGTCGCGGGCCGCTTGGCGCAGCCCTTCGTCTGTGATGGCCTCGTTGCCGAAGCGTATATTCTCGGCCAGCGTGCCGGTAAAGAGGAACGGGTCTTGCAGCACGACGGCGAAGTGCTGGCGGAGCGCGCTCAAATCATGCTGTCGCAGGTCGATGCCATCCACCAGAATCTGCCCGGCAGTAACGTCGTAGAAACGCATCATCAGGCTGATCAGCGTTGTCTTGCCTGCGCCGGTGTGACCAACGATGGCCACCGTCTGGCCGGGCTCGACAGTGAACGAAACGTCTTTGAGAACCCATTCGATGCCGGAGATTGCGGCCAGATCGGCCGCATTAAGTTCAGGCGTTTTGAATGGGCCCGACTTCAGTCGTGCCGCATCTTGCGCAGTTGAATCTCCGGGCTTTAGCCCCTCAGGGGAATCCTCCAACGTCGATTGCATTCCCTCAGGGGCTAAAGTCCCGATCTTATTGGGCGATTCATCGGCACGGCTAAAGCCGTGCCCTTTCAAAGCCCGGTCAACGGCGCTCTGCTGTTCGGGTGTGAGCTTCTGGTAGCTGAACCATACACGGCGGAACTCGATACGATTGCTTCCGTCCCCTGCGAGAGGGCGGGCCGGCGAGACAATCTCCGGCTTGGTGTCGAGCAGCTTGAAGATGCGTTCGCTGGCCGCCATGGCCGATTGCAGAATGTTGTACTTGTCGCTCATGTCCTGGATCGGCCGCCAGAAGCGCAGCGAATACTGGACGAACATATTCAGCACACCAACCGTTACCACGCCTGAGATCACTCCGAATCCGCCGCGCCAGATCACCAGGGCAATGGCTATGGCTGAGAGCAGATCGACCGCGGGATAAAAGAGTGCGTAGGCGAAGATGGTGTCTTTGAAGGCGATCATGTGCTGGCGATTGACGTCTTCGAAGTCGTCAAAGGCGCGCTGTTCGCGGTTGAAGAGCTGCACCACGCTCATGCCCGAGATGTGCTCCTGGGTGAAGCTGTTGATGCGGCCAATCGCGGTGCGAACGCGGCGGAAGCTGGCGCGAACGTGGTCGCGGAAAAGGCGGGTCACGATGAGGATCAGTGGCAGAACGGAAAATGCCCACAGGGCCAACTGCCAATTGATCCTGAGCATTAAGATTGCCATAAAAGTGAGATTGAGCGAGTCGTCGATGATGGCCAAGACGCCGGCAGTGAACATCTCGTTGATGGCGTCCACGTCGGAGGTGATGCGCGTAACCAGACGGCCGACCGGATGGGCATCGAAGAAGCCGATGTGAAGCCGCTGCATGTGGCGGAAGATCTCGCGCCGCAGGTCGAACATAAGCTTCTGGCCGGTCCATTGCATCAGGTAGGTCTGGATGAACTGGAAGAGATAGGCGCAGAGCAGCGCACCGAGATAGATGGCGGCCAGGCGGGTGATGCCCTGATAGGGGTCGTTGGGCAGCAGGCGACCGAGCCAGTTGGTCTTGCTCAGCATCTGGACAACAAACCCGCCCGAGTGAGAGGCGTTCGCGCCCGGCGCAAAGTAGCGGTCGATGGCCACCATCACCAGGTAGGGGCCGGCGACGTCGCAGAGTGATTTGAGCGAGATGGCCAGAGTCGAGATGATGGCCTGAATCAAGTAAGGGCGCAGGTAAGCCCCAAGCCTGCGGATGAGACGCGAGTCGTAGACCTTGCCCGTCACTTCATCGTCGGGCTTTTTGGGTTTCTCTTGTTGTTCGTCGGCCATTGGCAGAGTCGGGGTTCGGCTGTCTCTTCCATTGTACGGGCAAGCCGCCGCCAGGCTTTAACGACGCGGGGCGAGTGTTAGTGCATCTTCGGGAATTGTGAAGACCGGAACTTTGTAGATATCCCACCCATTCCGCAGAAAAACGCGGAATGGATGGGGCACGGAAGTCTGCGGTAAATCCAAAGGTGCCTTAGTCGTCGTGATCCCGATCAGTCTTCTTTCCACGCATCTTGAGAAGCGCGGGAACGGGCTTATAGCCCATGGCGTCCTTCCATAGAATGATGTTGAGCTTTTGCGCGTCGGCGCGGTCGGCGTGGCTGAAGTCCATCTTCATGCTCTCCTTCGCGCCTGGGGCCGTCTTGACGTTGGCCGTGTAGATCAGGCCGTTGTCTCTGTTCGAGTAGTCCGCCGTGTAGGCCGCCTGATCGCCGGGGCCGGTGAACAAGGTCGAGATCAACGAAGAAAAGGCATCGTTGTTGTTCATTGGAGGCAGGCCGAGCAGCGTCTCCATGGTGCGGATGACGCTCACGGTCGAGTAGAAGCGGCTATCGACAAAAGGTGTGCCGCCCTCTCCATGCGGAGCGTACTTGGAGACCACGACGCCGATGCTGCGATGCGCATCGACGTGGTCGCCGCCACTCTGGGCGTCGTCTTCGAGAATGAAAAAGGCTGTGTCGTCCCAAAAGGGTGAGTTCGAGATGGCCTCGACGGCGCGGCCCACGGCCAGATCGTTGTCGGCGATCGAGGCCTTCGGCGTAGGTCCGCCGGGCCTGGTTCCACCGGTATGATCGTTGCCCAGCCGGAGCAGGACAAAGCTGGGCATCGTGTCTCTTCCCTGCTCTTTGTCCGCAATCCAGCTTTTGAGGTGGCGCATGAAAACATCTACGCGCACCTGGTCGGGCACTGTAACGTTGAAATCCGGCGCCTCCTCGGCAAAATGGCCCACCAGTTCCGGTTTGGTCGCGATGTTCGAGGCCATCAGCGGAATCGGCCAGGGCCACTTGTTCACCTCGCCGCCCCACTCCTCGGGCAGCCTTTCGCCAGGGGCGACAGCGCTGCGCGCACATTTGCCGCCTTCGGCCATCGGCCCCATCTGCGGATTTTCCGTCCTGCGCTCATTGCAGAACTTCGTCGAGATGAACTCGCCGAAGTGGTAGTAGGTTTTGCCATGCGCGGCGAGATCGCCCCAGAGATAGCCGCTGGCCGGCTCATTCACATCGGGAATTTTTTGCAGCAGCGGATAGCCCTCGGCCACCATGCCTTCCCAATCGTAGGTTCTCTGTCCGCCGCGGTACTCCTGCTGCCAGGTCTTCTCCAGATAGTCGGTGCCGATGGCCGCCGTGGACCAGACGTGCCCGTCGCCGGAGACCTCGCCGGAGTCGAAGAAGTTGTCCAGCACACCAAACTGCAAGGCCAGCTTGTGCAGATTGGGGGTGATAGCCTCGCCATACATGGTCAGGCTGGGATCGCCGTTGCCTACCGGCTTGCCGTCTTTCTTCAGATCGCCGAAGACCTGATCGTAGGTCCGGTTCTCCTTGATGATGTAGATGACGTGCTTGATGCGATCCTGTTGCGCTCCGGCAAAGGAGATCTTCTCCGCAGCCGCCTTCATGCGGTTGGATTCGAGCGCGACCGAGGTCCATTGCGGCAGGTTTTTCTCAATCTCCCCAGCATCGAGGGTCGCCAGAGAGCCATACAAGAGCGTGCCGATATAGGTACTCGAGCTTGAAGGCCGGACTGACTTGTTCTCATCCGCCTGGCGTTGTGGGAAGTTGTTTGGCCCGGTACCCTTGCCCTTGCCCGTGGCGACGTAGAGGTTTCCACTCGAAAAAGCCATCGAGATGGGCATCCACTCGGTGGGCACGAAGCCGATCGGCTCGACCATCCCCTGTTTGGTGGCCTTTGAGGTCAACTTGTTCGTGTCGATCACAGCGATGGCATCGCTGGCCATGTTGGCGACGTACAAGCGGCTGCCGTCGCCGTTGACGGCCACGGCCACTGGCTCGGCGCCGAAGTAGCTCTGGCTGGGAAGCCGGGTGTCGAAGAAGCCCTTCACTATGAATTGTCCAGCAGCCACATTGACGACGGCGACGGCATCCCGGTTGGCCAGCGCCACGTAGAGAGTCTTTTCATCGGGCGAGAAGGCAAAGTCGCAGGGGCGGGTTCCGGCAGCGATTGGGCTGGCCGGCTTGAGCAGGGTCAGTTTCCTGCCCACCGTCCCCTTGGCCAGATCGAGTTCCACAATCTCCGAGGCATTCCACAGGGCGACAAAGACTCGTTCACTGTCCTTCGAAACGGCCAGCGCGATAGGGTAGGTTCCGGGTACGGCATCGCTTTCCGAGAGATCGAAGCGCCTCTCGATCTTGCCGGTGTCGAGATTGAGCAACACCACATCGTCGGAGAGGTTGTCAGCGACGAGCAGCTTTTCGCGTCCTGCTGGGCCTACAACCGCAATCGCCGCCGGGAAAGGCACTCCCTTATCTCCATCCACGCCGCCGACCAGCTTGGTCTTTCTTCCCGGCGCCAACTGCTGGAGCGGTAAAGGGATCATGCGCTCGGGCTCGACCTTGCCCGCGGCAAAGCTATAGACGACCACGCCATTGCCCGTCTTGTCTTTGCCGTCGCCGAGCGGGTCGGTATTCGAGGCCATGCTCGCGTAGATATGGCTTCCGTCTTTACTGAAGGCCAGCCCCGAGTAGAGCGTCTGCTTGGCAGCCTTCATCAGCGTGCGGGCATCCGGGAAGTCGGCGACCGCGCCCGTCTGGGTATCGAGCACCGCCAGCGACTGCTCATACTTCGACTCGGTTGTGCCGTAACCGGCGTTGACCGTGACCACGTAGCGGCCATCCGGAGAGACGGCCATCGAGATGGGCAGGCTGTTGAGCCGCTGCGGATGGCCTGGAATCGGGCCAATCAACTGTTTGCTCGTAGGGAGGTCGATTGTCTGCGCCGGAAGCAGCCACGCTGCGAAAAGCAGGGCAGAACTGGAAACCGATAGCAAAGTCCTCGTGTTCATGCACAAGACGGTAGCAGAGGAGACCGTCATGCCGCTTCACGGGGAGGTTAAATCGGCCGCCGCCTGAAACCGTCTCACCCCTGGCATTGACACGGAAGGGCAAACCATCCTGTGGTGATGACAAGTCTGCAATTGAGATTCTTGGAGCAGACAGCCGGGGAATTACTGCGTGATTGTCAATAATTCCTGTAAGCAGCGACCAGGAGTCTCATCGAAAGGCGCGCGGAGAGCTTTATGGGTGAGGCAATCTCGCCACAGGAGAAAACTGTCCCAACCGCTTATGACTTCAGTAAGAAGCCCGCCTACGATGAACTCCAGCGGCTGGAGACCGAGTACGCTAAAATGTCGTAGGCGAATCTGAAACCAACAGCAGCGGGGAATTCCACGGCAAGGAAACCCACTTCGGCGAAGCCGATGGGGGCGCCCGTCGCATCGTGTTCTCCACCAAGCCGTCCCTGCTGATTCATCTGCGCATCGGCGATGCGTGGCAGTGCCTGCACGCAAACCGGCTTATGGACACGGATGTGGTCGAGGAAGTCCGCCTTGCAGGTGCATGGGCAGGCCATTCTCCGCACTGGTCTAACCGCGCAACACTTGTCTTGGAGATGCAAGAATGAAAGCTTCAGACATTCTCATCATTCGAACTCCCAAATTTACGTCCATTGACTTCCTTTTACTCAGCATCTGGGCAGCCTTTATGGTTTTGGGAATCGTCTTGCATCCTCCAGTCTATATGTCATGGGGATTGGCCGGGAGCACCTTGTTGGTTGGCCGGTGGATGTACTTCCTTCTGTATAAGGGAGCGCCGTCGGAGGAGCATGACTTGGGCGTAGCAGTGATGATTCCGGTGTTCGTGCTTTCGTGCGGAATCAACTTATGGATACATGACTTAACTCCGGTTACATTGGATTGGCTGCTGGCTCGACTGGATTTCGGAATTGCCCCGTGGGTCAGAAGTTGGTCGCTTGGATACCCAGCAGTTTACAGGCTCTTAGAAATCGTGTATTTTGCTTTACCGTTCTTCATGGCATTGTGTGCGTTTGGATTGAATGGACAAGCCCGGCTTCGCCTAATGCGTGCTACATTTCTAGGCGCTGCGCTTGCCGGGCTGTGCTACATACTTTGCCCCGCCGTAGGTCCCGAACTCGTCAAATGCCCTTCCGCTGCTAGGAACTGTATGCCGTCCATGCATCTAGCATGGGCAATGATGCTCTTTCTGGCCTCAAGTGGCGGCTGGAAGTGGCTGTTTGGATTGATAGCCTTCCTGACTGCCTGGGCTACCCTGGCAACTGGAGAACATTACATTCTCGATTTGATCGCGGCTGTGCCATGGGCGTATTTGATGATGTGGCTGACTGAAGGAGAAACGCAGCCAGCGTCTGCTAAGCTCTCCGCCGCACAAGGGTCTAATCTGCTTCATCCTCCAAAAACATCCAGAGATTCTTAGAAAAGCCGGTCCGCGAATTGCTGGGTGGTTGTCACTAGACTCCTGGAAGCAGGGCCCGGGTCTTACAGCGGTAGTCGTGATATTCCGAGCCAAGAAGCCATTGACCCCAATAGGCGCAAGGTCTGTATACTGAGAGCCGGTAGGGCAAAGATGACTCAGAACCGGCAGCGGCGTGGTTGGCTCCTGATTGCGGCCATCGCAATCGGAATCGCTCTGGTCTGCCTGCTGATCCCGCACGGCAGCTCCTGTAGCGCGGATTGGCTGGCGATTCTGCCGCTTATCTTCGTTGGAGTCATCTCGCCGCTCAGCCTGCTTGCGCCGTTGGCC
Source organism: uncultured Occallatibacter sp. (assembly GCA_964525655.1). Lineage (GTDB taxonomy): Bacteria > Acidobacteriota > Terriglobia > Terriglobales > Acidobacteriaceae > Telmatobacter. Next base: position 18,003 of record CAZGHZ010000085.1, read on the forward strand.
GATGAGTACATTAGCCGCGCACCTGATGCTCCGGCGCTTCAAGCACTCTTCCAGCGCCCGCCACCTTTCCAGATCGCCTAATTCCCTCGAAATTGGCCCGGCTCTCCAGAACAGCTCAGGTTGCTCTGCGGCTGTGGTTCTTTCGTTCGAGCAGTTCTGTCCGCGATTTCAAGAAAGGTCTTTATGAACATCCATGCATTCATTGCCTGGTGCGTTCTGGCCGGGTCTTTCCCGCTCTTAGTCATGGCTGTGACCGTCGTTCACTACTGTTGGATGCGCCTTCGTTTGCGACGAAGGCAGCGCCGCGGAAGAAGGTCCTCGGGGTTTACTTCCTGCTGCCTTGCGATGGGCATGGCACTCCTCCAGGTGATGTGGCTGTTTTACCGACCCAGCGTTGCTTGCGTTCTGAAGGTGCAGGAGGACGAGGACGCCGACGAGGATGACGAAGGCGATCCGGAAAACCTGAAGAAACAACTGAGCCGGCAGCTCAAGCGGATTCGGCGGGGCGAGCCGGTGGACCGGCTCGTATTGCGGCTTTGAGATGGACAGATGAAGACGGCCGGTTGAGGTTCGTGGTATCCCACCCTTTCGCCGGAAGAAAGGCGAAAGGATGGGGCACGGATCGATTTTGGAGTTTTACGGATTGGCCGGTCGAGGTTCGCGGTTTCCCACATCTGACGCGATAAGAATGCGCCAAATGTGCGGCACCCAGCCCCATTCGCGAGCAAGCGCGTCCAACTCGCCGCAACCCTCAGCATTTACACTGGTAGACGGAGAATCCTGTGTTTTTCGATAAGCTCTTAACGAAGATTTTCGGCACGGCGAACGAGCGCCTGATCAAGCGGTTGATGCCCATTGTAGCTGTAATCAATGCTCTGGAAGCCGACATGAAGCAGCTTTCAGACGAGCAGTTGCGGGCCAGAACCGTTGAATTCCGGACCCGGATTGCGGAGAAGGTCGCGGAGCGGCTGAAAGGCTCTGAAAGCCCCGACCAGCTTCGCGCCGACGGACGCGAAACCGAGGCGCGGGAGGTTGCAGAACGGCGGGCAGTGGAGCAGGCCGCGGCCGAGCGGGAGGCGCTGGACGAGCTTCTGCCCGAGGCCTTCGCGGTGGTGCGCGAGGCGGGCTGGCGCACGGTGCAGATGCGCCACTTCGACGTGCAGTTGATCGGCGGCATGGTGCTGCACCAGGGCAAGATCGCCGAGATGAAGACCGGCGAAGGCAAGACGCTGGTGGCCACGCTGAGTTGCTACCTGAATGCGCTTGCCGGCCACGGCGTGCACGTGGTCACGGTCAACGACTACCTGGCCAAGCGCGACGCCGAGTGGATGGGAAAGATCTACGAGTTTCTGGGATTGACGGTGGGCGTGATCGTCCACGACCTCGACGACAATGAGCGCAGGAATGCTTACCTTGCTGACATCACTTACGGAACGAACAATGAATTTGGCTTCGACTACCTGCGCGACAACATGAAATTTGAGATAAAAGACTGCGTGCAGCGGGGCCACTACTACTCCATCGTCGACGAAGTGGACTCGATCCTCATTGACGAGGCGCGCACGCCGCTGATCATCTCCGGACCGACCGACCAGACGACCGACAAATACGCGCGCGCGCGGAAGATCATTCCGCAACTGGAGAAGGGCGAGGAGATCGAGGCAAGCGATACGAAGCGCCAGGAGGAACTGAACATCCGGCTGGCCGAGGGCGAGAAATTCCTCACCGGCGACTACATCGTCGACGAGAAGCAGCGGACGATCGGCGTCACCGACGAGGGCTGGGTGACGATCGAAAAGGCGCTGGGCATCGGCAACATCGCCGACGCGGAGAACTGGGAACTGAAGCACTACGTGGAGACGGCGATCAAGGCGCACGCGCTCTACAAGCGCGACGTGGATTACGTGGTGAAGGACGGCGAGGTGATTATCGTGGACACCTTCACCGGCCGCATGATGCCGGGACGCCGCTGGAGCGACGGACTGCACCAGTCGATCGAGGCCAAGGAGGGCGTGAACATCCGCAAGGAAGACCAGACGCTGGCCACGATCACCTTCCAGAATTACTTCCGCCTGTATCAAAAGCTGAGCGGCATGACGGGCACGGCGGAAACCGAAGCGGCCGAGTTCGAAAAGATCTACAAGCTGGAGATCGTCGTCATCCCGACCAACAAGCCGATGCGGCGGCTGGAGAATCCGGATGTGGTCTACCGGTCGGAGAAGGAGAAATTCAAGGCCGTCTCGGAGGAGATCGCCGCCCTGCACGAGAAGACGCAGCCGGTGCTGGTGGGCACCACCTCGATTGAGAAGTCGGAACGCCTCTCGGGTATCTTGCAGCGCAAGGGCGTGCGCCATGTGGTGCTGAACGCCAAATTCCACGAACGCGAAGCGGAGATTGTGGCGCAGGCCGGACGATTGGGGATGGTGACCATCTCGACCAACATGGCCGGCCGCGGCACGGATATTCTGCTGGGCGGCAATCCGGATTTCATGGCCCGCCAGGAGTTGGTGAAGAAGGCCAAGGCGCGGGCCATCAGCGTGGCCGAGGGCGCGATCAACCCGATGGCGCCGGCGGGATTCCTGCGCTTCTATTACCAGGGCCAGGAGTTCGAGATCGCCGAGCCTGAGTGGACGGAGGTCTTCACGGTTCATGCCGAGGCAGCGCGCCTGGAGCACGACCAGGTGATCGCATCCGGAGGCCTGTTCATCCTGGGAACGGAGCGTCATGAGTCGCGGCGCGTGGATAATCAGCTTCGAGGGCGCGCGGGCCGCCAAGGCGATCCCGGCGAATCGAAGTTCTATCTCTCGCTGGAAGACGACCTGATGCGCATCTTTGCCGGCAAGTGGGCGGGAACCCTGCTCCAGCGGAGCATGGAAGAGGATGTGCCCATCGAGTCGAGGATGGTCTCGAAACAGATCGAGAATGCGCAAAAGGGAGTGGAAGCGCAGAACTTCGAGTCGCGCAAGCACCTGCTCGAATACGACGATGTGATGAACAAGCAGCGCGAGGCGGTCTACGGGCTGCGCCGCCAACTGCTGGAGGGCGTGGAGCAGAAAGAGCTGATCCTGGAGGATTATGTCGGCGGGATTCTGAGCGGCCTGCTCGATGAGTTTGCCGGCGAAAAGGTTCATCCGGATCAGTGGGACATGAAAGGACTCGACGAAAAGCTCGTCGACCACTTTGGGCTGAAACTCGCGTCGCTGAATATAGGCGCCACTGGAATCGGTCCGCAGCAACTCAGCCGGCACGAGCTGGGCGAGGCGATCTTCGAGAAGCTCAAAGAGCAGTACGCGGCCAAGGAGCGGATCCTCAGCGCAGCGACGATGCGCTATCACGAGCGGATGGTGATGCTGAGCGTGATCGACGGGCTGTGGAAGG
>CAZGHZ010000086.1:0-21064 GCA_964525655.1 uncultured Occallatibacter sp.
TCAGACTTCGCCGAACTTCGCCGAATTGCATTCGGACCCCGCGGCTTTCTTCCTTGCAGCCCCATCTCTTTTACAGGCGCTGACCAGCCATCGAGCACAGCATCCGTGCGCGAGTTCACGGCATCGAAAACGCTCTTCTCAATGGTCTGCACCTACACGTTTCCGGCACGACCCTTTCAGGAGTGGAGTATCGAAAATTCTTCCGGCGCGCAGCGCCGCAGTGGCCTGGACTGGGGAGCAAAGGCAGATCATGCATTCGTCCCCCCGAACATAGCTGCTGTTGGATCCGACGAAGAAGCGACGTAAGCGGTTTCGTTGCAGGCAACTCGACGGCATCAGGAGCGGGCACGCGACGGATACGCAGAGTCGGCTTCTTGCGAAGGAAGAATAACGACAACAAAAGGAATGGGAAGAAAATGCCCGCTGCTGCTGTGCTGGATATGGCCTCATCAAAAACTACCGTGTCCTGATGGGTTCCGGCTGGCGTTGTCGAAGCAGTTGTTATCGTCGACACTTTGGTCGCTGATCAATAACTGCATATGGCTCCAGCAGGTAGGTTCAGGCAACTTGCAGTGGCACTTATCACTGCAGCAGGGAAACTGATCGAATAGGTTGCCGTTGCCGCAGGAGAATCAACTTCAAACTGCAATATGTCGGAGGTTCCACCGCCTGGTGCAGGGGTTTGCACGTTGATCGCAGTAGCACCTGGAATAGCAATGTCAGCGGCGGTGACTGTGGCAGTAAGTTGTGATGCGCTCACGTACTGCATAACAAGAGCCGAGGTTCCCCAGTACACTGTCGAGCTGGGCAGGAAATTCACTCCGTTGACGGTAATGGCGAGGGCCGTGCCTCCTGCATTGGCAATGGCGGGAGTTATATTTCCCAAAAAGGGCAAGGCATTTGGGTTGACCGTCAAAGTCACGGCGGCTGTCTCCGTCGTGTAATCGACGGCATCTGTGGGGTAAAGGTGACGGACAGAGTTTCATTGCCCGCAGAAAGGATCACAATGGCCGTTCGCTTTCGTTTGACTTGCAGAATCGACCCAGTGATCCGATATGAAGACCTTGGGAGGCTCATCGGGGGCTATGTCAAAAACAGCCCGCTCACTCACCGAAACGCTGGAATGAGCGGGCTGTTGTTCTCAATGCTCTTATGGCTTGTACACCCAGAGGTCGTTGAGTTGTCCCAAGGTTCCGGCCGAATCATAGCCATACCCGCCGAAGAGCCAGAGATTTCCGCTGCTATCGATCCAATTCGCAGCTCCGTCGCGGGCTCCAGGAAGGTTCACGGCGGCCGGTACGCTCGGAGTACCGTACACAGCGGGCTGGTAATCGTTGTCTGAGTTGCTCCCCCCCATCCATGCCCAATCGCTTGTGGCAGGGTTGAACTCCCAAAGGTCGTTGATATCAACGTTGTCCCCACTCCCACCAAAAACCCAGACGTTACCGTTGCTATCCCTCCAGTTCGAAGCGCCAAACCTGCCTCCCGGGATGTTGCCGGCAGCGGGGATTCCCAACGTGCCATACACCCCATCAACGTATGAGTAGTTTGCAACCACACTCGTCCATTCTTTCGTTGAAGGAGTGAATTCCCAAAGGTCATTAAGGGGATTAGACCCATAGAGATCGCCCCCAAAGAGCCAGAAGTTACCGCTGCCGTCCGTCCAGCTTGTAGCCTCTTGGCGGCCACCGGGAAAGCTTCCAGGAGGAAGTGTAATAGTGGTGTTGGAGGTACTGGTTCCGGCCATCCACACCCACGTTTTGGTTGAAGGACTATATTCCCAGAGATCGTTGAGTATGCCTTCAGAGCCACCGGATGCCTCGCCCGCGCTTCCGTATCCGTGGCCTCCAAGGAGCCAGAAGTCGCCGCTGTTATCAATCCATATCGAACTGTTTGAACGACCGCCAGGAGTTCCAGCAGATCCTATCGCACCGTACGACCCCGGCCATGAAAAATAGTAATAAGTCGAGGTAGGGGACCCGCTAATTAGGATCGGACCATATAGGTTGTTATATCCGCTCACCCAGGTCCATTGGTTAGTCGAAGGACTGTACTCCCAAAGGTCGTTGAGGTTGCCTAAGCTGTAACTGGTGTCTATTTGAGTCGAACTAGTGGTTTCGAGTGCGCAAGCGCCGCTGACGCAACCATGACCTCCAAATAGCCAGAGGTTGCCGTTGCTATCGATCGAGGTCGAAGCCCCATCGCGGCCTCCGGGGATGTTGGTGGACGAAGGTGTACCCTGTGTTCCGTACACTCCAGGGGTGCCATAAGCAGTATAGCCGCTGACTAAGTTGTTTGGTTGAGGAATGGTCTTGCTTCCGCCCACCCAAGTCCATTCCATAGTAGAAGAACTGAACTTCCAAAGATCGTTGAGTTCGCCTAGATAGCCGGCGGAGTCGATACCATAGCCTCCGAAGAGCCAGAAGTTGCCGCTGCTATCGGTCCAGGTTGCAGCTCCATCGCGGGCTCCGGGGAAGTTTCCCGAACCAGCGCCGTAAATCCCTACCGGGGTGCAGGAATAATTGTGATAGAAGGATGTGCAACTTGCCGCCGTGCTGTTTCCGCCCATCCAGGTCCATTCGCCAACGCAGGCGACCTCGACGTTCGTAATATTGAAGTTTGCAGTTCCGCTGCCGTTAGTTACCGTGCAAGAGTGGGCGGCGGGTTGGGTAAGCACCGTCACGCTGTATGTGGTGCCGTAGTCGAGTGCGGTGGCGAAAGTGAAGCTGCCGTTTGCACTCACCGTAAAGTTGTCGCCGAGATTGTCTTGCAACACCAGTCCCGTGCCCCTGAGGTTGTAAACTGTGCCGCCGATGGTGTAAGTGGTCGTCTTGCAGGTGACACTCACATTCGTGACATTGGCGCTAACCGTTCCGCTGCCGCCGGTCACTGTACAGGTTTGCTTCCCAGAGCTGGGCTGCGTGAGCACGGTGACGGCATAAGCGCTCCCGCTCGCGATGGGAGTTGCGAAGGTGAAAATGCCGCTGTTGCTCACCACAAGAGTGTCGCTGTTATTATCCTGCAACATTAGACCCGCGCCCGTGAGGCCAGTGACTGTACCGCCGATGGTGTAAGTAGGGATTGTCGTGCAGGTGATCGCCACATTGGTGACGTTGGCTGTTATCGTTCCGCTGCCATTGGTAATCGAGCAAGTCTGGCCAGTGGGCTGCGTATTTACAGTGATGTTGTAGGTGCTGCCGTAGGCAACGTTGTTGAAGAGTGCAGGATAGGTGCCATTCTGGCCCAGGCTCGAGAGGCTTCCGCCGTTGTTCTGCAGCACTAACTGCCCTGAGCCCGATAGACCGGTCACTGTGCCGCCGATGGTGAACGTACTCATCGAGCAAGTGATCGCCACATTCGTTACGTTCGCCGTCAGGGTTCCGTTGGCATTGCTCACCGAACAACTTTGGCCGGTGGGCTCTGCGGACAAATAGACGAAGTAAGTGCTACCGCTGGCAACCCCGGTGAAGGTGAAGCTGGTGGCGTTCGCGGCAATCGTTAGGCCTCCACTGACACCGACACTATCTTGCAAGACCATCCCCGAGTTCACAACGCCTGTGATCGTGCCGCTAATGCTGTAGGTCGAATTCGTCGTGCAGGTGACCGTCACATTGGTGACATTGGCACTAGCCACTGTGCCGCTGCCGTTAGTCACTGTGCAAGTCTGCGTGGGAGTGCTGGGCTGCGTAAGAACCGTCACGCTATATGCACCGCCGCTGGCAATTGCTGTGCTGAAGGTAAAGCTGCCGCTGGCGCTCACCGCCAAGTTGTTGCCGTTATTATCCTGCAACACCAGACCCGTGCCCGCAAGTCCGGAAACCGTGCCGCCGATGGTGTAGGTTGGGTTCGTCGTACAGGTGATTGCCACATTGGTGACATTGGCTGTTATCGTTCCGCTGCCATTGGTAATCGTGCAAGTCTGGCCAGTGGGCTGCGTATTCACAGTGATGTTGTAGCTGCTGCCGTAGGCAACGTTGTTGTACAGTGAGCTATAGGTTCCATTGGTTCCCACACTGCTGATTGTTCCGCCGTTGTTCTGCAGCACTAGCTCCCCTGAGCCAGAGAGTCCAGTCACTGTGCCGCCGATGGTGAAGGTATTCAACGAACAGGTGACGGCCACATTGGTTACATTAGCCGTCAGGGTTCCGGTGGCATTGCTCACCGAACAGCTTTGGCCGGTGGGCGCTGCGGACAAATAAACGTTGTACTTGCTGCCGCTGGCAACCCCTGTGAAGCTAAAGCTGGTGGCGTTTGCGGCAAGCGTCTGGCTTCCACCGACACTATCTTGCAAGACCAGTCCCGAGTTCACAAGACCGGTGACCGTGCCGCTGATGGTGTAGGTGGGCGTCGTCGTGCAAGTGACCGTCACAATCGTGACATTGGCCGTGGCTGTTCCGCTGCTATCGCCTACCGAACAGCTTTGGCCGGAGGGCTGCGTGAGAACCGTCACGTTATAGGCGCCTCCGCTGGCAATTGCAGTGCTGAAGGTAAAGCTGCCGCTGGCGTTTACTGCCAGATTGTTGCCGCCGTTATCCTGCAAAACCAGACCTGTGCCGGTGAGACCGGTGACCGTGCCGCCAATGGTGTAGGTGGTCGTTGAGGTGGTCGTGCAGGTGACCGCCACATTGGTGACGTTGGCGCTGGCCGTGCCGCTACCGTTGGCTACCGTGCAAGTCTGCGCCGGAGATGTAGGCTGCGTGAGAACCGTGACGCTGTAGGCGCCTCCGCTGGCAACTGGATTGGTGAATGCGAAGCCACCATTCCCCGAGACCGCCAGATTGTTGCCGGCATTATTCTGCAACACCAGCCCTGAGCCGGTGTACCCGGTGACCGTACCGCTGATAGCGTATGTGGTCGGAGGGGGGGTGAGATTCGCTCCTCCGCCGCAGCCAACAACCGTAATCAACACCAATGCCGATAGCATTAATGCACAGAATCTCGTCCAGTTTCTCATTCGCGAACTCCGTTTCCTTCTCCGAGTTGAAGATGCTATGAATCATTCACTTAGAGCGTCGATCTCTTATGAACCAAGCCCCGATTGAAACAGCTAGAGCGTCTCGCGGCTAATCGGGAGACTTCATCGATTCGGTAAAGGTCGAAGAAGGTCGCGAAGATCGCAGCACTCAACCAAGGGAGTCGTGACTATGTGCCTCAGCGAGGAGAATTGTGACGGCTGAAGTGAGAGATTTCTTAAAAATATTCTCTAGAATACTCATCGGAAGTCGGATTTCTTTCTTGATTCGCCAACAAAAGACATTCCGAAGACTTGCCTTTTCGCATTACTCCCATGCTCCGAAGGCCACGAATCCGGCCCAGTACCAGGGATGGGTGCTCTTGCCGGCTGCGCGTCGGGCTAGCAACAGCTTGCGCTCGGCATTCCACATAGAGTCGGCTGTGGAAGCATGAAGGCCCAGACGCTGGGCATACAGCTCGTGCATGAACTGGCGGGTCAGATCGTCATCTACGGACCACAGCGATATAACGACGCTTCGAGCGCCAGCCTCGCGAAAGGCACGTTCCAGGCCCAACACGCCCTCGCCATCGTGCAATTCGCCGTTGCCGGTGTTGCAGGCGGAAAGCACGGCCCAGTCCAGGCCGCTCAGGTCCATGGAGGCAATGCGCTGCGCGGTGAGGATGGAAGCGCCGGCAGCATGGGAATCACCGGCAAAGATCAGTCCCGAGCGAAGCAGCGGATTGCCGCCTCCGCAACTGCTGTCCCGCAGAAAGGCATGCGTGGCGATGTGGAGAACGCGGCTGTGCGACGCATCCGCGAGGAATCGTGCACTTGTCGCTTCCGTGCCGGTCTCTACCTCCCATGGCTCGCTGCTATTCCAGCGCTGCCACGCGGCACGAATATCGTCGACCTCGGTTGCGGTGCCTGGCAGGGAACGGAATTCAACCTTGTCCATGTTCTCGCAGTTGATATCCGCATCGCGCAAGACAGATGCAGACAAAGTGTTTCCGGCCTGCTCAAATGCTGGATTGCCTACCGCCAGTAACCCGGCCTTCTGGCGCACGACCTCGGTGGGAACCAGATCGCGCTCGCTGGAGAGGAGGTGAATCACCGGTCCGTGCTCGACCAAATATCCTTTGCCCTCGGGCAGGCTGCTGAATGGAATCAGATTGAGGAGTCCGTCAGGTACAACCAAGGCCAATTTGGCATCGCCGACTTCGGTGCGCAGCGGATCCCATACGCGCTCGCGCAGTGCTGCCGCAGCCTCGCGCCATTGGCGTTCATTGCGAACCGAGCCTAGACCAGCGGCGTGAGCCTCTGCGTCAGCGCTCGCCCTGGCGCGGGTCACCAGTTGGTTGATCGGTTTGGCGTCACCCAGATCGAAAACGCGAATCTGGCCGGAATCTGGTTTGAGTACAAAGGCGAGATAAGCCGACGACACGGTGCGCGCGGGATCAACTTTCTCCACAGCGTAGCGCTTGTAGGACACATAGGATATGAGGACCGAGTGGGTAGGCAGGCTGCGGCGAATATCTTCCAGGCGGACGGCGCCGGACCGCTCATCATCGCGCAGGGCAACACTACGCTCGGCCAACTCGCGTTCGATCTTCTCCATCCGGCTGGTAGCTTGAACGATGGCGTCGTTGTCCTGGTTTGCCTGTTCCTTCTGTTCAACGGCCAGCAGATCGACGCGAGCCTGGTCCATCTCCTTGAGCAGCCGAGCGACCTCCGGGTCCTTGCTTGCATTCAGGTTCTTCTGGCGGCGCGCCATCTCGTCGGCCACCAGAACGCGGGACCGCAACATCTCTTGATAGATGTCAGCTGGCGGCATTTCGGGATGGCGCGCGAGAACCGAGAGCGCAATATTAAGACCTTGGGGACGGTCAATGCTGTAGGCAAGCGCCTGTCTTTCCGGCAGAGTGCGAGCCTCCAGCACAAAGCTCTCACGGCTCATTTGCGCGGACTGCAGGCTCTCTTTGATCGCACGCGGAAGATCACCTCCAGACGCCAGAGAGCGCGCGTACGCCAGGTGACTCCACGCCGGTGAATCGAAGAAAGCGAAATGGCCGCTGATAGCGCTATCGAAATTCTTCCAGGCAAGAGAGAACTCTCCGGTACGGCTGTATAATTCGGCCAGATACTCAAGAGAGTTATCGACTTCCCAGGAGTCATGTCCAAAGTTCTTGAGGTTGAGCTCAAGAGCGCGGTTTAAGTGGGAGAGAGCTTTGAAAAAATCTTGGGTTTTAGTGTAATGCACACCGGCGTAATTCTCGAAGGAACCTAAACGTGGGTCGTCTGGATACGAGCGGTAATAGATGAACAAAGCCTCTTCAAAATCAATACCGGCGCCGGTGTGATCGCCGATCCAATCCTTCGCGTCAGCGACAAGCGCTAGCGCTGTTGCCAGAGCCAGTTCGCGCTCTGGGCCGCCCTTTCGGTCGATGGCGATGCCTGCTTCGGTCGTTCGCAGCGTACAGGGTATGTCTCCCAGCCGATAGCAGACAGAACCTAGTGAGTAAGCGGCAACGGCGAAGTACTGAGAATTTGGGAACTCTTTTCGTGCAACCTCAAAAGCACGATCCGCGAAGAGCCGCGCCTCGGAGTAGCGGCCGAGCCAAACATAAACATCCGATGTAACGGCCAGAGCATTCACGTAGGTAGTGCTGCGCGGACCCGCCGCGGCTTCTGCCCCGGCCAGCGCTTGCATGGTGAGCTCCAGTATCTGGGAGTTGGGCTCCCCCGTTAACTGCATCTCCACCAGTTGGGCCTGTGCTTCGGCCACTTCCACCGTTTTGCCGGGATGCGCGAGCTCGGCGGCATGTAGGGCTTTACGCGCCTCGGCGACTAAGTCAATCGACGGCTTGTCGGAAAGGGCAGCCTGTTGGGTACTTTGCTGCACGGGCTGGGCAGCCTGCTGCGCGGGGCTAGGCAGACAGAGGAGCACAAAGAGAAGTGGCAACGTCAACCTGCCGATTGCAACTCGCATTGAAGTACCTCTTAAACGAGAAGTAGATTGATCCATTGCGCGTTCATCCAATTCAGATGGATTCTTTTATCGCCAAGCCGTTACTTTGCTTCAGAGTTCTTTCCTTCGACCGCATTGCCCTGACCGGTCAACGCAGTCATCCGCCGCCTCTGCTTCCGTGCTTTTCCTTCCAAATCTCCGCGCAGGGCAATGGTGCGCTTGAGGTAAGCGTTAGCCGTGGCCGGATCGTTGCCGACGAGTGCGATCTGTGCCAGTTCATAGAGTGCGGCCTCCTGTTGGGGCGAATCTCCGGCATTGGCCACATTGCGCAAAAGCTGAGAAGCCGAGGCATAATCCCCCAGGTGCATCTGGCAGGCGCCGGAGTAGAACGCGGCCGCGCGCGCTTCCCCGCTCTCGGCAGGAACTTGCGCCAGAGCCGCGACGGTGCCAGAGCAATTGCCATTGGTGTATTCCTTCATCCCTGCTTCAAAGTGTGCGTCCAGGCTCTCTCCGCGCAGATTGGGCAGGCGGAATGCAGGCAATGTGAGGTCGGCCAACTGGGAAAGATGCACGGGCTTCGCGGCGGGTTGCGAGGGAACCTGCGTCTGCGGAGGCGATTGCGGTTGACTCAGAGCTCCCGTCGGCTTCCCCGGCCTGACTTCTATTCTCTTATAGGTGAATACGCTCACCAGCAGCATTGCGGAAATGGCTCCCGCACTCCAAAACCACACCGGCCAACCGAGCCGGCTCCTCGGCTCAAGCTCCGCAGGCAGAGCAATGGGATTGCGAGCCAGTTCCAGGCCGACAGCCTGAATGGCTTGCAGGCGGGCCAAACAAACCGGACAGTCGAAGTAGTGCTCTTCAAACTGCTCGATCTCGCGGGCGGACAAAGTACCCTCGATGTAGGGCAACGAATTGAGTTCAGCAAGTGATCCAGTGCATTTTGTCATCGAACAACCCTTTCACTCAAGTGAGTCGTGGAATTGTTTTGTGACAGCTTCAGGATTAAATTAGCGACTTTCCGCGTAGCGCGCACCTTCCTCTGCCGCACGACAGTTGGACTCAGACGCAGTTGCTGGGCGATGACCCCGGGCTTAAGCCCTTCCACCAGAGTCATCTGGAGTATGGATCGATCAACCGGGTCCAGGGCGGAGATAGCGCGCGCTGCCAGCACTTGCTCTTGCTCCTCCGCGACCAGGTCCATGGCTGCTACATGATCAGGCAGATCGTTAGGAAACTCCAACGAAACAGGCTGGCGTGTAGCCTTTTCAAAATGGCTATTGAGAACGTTGCGGGCGATCCCAAGAATAAAAGAAGACAGCTTTTCAACTTCGCGGAGCTGCCCGCGCCGCAGAGCGCAAATAGCCTCAACCATCACATCCTGCTGTAGATCGGCCGCCAGATCGGGGTCACGGGTTCGAGCCAGCAGCATGGCCCTGATCCGGTGAAGATATTGCAGGACTAGGGACTGCTCGGCCTCCTGGTCACCCGCGACAATGGCCAGCACGATCCGCTCATTTTCCTGAGCTTTCTCGACTGCTACTCCTGCGTCATCCCTTCTGTGTTCGCCAGACATATAATTACTTTGACCCAAAGTCGCTCAGCCTTCATTCTTTCATAAGGCGGAGTTGCCGAATCGGTGTAGTTTACGGAATTGAGCGGCATTACCGGGAGGTCGAAATCAAGTAAGGTAAATTTGAAGCAGGAAACCTACAGCATACTGGGAGTAAAGATGCGCTCCATCGGCGCTCTGTTTATCGGATTACGGCTGCTTTTCATGGTCTTAGGTGTCATCCGCTGATCTGCATGTCGTTGAAAATACGTTTGATTGAAAATTCGATTCCTACAACCGGTAGTTTACGACGGGTAAAGTTTCGATGCTTTTTAGACTTCGCCGAACTGTAATTCCTAGGCCCTCAGGGACCACATCCGATACTTCGCGAACGCTAATATTTTCTTCGCGCGCTGCGGGCCTGAAAGCCTGCCTGCCTATCGAGCGAGTTCTTCGGCACGCTCAATGCACACCCTCAGGCAGATCGGTTTTCCCGTGAAACTCGCGGTATACAAAGACGACGTAGCCGATCGCAAGGACCATACCAAAACTCCACCAAACCAGTCCGACGGCGAGGGTATGCGGACCGGAGATAGCACGGTTGAGGGTGATGTCGCGGTCGGCCCCGGTAGTAGCGGGGAGCAGTGTAGGATAGAGTCCCCAACAAGCTCCGGCAAGCATGAAGAAGAGGTAGAGGCCGGAAGAGAGAAACGCTTTGATTGGCTGGGCGTTTCGATTGAGGAACCAGATTCCGGCCATCGAAGCGATAACCCCGCCGGGGACGACGAAAGTAATTGGGTAATTGAAGTAGTTGTTCAGACTGGCTGGGCGGACGATGATCGTGGCGGCGAGGCTTACGACGGTGAGGGCCGCCAATGCAAGCCAGAGTGGAGTGACGATGCGGCGGGCGCGCAAGGCCAGGTCGCCGGAAGTCTTGATGGTGAGCCAGAGAGCGCCGTGCAGTGTGAGCGCAACGAGAGCGACAAGGCCACCAATCACGGTGTACCAGTCAAGAATGCCTGGGTATGTGCCTGGTTGCCAGTTGGTCCAAAGAGGCAGGAAAAAATAGCCGTCGGCTTGCAGCGGAACACCGCGGAGTACGTTGGCGAGGGCAGCGCCGAAGAAGATGGTGAGTAGAGCGCTGGACAGGCCGAAGAGACCATCAAGTAGTGCGCGCCAGATCCCAACCTCTATGTGGTTGCGTAACTCCAAACTTACGCCCCGCAAAATCAGCAGCCATAGCACGATCATCAGCGGGAGATAAAAGCCACTGAAGGCCGAGGCGTAAAGCAGCGGAAAAGCGAAATAAAGTGTGCCGCCGCCGGCCAGCAGCCAGACCTCGTTGCCATCCCAGACCGGGCCAATGCTGGCAAGCGTGGTGCGCCGTTCCGCCTCGGTACGGACCAGGAAGAGATGCAGCACGCCCACTCCCAGATCGAAGCCGTCGAGCACCACATATCCCACGATCATCACGGCAACCAGCCAGAACCATATAAAACCCATCATCATCAAGCTCCTTCTACTTCAGGCCGTCAAAGACGAGCGGCAATTGTCAATCGGCATGAATCGCGTCGGCGGGAATGGCCTGCGGCTCTGGGCCGTTGCTGATTTCGCGATAAATCAGTACGGTAAACAGGATGCCAAGCAGCAAGTACAGCCCCATGAAACCCAGCAACGTAAATAGACCATTGCTGGCCGAGACGGTGTTCGAGTAGCCCTCGCTGGTGCGCATCAGGCCATAGATGAGCCAGGGTTGGCGGCCAAGTTCGGCGGTCATCCAGCCTGCGGTGTTGGCGATGTAAGGAAGCGGGAAACTCAACAGCAACGCCCACAATGCCCAGCGTGATGTGTAAAGACACTTACGCCAAAGCAAGAATGCGGAAACGATCATCAGCAGCGCAAACCAGGTTCCGAGGCCGGCCATAATGTGGTAGGCGTAGTAAAGCAGCGGCAGCGCGGTGGGCCACTGATCGTGCGGGATCTGGTCCAACCCTTTGACTTCGGCCTTGGTCGTCCCATAGATGAGGAAGCTCAACAGATCGTTCACCACGATAGGATTGTCGATCTGGCCTGTCTCTTCATTGGGTTGTCCCATCAGCACGAGGCCCGCGCCGGTCTCGCCGTGGAAAAGGCCCTCCATTGCGGCGATGGCGGCGGGCTGGTTGCGCGCAACATACTTGCCGTGCAGGTCGCCGGTGGGAAAGATGATGAGGATCGAGGAGACGAGGCCTGCAATGACACCGACCTTGAGAAACATGCGGCCGTAGCTCTCGATCCGTCCCTCAAGCAGATAGAAAGCTCCAGTGGCGGCCATGACAAACGATGCTGTAATCACAGCGCCGGTCATATTGTGCGCGTATTGCAGCAGGCCCCAGGGATTCAGAAGCAGTTGCCAGAAGCTGAGCACCTCGAATTGCCCGTTAGGAAGGCGGTCGTAGGCTATCGGGTGCTGCATCCAGGCATCGGTGACGATGATGAAGAAGCCTGAAATCCACGATCCGACGAATACCATCACTGCCGAAAACCAGTGCATCAGCTTTGAGATCCGCTTTTCGCCATAAAGAAACAGGCCGAGAAAGGCCGACTCCAGAAAGAAGCTGAAGACGCCTTCCATAGCCAGCGGCTGGCCGATCACTCCGCCAGAGAGACGCGAAAAACGCGCCCAGTTCGTGCCGAATTCGAACTCCATCGGAATACCGGTGACAACGCCAAAGACGAAGTTGATGGCGAAGATGCGGCCCCAGAAGCGCGCCGCACGGTCCCACTCTTCACTTCTGGTCTTGAGCGCAACCGACTTGAGCACCACAATCAAGAGTCCCAGGCCCATAGTAAGTTGAGGAAACAGATAGTGGAATGTGATGGTGAAAGCAAAGTGCAGGCGGTGAATCAACTCAGCAGTCATTGGAACTCCATCGATAGGACATGCGCGGTAGCACTGAGGAAATACTCCTCCCCGCATGAGCTTGCCAGTAACAAGGATAAATGTAAAGCAGCGGGAATGCCCGGCGAGATGCAATATATCGTGATACGATATTAACATGAAAGTCCGAGCTGCTTCGTTCGGGGTTGACCCGTTGCTCCGCACTTTGGCTGAGTTTCGTTTTGAACTGCGCCGCTTTTTGCATTTCAGCGAAGGCGCGGCGTTGGGCGCAGGACTGCAGCCGAAACAGCACCAGCTTCTCTTGCAAGTGGCTGGGGCTCCCGAGGGAGCAGTGGTGACGATAGCTTATGCTGCCGAGCGACTGGGATTGAAGCACAACAGCGCCGTTGAGCTTGTGAATCGATCGGAGCGTGAGGGATTGCTCAAACGTGCTCAGGACACCGCTGATAAGAGGCGCGCAATCTTGCGTGTCACGCGAAAAGGCAATCTGATTCTGAGACATCTCGCTGCCGATCATGCGCGGGAGTTGAATGAGTTGGCGCCACATCTGGGACGCGCATTGGAACACATCAAGATTCATGCACGCAATAGCATTGGCTCGGAGGCCAGATGAAATCGCGGCCGTGGGGTTGGGCCATCAATGGATGTCCTGATGCGTGTCGTTCTGGAGTATTTGGCCGTAACTACCAAGACGAAAACCCTACCCAAGGTACTGATTGTCCATGAAACTCTCTACCGAACTCAAGAAGCTGGGCGATTTCACGACGACCGTTCGGGTGCTGCCAATCGCTGTCCTGGCCATGGTCATCGGCCTCATTAGCTCGTTCGTCGCGCTTGCACTGCTGCGGCTGATCGGGTTCTTCACCAATCTCTTCTACTATCAGCGAATCGGAAGCAACCTGGTTTCGCCCGCGGGAAACCATCTTGGCTGGTGGGCTGTGCTGGTGCCTGTGGCCGGCGGGCTGATGATCGGCCTGATGGCGAGATACGGATCGGAACGGATTCGCGGGCACGGCGTACCCGAAGCCATCGAATCGATCTTGATCAGTGGCAGCAGGGTGCATCCGAAGCTGGCAATTCTTAAGCCGCTCTCGGCAGCGCTGTCGATCGGAACTGGCGGGCCATTCGGTGCGGAAGGCCCCATTATCATGACCGGCGGCGCGCTTGGGTCGATGATCGCACAGTTCTTTCATCTCACAAGTGCTGAACGAAAGACCTTGCTTGTGGCCGGGGCGGCGGCGGGCATGTCCGCTACATTCGCCGCGCCACTTTCGGCGATTCTTCTCGCAGTCGAGTTGTTGCTCTTCGAATGGAAGCCGCGCAGTCTGATTCCGGTGGCATTGGCCAGCGCAACTGCCGGCGCAGCACGCCGATACTTGATCGGTCTCGGTCCACTCTTTCCGACGCCCGCGCATTCTGTATTGATTGGTCCTGGCGGGCTCATGGGCTGCGTCGTCTGCGGACTACTTGCGGGTGCGTTGTCTGCATTGCTTACCGGCGCCGTTTACGCAGCCGAGGACGCCTTCGCCAAGCTACCAATTCACTGGATGTGGTGGCCGGCTATCGGAGGGCTAGTGATCGGACTGGGAGGCATGATCTTCCCCCAGGCCCTCGGTGTTGGTTATGACACCATTGGCTTGCTCCTCCAGGGCAACGGCGCTATCGGTCTTCTGCTGGGAATTCTGCTGGTGAAATCCACTATCTGGGCAGTATCGCTGGGATCTGGGACATCGGGTGGAGTTCTTGCCCCGCTGCTGATGATGGGTGGCGCGTTGGGCGGCCTCGAAGCTTTGTTTCTTCCAGCGGCCGGCCCCGGCTTCTGGCCACTTGTCAGCACAGGTGCGATCCTCGCAGGAACGATGCGATCGCCCTTCACCGGAATCGTATTCGCCGTAGAACTGACGCACGACGTCAACATGATCTTGCCGCTGCTGGTTGCCGCTATTATTGCTCACACTTTCACTGTGCTGGTTCTGAAACGTTCAATCTTGACCGAGAAAGTGGCGCGGCGTGGCTTTCATCTCAGCCGTGAGTACAGCGTGGATCCGCTGGAGGTGCTCTTCGTCCGCGAAGTGATGCGCACTCGAATAATCGCGTTCGAGGGGAGCGGCACTCTCGACGACGCCCAGAGAATGTTGAAGAATGGCCATCCCTCCCGCGGCCAGCACCTTTATCCCGTAATTGACACAGACCGTCGCCTCTGCGGGGTGATCACTCGCAAGGATTTAGCCAAGCTCACCGAAGATCGAACTTTGATGTCCGACGTTGCGCGCCGCGACCCCATCTCGGCGGTTGCAGACGAGTCGCTGCGAACTGTTGTGTATCGCATGGCAGAAACGGGTTTCACGCGGATGCCGGTAGTGGACAGCAGCGAAGAGCGCAGAATCGTAGGCATGATTTCGCTCGACGACCTGCTGCACGCGCGTGCTCGCAACCACTCCGAGGAGCGCAGCCGCGAACGGGTTCTGCGAATTCGTCTTCCATTTCGCGGGGCCAGGAAAACGGCCCCGGTGCAAGACTGACTTTTTCCGTCATCGATTCGAACAAATCAGCAATATCAGAGTCGTATAGACCCGCACTCAGGATGCGGATTGCTCCAGCTCGATTGCGCGCGGAAAGAGGATGTTGTTCTCCAAATGAATGTGCTTGTGTAAGTCCTGTTCGAATTCCTTCAGCCCGTCGTAGAAAGCGTGAAAGGTCGGACAGGCATCCTCGGGCGCCGTGAAATCGTGACTGAGGCGACGGACCTCAGCGAGGAGCGCTCCGGCAGCGTCGTGTTCCTGCGTCATCATCGCGATCGGGTTGGTAACCGTCCCAAAACAACAGCGTGGCTTTGCGGCGCCAATAGCAACGGCCCGCTCAAGATCCGCAATATAGGGAAACAGGACGGCTTCTTCCTTCGCCAGATGCTGAGTCAGTTCCCCGCCGAGTCGCGCCATCGTTCCGGCGATGACCGGCAATTCCGACTTTGTAACGCCATGACGATTCACAACCTTCTCCGCAAGCACGGCGAGCCTGGGCAGTTCTCGCTTTACATAGGCGTGGTGCGTAGTCACGATATGCTCACTCAAGCTCTCCAACGACTTACCGGCCCAATTCTCAACTTTTGAATCGGACGTCTTTGCCGCCGCTTCCAACGCGGCGATCACAGTGTCAACCTCAAGATTTCCGGCCATGCACGCTTCGCTGAGAGGCTTGCGGCCGCCGCAGCAATAGTCGATTCCGAATTTCTCAAATACTCGTATTGAAGATGGCTGTTCCAGGGCGATTTCGCGAACAGTCTGTTGGGCTGGGGGCATTCCGATCTCCTTGATTCACAGCCTAGAACCTCCGCGATATAGGCCACAGCGACTTTGGTCACTCGGAACTCAAAAAGATCGAAAACTACAGAAAGTTGCCCGGCAGTGACTAAAGTCGCTGAGCTCATTTTTTTGACGGCCTATGCTTGGCATGCAAACCAATTTGGACACGAAAGGTGCATTCAATGTTCTGTTATCAGTGCGAGCAAACTTCAAAAGGTGAAGGCTGCCAGACCATTGGCGTCTGCGGGAAAGATGAAACAACTTCGACTCTTCAGGATCTCCTGATCCATGTGATCAAAGGCATCGCGATGTATGCCCACCGGGCGCGGCAACTGGGCGCGTCCGATCCAGAGATCGACGCCTTCACAATTCAAGCCATTTTCTCGACTTTGACCAATGTGAATTTCGATCCTGACCGCCTGATCGAATTGATTCACAAGGCCGTCACAACCCGCGATGCAGCTCGCGACCTTTATGAGCGCGCCAGCGTTGTGGCAGGAGTCGCTCCAGCTTACCTCGGCGGACCCGCGGCGTGGATTCCAGCCTCGTCGCTGGAAGGTCTACTCGCACAAGGTCAGCAAACCTTGTTGCCGGCTCGGTTCCTTACCGAGGGCAAAGAGGTCTCGAACCTGCAGGAACTCGTTCTTTACGGCCTCAAAGGCGTTGCCGCTTACGCGGCTCACGCGCTGGCATTAGGCGCTGGAGACCCCCATTCGTATGGGAAGATTCACGAACTCCTCGACTTCCTCACCAAGCCAGCGCCCACTGCAGAAGAACTTCTGACCAGCGCCCTTGCAGTCGGTGAACTGAATTATCGCGTTATGGAGATTCTGGACAAGGCCCATACTGAAACCTTCGGCGATCCCGTCCCTTCGAAAGTCAGGCTTCACGCCAAGAAGGGCAAGGCGATCCTGGTCTCGGGCCACGATCTCCATGATCTCTATGCGCTCCTGGAACAGACCAAGGGACTAGGCATTCAGATCTATACGCATGGCGAAATGCTCCCCGCGCATGGTTACCCGAAGTTGAAGGCCTACGAGCATCTCGCAGGAAACTATGGCGGTGCGTGGACAGACCAAGCGGATGAGTTCGCGGAATTCCCGGGCGCAATCCTCATGACCTCAAACTGCATTCAGGAACCTAAACTCAGGTACAAGGACCGCATTTTCACCTCGGGTGCAGTCGCTTGGCCAGGAGTCTTGCATATCGCGGACCAGGATTTCAGCCCAGTAATCGCCGCCGCTCTTCTCGCGCCAGGCTACGCAGAAGACGGCTCCAACGAAGAGATTACCGTGGGCTTTGGTCACAGCGCTGTCCTTAGTGTTGCCGACCGGGTGATCGCGGCTGTCAAGGCCGGAGCCATTCGGCACTTCTTTCTTATTGGAGGCTGCGACGGCGCGCGGTCCGGACGAAGCTACTACACGGAGATGGCCGAATCCATTCCCGCCGACTGCCTGATCCTCACACTGGCCTGCGGAAAATTCCGCTTCAACAAGCTCGACTTCGGAGAGATTGGCGGCTTTCCGCGCCTGCTCGACATCGGCCAATGCAACGATACTTACTCCGCGTTGCAAATCGCGCTTGCTCTAGCCAAGGCTTTTGAATGCGGGGTCAATGATTTACCTCTCTCGCTGGTCCTGTCCTGGTATGAACAGAAGGCGGTGGCCGTACTGCTTACACTGCTCCACCTGGGAGTGCGCAATATCCGCATCGGACCGACGCTGCCGGCTTTTCTCTCACCTGGGGTAATCGATCTGCTTCACGACAAATTCAATCTAATGGCAATTGGTACGGCGGAAGAAGACCTAGCGGCAATGCTTGTCTGATTTCTCTCAAGTGCCGGGCGATGTACGCTGTCGTCCGGCACTTCCAATTCAGGCGGCGGAGAGGCGCTACGCAAAGCCTGGCCCGCGCAGCGATGAAGATCCCAGGCTGTTAAGATTTCAAAGTGACTGCTGAACGCATCGATCTAGCCCTGGTCCTCGGCAAAACCGCTTTACTATCGGACCTTTCGCAGCCCGAACTGAACACACTCGCAGCTCGGACAATGCGCAAATTATTCAGTTCAGGCGAGTTGTTGTTTTCAGAAGGTGAGCCCTGCAATGGCCTGCACATCATTGCGCGCGGCAAGGTTCGCATCTTCAAAACCTCGATGAGCGGCCGAGAGCAGGTGCTGGCTGTAAACATGCCAGGGGAGTCAGTCGCAGAACTGCCCGTTTTCGATGGAGGCCTATTTCCAGCATCCGCTGCGGCAACCGAAGAGACGGAGATTGCCTACATATCGAGACACGATTTCCAGGCTTACTGCTTGGAGCATCCAGACGTTGCACTCAAAGTACTAAAAGTAGTGGGAGCGCGGTTACGGCGCTTGGTTGGAATCATCGAGGAGTTGTCGTTTACTACGGTGCGCCAACGGCTCATCTCGGTATTGCTCAAGCTCGCCCAGAGTGAAGGTATAACCACCTCTCGCGGAGTTGAAATCCAATTGCCCGCGAGCCACCAGGAACTAGCGAATCAGCTTGGGACTGTCCGCGAGATCATCTCTAGGAATCTCATGCGACTCCAGGCCGAAGGACTCTTGGGTGTGGATGCTCGCCAGATCGTCGTTAAGGACATGGAAGGTCTAAGCGCGCTACTGGAATCCACGCAATAGCCTCCGGGTGGCCTAAGGTTGGCGCCAACAGAAATGCCCGATCAGCGAACGTGCTCATCTGATTCACCCGGTTCTTCTCTGGGATGCACCCACGCGTAAGTTGCACCCAGCCAGGACTGTCCTGATGGCGCTTCCGGTAAATGAGGAATAAGAGCCCATAGTCCGATCAGAGCCAGTCCGACAAGATTCGGAAATAGCAGCGGAGCCATTGGGGGAGCGCCATTGACGAGTTTGTCGAAGACGCTGTTGCCGGGCTCGAACAGATTCGCGCGCATATGAAACCAGAATCCCAATACACCGACGAAGGCCTGCGCAAGCATCACCACGAGGCAAGCGTCGAGAAACCGGCGCGTCACCACGGCCACCAGAAGCACGATTAGGAATCCGGTAGCAAATGCCGATGAAATAACGGGTATCCATTCAGTTTTTGCAAAGAAGCCATTCGACGCATGGTCGGTCAATGACAGAACGAAGTTTCCAAAGAATCCGCCGAGGGCCAGAAGAATCACCCACCGCGCCCACTCGGCACTTCGCGCAGCCACCATGCGGTTCATTAACAGAAGAAAGCCGAGGCCCGTATACGCGAGCGGCGCGGCAAATGGCGCTGCATACGTGAGGCTCTTCAAGGTTCGATCGAGAAAGAACCGGCTTTCCAGGTGGTAAAGCACTCCTCCAAGCCCGACCAGCACTGAAAGCCCACCAATCAAGTAGCCTACGTCCCGCCAAGGAGCATCGAATCGCCCTATCCAGCGCAGAGCGATCACGGTTGCGAGTACTATCGGCGAGCCAATTGAAAAGTAAAGCGGGATGTACTCCGCCGCTTTCTGAAAATGATTCACAGAATGCGCGAGGTATATATCCGCCGCAAGAATCGCCAAATTCGCGGTCGCAAATAGCTCGATCCAAAGTGGGGGGTCGTGTACCCAACTCAGGCGCGGATCCATAGCGATTCGCCGAACGCGAAAAAGCAGTTTACTTGTGAGCATGCTCTCTCCGTAGTTCCTCGGCATCGCGTTGGAGTTCGACGGTCTTCGAAAGCATTTCATAGTTTCCGTGCCACTGGACAAAGTCGGCCCCGCCCATGAAGGCTCCGTGCTTGCTGGTGCGACCGTCATAGTGCCACAGATTGAAATAGGTAAAGTCAATCGGATGGCTGAATGGCGGGCCCGTGAGAGTGCCATCCTTGTGCAAGCCGTCCATGATGTCTTTTGCGGCGAGAACCCTGGCGTTTGTGCTTTGGATGACCTGCTCACCTTGCTCATAGACTCGGTCGATACGCGCCTGATTGTGGCATTGGGTACAGACCTGCTTCATGTTGACTTGGGCCTGGAGATAGTTCGGACGATGGGTCGTAACCGCATCAGCGAGGTACCAGCCGAGTCGATCGGACGGATTGTGAGTAACCTTTAGTCCGTTGATGCCGCTCATGTGGCAGGTGGCGCAGGTTGGCACGAACATGTCACGAGTCGTAAGTGTGCGAGGATCGGCGTCGAGACGAAGAAGGTTGCGTTGGGCGGCGAACATCACGCCATGTTTCGATTCGTTGTAGATCTCAATCTGGGAGTGATCAGGTCCCATGTGGCATTGACCGCAGGTGCTGGGCAGACGGGCAAGAGCGACAGAACTGCTGTGGCGGGAATGGCATTCTGTGCAACTACCAATCGTACCGTCGTCGTTCGGCCTTCCAATGGCGTGGCACTGCTCGCAACCGGCGGTAATTGCGGGATGCCCCTCAGGCAGCGTGAGAGGATTCGGTGGACGCTTGGTGCCTCCGGGCTGGAACTGCTCGCTGAAGGCAACCTGTTCAGTACTCAATCCCTTCTCGCCATGCACGGCGGCCCAACTGGGTGCGGCGTGGCGGCTGCGAAGAAACTCCTGATAGACACCTTCGTGGCAGGAGCGGCAGTTGCCGGCGGTCAGGTGGGTGCTGATCACAAACCCGTGGTGATCCACCTTCTGCTGGCCAGGGCCGGGCTCGTGACAGTCCAGGCAATTCACACCCTTCTTTGCATGGACAGACATTTCGTATTCGTGAACGACCGAGTATTGAAGCCGAGCATGGCACTCGGCGCACTTGCCTGACGCGCGAACAAAATCGGCGGTGGGTTGGTCGGTCTCAACCTTGGGACGAGCGCGATTGACCAGGAAGGCAGAAAGAATGAGAGCAAACGCAATGACTACAGCGAGGAACACAGAACGAAATGACATGGACACGCCCCCTGGGGAGGTTTAGGTGTGAGAGCCGTCTTGGGGGCTCAAATTCCCTCAAAACGCGGGACAAGGGCAACTGTATCAGGCCTGCCGGACAGTCTGCCTGAGCAGAACACGAACGGGATGAAATACTCGTCGAAGATAAAGTAGTAATCTTTCTCCTTTCAGTGACAAAAGTCCCTGGCCGCTGCCCACGAGCCATATTCCGAGCGCAGTGGTAGCATCTATAGGCGACCAGGCAGCGTGTTTGCATCTAGCGGCATGTAGGTGGATGACCTGATCGGATGTCTCCTATGCGTCTATTTATCAACTTCCTGACACTTTGAAAAGGTTCTTGGCAGTAGAGGGAGGCATATGAGGCGATCGGATAGATCCTGGCTTCCACCTTGTATCCTAAGAAGTTGACCCAAAGGTTATCACGATGAGCCAGACACTGAAAGCTGTTCGCGGAACGCGGGATCTTTTGCCGCCGGAGACCGCGCTTTGGAACCGCATTGAGGCTACCGCGCGAGACGTCTTTGCGCGCTACAACTTCGGCGAGATTCG
>CAZGHZ010000087.1:0-19640 GCA_964525655.1 uncultured Occallatibacter sp.
ATATATTTTAAGGAGCCGGAACAGGCCCCGCGATTCGGATAGATTTCGTTGACTGCCATCGCGCGGATCGTACGAGTCCATATAGTAGATCGATGTTGAGAATTGAAACGATTTCAATAATGACTTTCTCAAATATTTCTGTTTAGTTCGTACGCTCCCCTTCGTGCGATAACTCCGATCAGGCGTTATTGCGATTATCGCCGGTGAAAGGCACAACTGAGGTAACTCATTGATTCTTTGCGGGACAGGTGGCTCCCTCAGTTCCTCTTTAGCCCTCTCGGCGCGCGTTATTGGACCGCTATCGGACCGGTCGGCGATGGTTCATTTAGCATCCCTGCGACCGAAACTCGCTGTTCCGAACGACCGAAACGAGGACCGAAATTCAGGGCCGCGGGTTTCGTGCCGGACGGTCGCGCTGTCAAAGTCCGCAGGCAGCATCTTGGATGGAATAGTAACTTGGCCTGTTCCCGTCAATCAGGATCATGCCAATGCAGATCGGCGGACAAATGCCGACTCTCCATCCCATCAGCTCTCCTTGAGCGCCTCGACAATTCTTTATCAATTCGTAGATGTGTGCGTTCAGGGGAAGTCGCGACGTTCAAAAATCGCCGGTGTCATCCGCTTCCGAGAATTCTTCTGAGCAGCAAACCTGCTCTGGTCGGTGGATGATTCCAAATAGGTAGCAAGAGGTGGCTTGTCGGTAGAGTTGGACATCTACGAGGATTGCTCGGGAGTCTCAACCCCACTCCCAACGCTATCCAGTGATATACATCACTCCGTGAAATCGATATTGTGGTAGACTTCGGTCATGCGGAGAGGTGTCTTTCAACGCGCGGCGGTGGCCATCGTTTTAATGGGCTCATTGCTTGCGCCGTTTGGAACCTGCTTGCAACCGGCGCACAATGCCGCGCACGGTTGCTGCCCTCCCGCATCCGAGTCCGGCAAGACCGCTCAAACAAATTGCTGCACCGCCAGCGCCCCACTGCCAGTCGTCGTTGTTGCGACCAACCTTCCGGGTTCGGCTCCAATGACCGTTGCGCAGGAGTTCATCTCCCTGGACGAATTCTCTTCACGGAGTGAATTCCCGAGATTGACGGTGATTCCTCCGCACTCTCCGCCTACGGGCGCATTCATCTTTAGAATCTAAATCTTCACTTCCGCATTGGCTCTCCGGGGTGCGTGTCTCTGCGCC
This sequence comes from uncultured Occallatibacter sp., assembly GCA_964525655.1. Classification (GTDB taxonomy): domain Bacteria; phylum Acidobacteriota; class Terriglobia; order Terriglobales; family Acidobacteriaceae; genus Telmatobacter. The sequence continues at coordinate 1,193 of CAZGHZ010000087.1, forward strand.
TTGGCGTTTCTCCTTTTGCCGATTCACGCGGAGTTGAAGAGTGAAACCCACCTATGTTTTTGCGCCGTTTGTGCTGGCGCTGTCGATTGCCTGTTTCGGGCAGACGGAGCCGCGCTCCGTTGCTGCGCTCGATGCGTCTGCTTCGGCTTTGTCTGTCGATGACGCTGTAGCGGCTGCGCTTCAGAGCAACCCCGATATTCGAGCGGCGGTGCGGCGTTTGTCGCTGGCCCAGCTCAAGACCACCACTGCGCACAGCCTTGACGATCCCATGCTGATGGTGCGCGACTGGGATACGCCGGTAGCAAAGCCCTGGGATCTGAATCAGGCGCAACTAATGGTCTCGCTGCAACAGACCTTCCTCAGCCGCCAGAAGCGGGATGCGCGCGCCAAGCTGGCGGAGGACGATGCAGGGGTTGCGGCCAATGATCTGGAAGCCCTGCGGCAGGAGATTTCTGTCGAAGTCCGCAAACTTTGTATCGGTTTGCTGCGCAATGCGGACGAAGAGCGGTTGCAGGCGCGTCAGAGTTCCCTGCTCAAAGAAGCTATAACCGCGGCGCTTGCAGAATACACCACCGGCAAGGCCCCGCAGGCGGATGTACTGCGCGCGCAGATGGCTATGACTCGCCTGAACGCACAACTCATTGAGCGGGAAGAAGAGCGGGACAACGCGCGCGCCCAGTTGAATGCTCTGATGGGCCGGCGGCCGGAAGAAGCAATCGAAATTGCCGGCAGCTACACAAGCCCTGCTGCGCTGCCCTCCATTGAGGAACTGGAGCAAGCGGCGATGGAGCATCGGCCTGAGTTGGCTGCCTTGCGCGCGCAAGTCACGAAGTCCAGAGATGAAGGAAAGCTGACGCGGCTGGCAATGAAGCCCGACTTTACAGTCGGTCTGGGATATATGTTGATGCCAACCGGATCGCTGGCGCGCAACGCGTATATGGGCGAAGTGTCGATGAACCTTCCTCGGCTGAATCGCGAGCGCCATGAGGGCGAAACGAAGCAGGCCGATGCGGCCACGGATGTCTCGCAGGCGGAACTTGATGCGCGCGCGGCAACGGTCTTCCTTGAAATCCGGCAATCGCAGATCGCGGTGCTAGCCGCCCAGAAACGCGTCAAGCTCTATCGCGACACGCTGCTGCCGCAAGCTGAAGCATCGTTCAAAGCTTCAACGGCTGCATACCAGAACAACCGCGCCGAGTTAATGAGCCTGATCGACGCTCAGGGCCTGCTGCTGGATATTCAGACCGCAACTTACAAGGCGTCAGCAGCCACAGACGAAGGCATGGCGCAGTTGGAACGCGCTATCGGCGCGCCAATAGCGAACCCAACCAAACTCAACCCAGTGAGGACAAGCAAATGACAAGCAAGGAAAAGAAGCTGTTTGCATTCGGGGTTGGCGCTGGAGTTTTGAGCGCTACTCTGGTGGTTGGCTTTCTGACAGCGAGGGAGATGCGCCCAGTTGCAGCGGCAGCGAATATGGCAAGCCCCGTCGCTGCCATTCAAGATAAGCCCCAGACCGCGCAACAAGGCACTGAGTCCGGCACGATGGTCGAGCTGACGCCGGCCGAGATTACAGCGGCGGGCGTACAGGTGGCCGAGGTTCGAACCGCTGCACTGAAGACGGATATTGCCGCCTTTGGCCGCGTAGAGCAGCCGGAGGCGCAGCTTGCCGCCGTCAGCGCGCGCATCGGCGGCCGCGTGGACAAACTCTATGTGCAATACACCGGCGAGCGCGTGCGCAGCGGACAACCGGTAGCAGACATTTACAGCCCTGAAGTTGCGACCGCAATCGAGGAGTACCACCTGGCAGAGGAGAATCGTAATCAGCTGAAGCAGTCGGAGGATGCTTTTGCGCGCACGGAAGCCGATGCACTGGTAAAGGCGAGCCAGCACAAGCTGGAGCTTTGGGGGATCAATGGCAAGCAGTCGGATGCGCCCGAGAAAGATGGCGTTCCTCACGTCACCATTTATTCCTACGCCTCGGGAACCGTTGTCGATCGCAAGGTAACACAAGGGCAGTATGTGAACGCGGGCGACACGCTTCTGACGGTCGCGGATCTCAATCAGGTGTGGATCAAGGCGGATGTCTATGAGGAGCAACTACCGCAGATTCGTCAGGGACAAGAGGTGGAGATAACCGCCGAGTCGCTGCCCAATAGGACTCTGCACGGCCATGTGGATTTCATCGAGCCAGCCGCCAATCCGCAGACGCGCACCGTTCCAGTCCACGTACATGTCGCCAATCCTGAAATGCACCTGTTGCCAGGAATGTTTGTCAACGCCACATTCGTGAGCCGTGCCGCGCAGCCGTCCATCGTGGTTCCCCGCTCGGCAGTGCTTGATACGGGCACGCGCAAGATCGTCTATCTCGCCAGGCCCAACGGCGTCTTCGAGGCACGCGAAGTGCAAGTGGGCGCAGCGACTGAAGACTTGTTTCCGGTGCAGCATGGGTTGGCGATGGGCGATCATGTTGTGCTCAACGGCAACTTTCTAATCGACTCTCAGGCTCATCTCAGTTCGGGAGTTTCGGGACTTTACGGCGGCTCGAAGGAGTTCGCCGCGACCCAACAAGCGTCTGGCGCTTCTACAAATAAAAGTGCGGATGCAAACGCGGTGAAGATCGACCTTCACGCCGATCCCAATCCGATGAAGACCGGCGAAGACAACAAGTTCCGTGTAACGCTGACAGACGCCGCTGGCAAGCCCATCTCCGATGCTCGCGTCACCGTCACGCTCATCATGCCTGCAATGCCTTCCATGGGGATGCCGGAGATGAAGAGTTCCTGCGAACTGGCATGGAAGGCCGACAGCAAGACATTCGAAGGCAAGGGCCAGGCGCCGACGGAGGGAACGTGGACCGTTCTTGTTGAGGCGCGCAAGGACAGCAATGTCATCGCATCTATGCGCACTCATCTCAGCGCCCAGTAGGAGAGATCATGATCAACCGCATCCTGGAATTCTCGATGAAGAACCGCTGGCTGATCCTGGCCATCTACGCTGCCTTCGCGGTCTGGGGCTATTGGGCGCTGCTGCATACTCCCATCGACGCGATCCCCGACCTGAGTGAGAATCAGGTGATTGTCTTCACCGACTGGCAGGGGCGCAGTCCGCAAGAGGTCGAAGACCAGATCACCTATCCGCTCACCGTCAACCTGCAAGGCTTGCCGCACGTGCGCACGGTTCGTTCGGCATCGGCCCTTGGCTTCTCGATGGTGAATGTGATCTTCGAGGATTCGGTAGACATCTACTTTGCGCGCACCCGTGTGCTGGAACGGCTCAGCCTTGCGGGCAGTTTTCTGCCTGCGGACGTGACGCCAATGATGGGTCCGGATGCAACCGGAGTTGGCCAGGTATTCTGGTACACGGTCGAGGGTCCGTATGATAGCGGGACTCTGCATTCGATTCAGGATTGGTTCATCAAGTATCAACTGAACTCCGTGCCAGGAGTCGCCGAGGTTGCCAGCGTCGGCGGCTTTGTAAAGCAGTATCAGATCGACCTCGATCCGATCAAAATGCGCGCCTACAACATCGCTCTGAAGGATGTGGTTGGAGCTGTCGAGCGCAGCAACAACAATGTCGGCGCAAAGGTAATCGAAACGGGCGATACAGAGAACATCGTGCGCGGCATCGGCCTGATTCGCAGCCTGAAGGACATCGAAGAGATTTCGCTCGGTGCCTACAATGGCACTCCTGTCACTGTCGGCAACGTTGCCAGTGTTCAGCTCGGTCCCGAGTTTCGGCGCGGCGTTCTCGATAAAGACGGCGAGGAAGCCGTCGGCGGAGTCGTCGTCATTCGCTATGGCGCCAACGCGCGCGAGGTGATCGAAGCCATCAAGAAGAAGATCGGCGAGATTCAGCCGGGGCTTCCTGCGGGCGTGACAATCGTTCCCTTCTATGACCGCAGCATTCTCATCGATCATGCCGTAGACACGTTGCGCCACGCACTGATTGAAGAAATTATTCTTGTAACTCTGGCGCACATTCTTTTCCTCTGGCACTTTCGCAGCATTCTTGTTGTCACCATTCCTCTGCCGCTGGCGGTGCTGGGCGCATTCCTGTTCATGAAGGGCGCTGGCATCTCGTCGAACATCATGTCGCTGGGCGGAATCGCCATCGCCATCGGCGTGCTCGTCGACGCGGGAATCGTGATGACGGAAAATGTGATTCGCCAGGCAGAGCAGTACGAACACGAGCACGGCAACTATCGCGAACACATCTGGGAGATCACGCTGAATGCCGCGCGGCTTGTCGGCAGGCCCATCTCCTTTGCCATGGTCATCATCATTCTCGCGTTCATCCCGGTATTTGCGCTTACCGGAATGGAAGGCAAGATGTTTCATCCGCTGGCATTCACCAAGACCTTTGCCATGGTCTGTTCCACCATCATGGCGATCACGCTGGTGCCGGTTCTATGCACCCTTCTCATTCGCGGAAAACTGCATCGCGAAGATGAGAATCCGGTAATGCGCCTGCTGCAATCCATCTACAAGCCCGTGCTGAAGTGGGCGCTGCGCCACCGCATCATTACGCTCAGTGCGGTGCTTGCGCTCTTCGGCTCGGCGGTCTACACGGCAACCACCATCGGTTCGGAGTTCATGCCGCCGCTCGATGAAGAGACCGCGCTCTTCATGCCTATCTCCGATCCACGCATTTCTCTTACTGAAGCGACCAAGATTCTGCGCCAGCAGGATGAGGTCATCGCTGCCGATCCTGAAGTCGCAATGGTCGTCGGCAAAGTGGGCCGAGCGGAAACTTCCACAGATCCGGCGCCCGTGAATATGTCCGAAACAACCATTACCTTCAAACCAAAAGATCAATGGCCCAAAGGACTGACCAAGGACGCCATCTTGGCGCGACTCGATGAAAAGCTACAGATTCCTGGCGTGACGAATATCTGGACTCAGCCGATTCGCAATCGCATCGATATGCTCTCCACCGGTATCCGAACGCAGATCGGCATCAAGGTCTTCGGGCCCGACCTCGGTGTGATCGAACAATTCTCAGAACAAATCAAGGAAGTCGTGAGCCAAGTGCCCGGCTCGACCGACCTCTACGCTGAGCGCACTACGGGTTCTCCGTATCTGGAGATGACCGTGGACCGGCCTGCAGCGGATCGCTACGGTTTGAATGTCGCCGACGTTGAGGATGCGATTGAAACCGCTGTGGGCGGCAAGAATCTGACCACCACCATCGAGGGACGGCAGCGTTTCCCTGTGCGTGTCCGGTACGCGCGTGACTTTCGTGAGAACCCGCAGCAGCTAGGAGATGTGCTTGTCACCGGGAGCAACGGAGCACAGGTACCGCTCAATAAAGTAGTCAATATCAAGACAGATCTAGGACCGTCGATGATAAGCAGCGAGAACGGCCTGCTGCGCGGCTCGGTGCTCTTGAATGTGCGAGGCCGCGATGTGGGAGGTTTTGTCGATCAGGCTCGACAGGCCGTAGCTCAGCAGGTGAAGATGCCGCCAGGCTATTACATCGAGTGGAGCGGCCAATACGAGAACCAGATCAGCGCCCGCAAGCGGCTGGAACTGGTCATTCCAGTTGTGCTTGCAATCATTTTTGTCTTGCTCTATCGCACCTATGGCTCCGCCAAAGAGGCAGCGCACGTTTTGTTGGCTGTGCCCTTCGCGCTCTCCGGAGGCATCTTCCTCGTCAAGGCGCTCGGCCTCAATTTCTCAGTTGCCGTATGGGTTGGCTTCATCGCGCTCTTTGGAACCGCCGTCCAGACCGCCGTGGTCATGGTCATTTATCTCCGCGAAGCGGTGACGCGGCGCATCGCCGCCGAAGGCCAACTCACGCGTGCCGGCCTGCACGCAGCTGTTATGGAAGGCGCTCTGCTTCGCCTTCGCCCCAAGGTCATGACCGTGGCTACGGTGGTTGCAGGCCTGTTGCCACTGATGTGGTCCACGCGAACCGGCGCAGAGTTTATGAGGCCGCTAGCCGCCCCCGTGCTCGGCGGAATGCTAAGCTCCCTTGTTCACGTGTTGATCGTAACGCCAGTAATCTTCACTTGGCTTTGCGAGAGGGAACTGCAACAGGACCGGACGGAATGAAGAGCCAATGTATCTCGTAGTGCGACAACATCCTAAACCTTTCAACCAGCCCGTGTTAGCGGATAGATTCGCCAAGCGAAATTCAATGAGGTAGCCTTGGCCTCAACCATCCATACACCCAAGTGCCTAGAAGTGCGCTGAGAACCGCTGCAATCATCACCGATACGCCGTCTCCGATCAGCGCAAAGAGCGGCCCGGGACAGGCACCGGTCAGTGCCCACCCCAATCCGAAGATCGTGCCGCCCACTGCGTACCGGATTCCGCTTCCCAATTCTTTGCGAGGAATCGCAATGACTTCGCCGGAGATGGCTTTCAACTTAGCCCTTTTGATCATTGCGACAGAAGCTGCCGCCGTAGCAATCGCCGAGCCGATAATCCCATACATGCGAAATGACTGAAAGCGGAACATCTCCTGAATGCGAAACCAGGAAACCACCTCCGAACGGGTCAACACAACTCCGAATGCAACCCCCACGGGAGCCACGCATGAGCCGCACCATGTGCCGCAGCAGTGGGTCGAGCGCTACAGAGGGCAGTTCGACAAGGGGTGGGATGAGGTCCGCAAAGAAGCCTTTGACCGGCAGAAGGCCACCGGCGTGATTCCCGCCAATGCCGAGTTTACCCCGCGTCCGGATGGATTGCCCGCCTGGGATTCGCTGACGCCGCAGCAGAAAAAATTGCTGGCGCACGAAGCGGAGGTCTACGCCGGCTACGCCGAGCATACCGATCACGAGGTTGGCCACCTGCTGGATGCGATTGCCGAAGAGGGGCAGACCAACAATACCGTCAGCCTATGGATCTTTGGCGATAACGGCGCCAGCGCCGAGGGCGGTCTGGACGGACACGATGCCGTGGATGTGAATGGCAAGCCAAAAACGATCGAGGAGCGGACGGATATCGCCGACCTGCTGGGCAGCGAACTGTACATGAATCACTATGCGGCTTCGTGGGCCTGGGCGCTCAACTCGCCTTTGGTCGGCACCAAGCAGGACGCTTCGCATCTGGGCGGCGTCACCGATCCTCTGGTGATCTCCTGGCCGGGCCACATCAAGGACCCCGGCGGCGTGCGCGGCCAGTTCTCGCACGTCAACGACATTGCGCCGACGATCTATGAGATTACGGGCGCAAAGTTTCCCGAGGAAGTCGACGGCGTGAAGCAGATTCCGCTGGAAGGCAAGAGTCTGGTGTATACCATTGACAACCCGAAGGCGCCAACTCGCCATACCCTGCAGTACTTCACCACCAGCGGCAACCGCGCCATCTACAAGGATGGCTGGTGGGCAGGCGACCGCTTCCACCCCACCTGGGAGCCGAATACCATTCAACACCCCAGCGATAAAGACATCGACGTTCGGCCGTGGGAGCTTTACAACCTGAATGAGGACTTCAGCCAGGCCCACGACCTCGCCGATAAGTATCCCGAGAAGGTGAAAGAGCTGCAACAAGTATTCAACAGCGAAGCGGAACGCAATCATGCGTATCCGATTCTGCCGGATCGTTCCTCGCCTCTGGACCAGAAGATCAAGGACCAGAAGGTATTCACCTTCCGTTCGGGAGTGGAGCGCCTGCCGCTGCGCTTTGCAACTGAAGCGGCGAAGCGGCAAGTCGAAACGATAAGTCCGGCAACCGCTTGACAGGGACGGGACGGAGATTGAAAGCGAACCAATGAGTACCCATCTGGGCGTCAATCTGAAGGAGCGAATTGGCAATACGCCCCTGTTGCGCCTTGAGCGAGTAACTAACGGCCTCAAGGAAGTTCAGGTGCTGGCCAAGGCTGAGTGGGCCAATCCGGGCGGGTCGGTGAAGGATCGAGCCGCATCGAATATAGTGGCTGAAGCTCTGCGGGAGGGCAAGCTGGGAGCGGGCAAAACGCTTCTTGACTCTACGAGCGGCAACACAGGAATTGCTTACGCCATGCTGGGTGCGGCATACGGAATTCCGATTACGCTGTGCATGCCCTCGAATGTTTCGGCGGAGCGGAAGCGCATCCTTAATGCCTACGGTGCAACGATCATTTATACAGACCCCGGCGAAGGATCGGATGGAGCCATCCGCAAGGCGCGCGAACTTGCGGCGGCCGAGCCGGAGAAGTTTACCTACGTCGACCAGTATTCCAACGACGCCAACTGGCGCGCGCATTACGCGAACGGAACTGCCGATGAAATCTGGCGGCAAACCGAGGGACGCGTGACGCACTTTGTGGCCATCCTCGGAACCAGTGGAACCTTCGTTGGGACCTCGCGCAGATTGAAAGAGCTGAATCCTGAAATTCGTTGCATCTCTCTACAGCCCGACTCGCCTTTTCACGGCATCGAGGGAACCAAACACATGGAGACCTCGATTGTGCCGAAGATTTACGACGCCAGCATCGCGGACGCGGAGTTGGGCATCGAAACAGAAGCAGCCCAGGCCATGGCCCGAAGAGTGGCTCGGGATGAGGGTTTGCTGATCGGAGTCTCAGCGGCAGCGGCGCTGGTCGGTGCGATCGAAATTGCGAAAGATGCAGCTGCCGGCTCGGTAGTGGTCACCATCTTCCCTGACTCCGGCGACAAATATTTGAGCGAACATTTCTGGGACGAAACCGCATAAGGCAAGGGAGTAAGTATGGCATTGAAGATCCCCGGCGCGCTCTTCGATCAACTGCGGCAGCACGGTGAAGCCACCTATCCACACGAGTGCTGCGGTGTGCTGGTAGGCGAGTTCGACGAGGCTGGCGGGAAAGCGGTGAAGACAGTAGTGCAATGCGGAAACACGCGCACAGATTCGCCTGCCAATCGCTACCACATCAGTCCATCGGAGCTGGTGCGTATTCAGCGGGAGGCACTCCTGGCCGGTCACGACATTGTGGGTTTTTATCACTCGCATCCCGATCATCCTGCCAAGTGGTCTGCGACCGACCTTGCTGAAGCGCATTGGACGGGCTGTTCGTATGTGATTACCAGCATAGAAAAGGGACGAGCCGTGCTTACAAACTCATTTCTGTTGCTGGGCCAGGAAGAAACCAAGCACCTTGAAGACGAAGCCTTGGAAGTCATCGAGAAGTAACCGAAGTATTGCAAATCAAAACCGTGCAGGAAGGAAGAATATGTCCATCAAAGTCTTGATTCCCACTCCTCTCCGGCCATATGCCGGAAAGCAATCGATCGTTGAAGTGACTGCTCAGACCGTTGGCGATGCATTGAGCAATCTTGTCGCCCAGCATCCGGATCTGCGCAAGCATCTTTTCTCCGAGGACGGAAAGCTTCGCTCCTTCGTCAATGTGTATCTGAATGACGAGGACATTCGCTACCTGAGCAAGGATGCGACCCCGGTCAAGGAGACGGACATCGTCTCGATCGTGCCTTCTGTCGCTGGCGGAATCCAGACAGTAGCGCAAGCGCAAAAAGGATTTCAATGAGCTGGAAAATAGGAGAAGATTAATGGCCTCACTGACCGAAACAAGTCCGGCAACGCTGAGCAACGAGGAGATTCTGCGCTATTCGCGCCACCTCATCATGCCTGAAGTCACGATGGAGGGCCAGAAGAAGTTGAAGGCCGCGCGAGTCTTATGCGTGGGCACAGGCGGTCTTGGATCGCCTCTGGCATTGTATCTCGCCGCTGCCGGAGTGGGTACGCTCGGCTTGGTCGATTTCGACGTGGTCGATTACACAAATCTGCAACGGCAGGTGCTTCACTACACGAGCGACGTCGGCCGTCTGAAGCTCGACTCGGCCATCGACAAGCTGACCGCGATCAATCCCTTTGTCGAGATCAAGCGTTTCGATACCTATCTCAACAGCCAAAATGCGCTGGAGATCTTCAAGGACTTCGACATCATTGCCGACGGTACGGATAACTTTGCCACGCGCTATCTGGTGAACGATGCCTGCGTACTCAGCGGCAAGCCGAATGTCTATGCGTCGATCTTTCGTTTTGAAGGCCAGGCCAGTATCTTTGCCACTGAAGCCAGCCCTTGCTATCGCTGCCTCTATCCCGAGCCGCCGCCTCCGGGCCTGGTTCCTTCCTGCGCAGAAGGTGGAGTTCTGGGCGTGCTTCCTGGGCTGCTCGGAGTGATTCAGGCGACCGAAGTGATCAAGTTGATCCTTGGCGTGGGCGAATCACTCATCGGTCGCTTAGTGCTGGTGGATGCACTGGCCATGCGCTTCCGTGAGCTGCGCGTGCGCAAGAATCCAGAGTGTCCGGTCTGCGGCGCAAATCCGACGGTCAAGGAGCTGATCGATTACAACCAGTTCTGCGGCATTCGAGGAGAAGAGTCCGAGGCGTCCACGAGCGCGAGGATACCAGAGATTCGGCCCGAGGAACTCAAGCGCCGGCTCGATGCCAAAGAAGACATTTTCGTGCTCGATGTCCGCGAGCTGCATGAGTATCAAATCGTCAACATCCATGGACATCTGATTCCACTCGGCGATCTGCCGAAGCGTATCCACGAACTCGACTCAAGCCGCGAGATTGTGGTGCATTGCAAGAGCGGAGCACGCAGTGCCAAGGCCGTCGACTTTTTGCGCCAATCCGGCTTCAAACGCGCGACAAGCCTCACCGGCGGCATCCTGGCCTGGGCCGACAAGATCGACCCCTCGCTACCAAAGTATTGAATTTTGGGTCCGAAGGAGTGATCTGGAAAACGAAACGCGAACGGAATGAGGGCTACTCTCTTTGAATGCAATATAGGTCGTTCATTACCTGCACGGTCATGAACGACTCATTCTTCGATCGGAATGGGCTTCGGCGGCGCATTAACCTCGGGAGAGGCCGTCAGAAGGTCAGGTTGAAGCTCAGGCTTGCACGTCCCCCAGGGGCCGGAAATGCCGCACCGACGTTTTGCAATCCGCTGCTTTTGACGAGCAAGGGGATGGAGCCGGAGTTGCTCAAAGCATCGATCTCATAGCTGAGGACGACCCCGCCTCGCGCGTTCAATACCGTCCAGGAAAAGGGAATCTCCTCGGCGCAGGTTGCCGTTGAGCCGGTCAATGAGGCCAACCCAGTCGTCATTCCCAGCGGAATTGCGGGAAGCGGCTGATTCCTGAGATCAAACTCTCCCTGACCGGGCACGATCCTCGCCCGGCAGATGATTGTGGTCCCGGCAGGCAGTGTCGACGCAATTCTCAAATTGAACGTGAGCGAGTAGATCCCGCTCACCGTGATTGGACCGACGCGCAGCTCCGGGACGCCACCGGCCAGCGCGGAAGCTGAGGTCAGCAACGCAACGCAGAGCAGCAAGGGAGTACGGATTCGCGACATGGGAGTTCTCCATCAACTCCCTATCGGCAAGTTGGTCAGGAAAGTGAAGAAAAACTCATTACGAAAGTCAGCGCGCTCGATCCTTCGTCACGCTTCTCTTTGTCTCCTTGAGGTTGCAAATTGCGCCAACCTACGCCGAGAACTGAAAGGAAAACGCCCCTCCTTTTGTTTCAGGAGGGGCGTCGCGGTCCGGTTTGCCGGAGATGGGGTTACGGCGCTCGAACTTCCAAAGCACAGCTTTTGCAGCTAACCGGCGATGCGGCAGGAGCTCGGCTTCAGCTAAAATGAAACGGTGACCGCGATCGGATAATCCGGGTAATTACGGTCGTACAAGTAATACCCATCACCGGTATTGTCGAGATACACATCGTCGGTTTCATACCAGTTCGCCCCCCAGTTCTCGGGCCACGGATCAACGATGGTGACCCAATAGCCGTCGTATTGGAAACGAGGCATTCCTCCGACAAAGAGCAGGGGAAGACCGCTGATGCGGAAGAAGTGATCGCGACCGAAGTAGAGCCGGAAGCGGGCTTCGGGAATCTTGTAGCCGTTGTAACCGCCGCGTTGGGTCCAGCTTTGGTGTTCGTCCTTCCACGAGCCAGCTCGCGATTGAACAAAGCCGCTGTGCACCTGTGCCTGTTGTTGCGGAACGCCGCTATGGTGGACTCCGCCGTAGGTGGGGCCGCTCGTTTGCACGCCACCGTGGTAAGCGCCACCATAGGTCTGCTGACGTTGCACCGGTCTGGCGGCCGGCTGTTGATGCGCAGGCGGCGCGGGATGCGCCTGTTGCGACGGTGGCGCCTGATTCGATCTGTTCCGGTCATTACCCTGCTGGTCGTGCTGTGCAATGGCAATGGTTGCTGCTCCAAAGAACATCGACAAAATCGCTGCGCTGATGACACCAGTTGGTCTCATATTGGGGAGGCTCCTTTTTTGAACTTGTACTGCGTTGACGCTCGATTCTCCTGTCCTTTCAGACAGAAGCAGGATACACCGGCGTCGTGGCAGCCCGCTTGTCCGCTGGATGAATTACGAGAGTCTGCCTGGAGAACTGCCAAGCGCAGCTTATCCCCGGTGCAGGCAGGTCTTTGTGTTCACGCACTCATCGGCCAGCCGCAGCCGCTCGACCGGCCTTCCGGCGAGCAGGTGCTCGGCGACAATCTCCGCTGCATCCTCGGGCTTGACGTGGCCATACCAGACAGCATCGGGGTAAACCACCACCGTCGGGCCGTGTTCGCACTGGTCAAGGCAGCCGGATTTGTTGATGCGCACCTTACCGGCCAATCCGGCCTCCTTCGCCAGTTGCTGCAACCTCGTGTGCAGCTCGCTGGTTCCATTTGCGGCGCACGACGGCCGCGGCGCGCCCTCAGGCCGCGCATTGTGGCAGACAAAAACATGGTGCTCGAAAACGGGCAAGTGGAGGCCCTCCTGGCGAATGCTTTGATGGTTGGCAACTTCCGGTTCATTCCAGACTAACTCCTGGTCCTTCCGCGGAGAAGAATTCACAATTGCGCGTCGCACCCCCGGCCCCATCTGCGAAAATGGAGACTTGACTATGAGCACCGACAACCTCCTCTCGCTGAAAGACGATATGGTGGCCTTTATTGAGGGCCACGGCCTCAAACGCTTGCCCGGTTACATCACGGAAGAGATCCCCTCCATCGTGTGGGAGGGCCATGGCAACCCCGACGCATGGAAGGACTTTGTGGAGATGGCCAAGCACGTTGGCGCTCCCTTTGTGACTTTTAGCGAGATGACGATGGAGCGCGAAGAGCTCGACGCGCTGATCGAGGAGGCCGGGGAGATGAACTTCCCCGACGAAGAAGCCACGGAACTGGTCGAGGCGCAATGGCTGCGCAAGTACGCCGGAAACCTCGGCTACATCCAGCTTGGCTTCGTCTATCAGGGGCTGGTCTTTTTGCACGAGACCACGACCGAGTGGTACGAGCGCTTCCAGGCGCTGCTGGAAGATGTCGAGACCTTCCAGGACATCGTCATCGAAGATCATGAGCACGAAGACGAGGACGAGTAGTCCAGGTGAGCTGGACGGGCGCTCTCGCGAACGGAATCGCTGCTCCGTCGAATCCAGATGCGCGAAAGCTGCCTCGCCAGCGCTGGAGCTTTGTCGAGCCGCGTCCGGACGAGGCCTCCGCTCTTGCCAAGGCCGTGCGCCTGCCTCAGGTGCTGGCCGAACTGCTGATCGCTCGCGGCATCACGCAACCCTCCGAGGCCTTCGCTTTCCTCAGTCCTGAAATCTCGCATCTTCATGATCCTCTCTTGATGCTGGGTATGTCTGAAGCTGTCGCACGGCTCGAGCGGGCCATCGCCCTGCACGAGCCAGTGTTGCTTTACGGCGACTACGATGTGGACGGCACAACCGCGGTCGTCCTGCTCAAGACGACGATCGAGATGCTCGGCGGCATTGCACGCTTCCATGTGCCTCATCGGCTTCTTGAGGGCTACGGACTGCAGTCGAGCGTGATCGAAGCAGCGGCCGCCGATGGCGTGCGGCTGGTGATCACCGTCGACACCGGCATGAGGGCCTTTGCCGAGGCCGAGACCGCCCGCCGGGTGGGCCTGGACCTGATCATCACCGACCATCATCTTCTGGAGGCTGGCGATGCCGTGCCGCCTGCTCTGGCGATTCTCAACCCGAACCAACCCAACTGCCCCTACCCGGAAAAGAATCTCTGCGGCGCCGCCATTGCGCTCAAGCTGGCGCAGGCGCTGCTGGAGCGGCGGGACCAGGTGCGTACCCGCGAAAAGATCCTGCCGAGTTTTTTGAAGATGGCCGCCATGGCCACCATCGCCGACGCCGTTCCGCTCAAGGGCGAGAATCGCGTGATTGCAGCCCTGGGATTGACCGAGTTGCGACGACCCGCAGGAGCAGGCCTTCGAGCGCTCTTCGCCGCTGCGGCCCTCGACCCAGCGGCAAAAGCTATCACAGCCTTTGACGTGGCTTTCCGGCTTGCCCCGCGTATCAACGCCGCAGGCCGCATGGATGTTGCCTCGGAGGTGATTGAGCTTTTTACGACTCGCGATCCCGTGCGCGCCGCCGAACTGGCTGCCAAGCTGGAACGGCTCAACCACGAGCGCCGAGAGACCGAAGCCAAAGCTCTCACCGCCATCGAGACGCGCTTGGCCACCGACTCTGAACTCGCCGCAGACCGTCTGCTCGTCATCGATGGAGATGGCTGGCACCGCGGCGTCATCGGCATCCTGGCTTCGCGGGTCGTGGAACGTACAGCCAAGCCGGCTCTCGTGGTGAGCGTCGAGCAAGGCGTAGCTTATGGCTCCGGCCGCTCGGTGAACGGCTTCCAATTGCTCGACGCCATCGAAAGCTGCGCAGATCTCTTCACGCGCTTTGGCGGCCACGCCTTCGCCGTAGGATTTGCCCTGCCGGCCGACTCGCTGACGGAGCTCAAGCGACGTCTTCGCCTCTACGCCGGGGAACATCTCGCCGGCCGCGAGCCCGAGTGCCTGCTCAAGATCCACGCCGAGCTGCCATTGGACCGCATTACGCCGGTGCTGGCCGGGTGGCTGCGCAAGCTGGAGCCCTTTGGCCACGGCAACGCTGAACCGGTCTTTGTTGCTCGCCGAGTCCGTCTGCTGGCTTCGCCACGCGCGATGAAGGAGCGGCATCTGAGACTGGAGTTAGCTCAGGATTCCGTTCAACCGCGGCCCCTGGCCGGGTCGAGCGGCGCGCTGCGCGCCGTAGGCTGGAATTTCGCCTCCCGCGCAACTGAACTGGGCCTTACACAGGGAAGCCTCATCGACCTCGCATACCGCATCCGCGAAAACGAGCACCCAGAGTACGGCGGCCTGGAAGCCGAGATCGCCGGAATCGAATTGGCTTAAGGCATCACGAAAGGCCAGTTGCGTTCAACTCTTCAGCGCCACGCGAATGTGCAGTTCCTTCAACTGCTGATCGGTCACCATCGTCGGCGCTTCGGCCATCAGGTCGATGGCTTTGGCCGATTTGGGGAAGGCAATGACCTCGCGCAGGCTGGCAGCGCCGGCCAGTAGCATCGCAATGCGATCGATGCCGAGAGCGATGCCGCCGTGGGGCGGAGTTCCGTACTCCAGCGCATCGAGGAAGAAGCCAAAGCGGGCGCGAGCCTCCTCATCGCTGATCCCCAGGGACTTGAAGATCTGCTGCTGCACATCCTTCCGATGAATGCGGATCGATCCCGAGCCGAGTTCGAGGCCGTTCATCGCCAGGTCATAACAATTTGCCCGCACACTGGCAGGATCACTGACCAGGTTGGCCATGTCGGCCTCGTGCGGAGCGGTGAACGGGTGGTGCGCCGGCATCCACTTGGCCAGGGCAAGATCGTACTCGAACATCGGAAAGTCGACGATCCAGATGGGCTTGAAGGCCGTCGAGCCGTCAATCGTCTCGCCGCCGCTGCGTAAGGCAATCTGCTGCACAACACCTTCCGTCACAGCGAAGGCCCCGTGCCGGTCTGCGTACTTCTTCGCCAACTCAGTGCGGAAGTTGCCCGCAGCCGAGTAGACGTTGATCTCGCGCTCGCTCAGCCGGCCCTCGAACTTCGTATCGCTGGCTTTGATGTGATGCGCGGGGTCGCCTGCGACGATGATGACAAAGTCACCGTCCGCCGCACCGGCCAACTCGCGCACCTTGACGGCGGACTCAGGGAAACCCTTGGCCAGCCGCTTGAAGTCATCTATGAACTTTGCGCCTTTCTTAAGATCAAACGACGGATGGTTGTCTTCCCTTTCCTTGCGGCTCAACTCGCCCACATTAGGAATGCGGAAGGCCACCACCGGCAGCGCGGGATCGATCTGCAGCGCGGCCAGATTTTCATCCGTAAATGCCGGGCGCACATCGGTCAGCCCAGGTAGGCGCAGGTCCGGCTTGTCCGAACCGAACTGCCGCATCGCGTCGTCGTAAGTGATCTTGCGAAATGGCGTCGGCAGAGTGACGCCTGCCGCGGCAAAGCCAGCCGCCATGAAACTCTCCACCACGGCAAAGACCGTCTCCTGCTGCGGAAAGCTCATCTCCAGATCGACCTGCGTGAACTCAAGTTGGCGGTCGGCCCTGAGATCCTCGTCGCGGAAGCAGCGCGCGATCTGAAAGTATTTGTCGAAGCCGGAGATCATGAGGATCTGCTTGAAGATCTGCGGCGACTGCGGCAGCGCGTAAAACTCGCCCGGATGCACGCGGCTGGGGACGAGAAAATCGCGCGCCCCCTCCGGAGTGGATTTGGTGAGGATGGGCGTTTCGATCTCAAGAAAGCCCTGCTGGCTGAGGTTGTCGCGGATGGCGAGCACAATGTCGTGCCGCAGGCGGAAGTTGCGCTGCATCTCGGGCCGTCGCAGATCCACATAGCGGTACTTGAGCCGGACCTCTTCGTTTTGAATGGCCTCTTCGGCAGGTGAAAACGGCGCCAGGCGCGCGTCGTTCAAGACGAGCAGTTGCGTTGCCTCGATCTCAATCTCGCCGGTGGGCATTTTCGGGTTGATTGCGTCAGCATCGCGCAGCCGGACCTTGCCCACGGCAGCGACAACGTATTCGGGCCGGACGTGTTCGCCCTTGGCGTGCCCCTCAGGCGTGATCTCCTTGTCGAGGACGACCTGGCTGATACCGCTGCGGTCGCGCAGGTCGAGAAAGATGAGATTGCCGTGGTCGCGGCGGCGGTTGACCCAGCCCATCAAGACAACCTGCTGGCCAGCGTGGGCGGCGCGCAATTCGCCGCAATGATGCGTCCGTTCGAGAGATCCTAAGAAATCGAGCACAACCTATGTCCTTTACTTGCATTCCGATATTGAAGTTCGGGTGCCCCATCCTCGCCGCGCTTTTGTTTTTGCGCCTAGGGTGGGAAGCCACAAACCCTGGGTGCCCCAGGTCCGGATTCTCGGACCTGGGAAACGATGAACCTCAGCCCGCTCCGTTCAATTGGAAAGAAAGACCGCCAGCTCCCCGCGAGGAACCTTTGCCTGATTGCCGGTCGAGAAGTTCTTCACCGTCAGAATACCGGATTGGAGCTCGTCTTCGCCCAGAATGACGATCTGGCGGGCGCACTTGTCGGCGACCTCAAAGGACTTCTTCAGCCGGAAGCTGCCCTCGCCCAGTTCGATCCACAGCCCGGCATGACGCAGTTCGCGAGCCAGCACCAGTGCGGCCGCGTTCATCTGAGCCAGCTTGACCTCGTCCTTGGCATCGCCCAAAGGGGCGATAAAAGCATCTGCCTTCTGCGCAACGGCAGTCTCCTGAGCCAGCAGCGTCAGCACCAACCTGTCCTCGCCCATGGCAAAGCCGATTCCCGGAGCCCTGGGCCCGCCGATGGCCTCGCTCAGCCCGTCGTAGCGCCCACCGCCAAGCAGGGCATTCTGCGCGCCCAAGCCACCATGCGTGAACTCAAAGGTTGTACGCGTGTAGTAGTCGAGCCCGCGCACCAGACGGTGGTTGCGCGTATACGATACGCCCGCCGCATCCAGCGCAACCATCACCGCTGCAAAGTGTCTTCTCGACTCCTCATCAAGCGAGTCCGCGATCACGGGCAAAGTGTCAATGATCGGCTGGTCGGCTGGCACCTTGCAGTCCAGCACGCGCAGCGGATTGGTGACCGCGCGGCGCTGACAATCCACACACATCTGCGAAACCACAGGGGCGAGAGCGGCGCGCAGAGCCTCGTTATATCTGGCTCGATCGGCAGGCGACCCTACGGAATTCAGCTCCAGCGTCCAGCCCTTGATGCCCAGTTCATCGAGCAGCGTGGCCAGCATCTCCAAGACCTCGGCATCGCGCAGAGGGCTTTCGCTGCCAGCCGACGGCGGCCCGATCACCTCCGCCCCAATTTGCGAAAACTGCCGGTAGCGCCCCTTCTGCGGCCTCTCGCGCCGGAACTGCGGCCCGATGTAATAGAGCTTCTGCAACTGGCCCGTCTCGCCGAGCTGGTGCTCTATATAAGCGCGGACCACGCCGGCGGTGTTTTCGGGGCGCAGCGTGAGGGTTTGCGTCTTTTCCGATTGCGCCCGAGCGCGATCCTCCCAGGTGTACATTTCTTTCGAGACGATGTCGGTCTCCTCGCCCACGCCCCGGGCAAAGAGCGCAGTATCCTCAAAGACCGGCGTACGAATCTCGCCGAAGTTGTAGCGCGCAAAGACGTCTCGCGCGGTAGCCTCAATGC
>CAZGHZ010000088.1:0-19416 GCA_964525655.1 uncultured Occallatibacter sp.
TGGAGATGCCTGAGACTCATCTCTTCCGCACGAAAAGGAACAAATACTTCGGCACAAGACGCTTCGACCGGGACGGAGATGCCCGCATCCACATGCATAGCCTTGGCGGCCTGATCCATGCCGATCATCGCAGTCCCAGCCTTGACTATGACATGGTTCTGCGCGTGACCCTGGCGTTGACCAGGAATATCCAGGAAGCAGAAAGGGTCTATGCGCTGGCCTGCTTCAACGTGCTTGCTCATAACCGCGACGATCATGTGAAGAATTTTTCGTTCCAGCTGAACGCAAGAAACGAGTGGATGTTCGCGCCTGCCTATGACCTTACCTTTTCCTATGGCCCGGGCGGAGAGCAAAGCATGCTCGTCATGGGAGAGGGAAGGAATCCCGGTGCAGACCAACTGCAGGCATTGGGCAAACAGCATGGGATCAAAAACGCGCCGGAGATTCTGGAGAAGGTAAAAACGGCCGTGGCCAACTGGCGCCGCTATGCCGAACAGGCAGAGGTTTCGCGAAATTCCACCCAAGAGATCGCAGTCAAAATCAAGTTGTCTTGAGCGATCACAATTCGCCCGCTGTCATACAGGCATGGCTGACGGGCGTGAATCCTGAGTTGGAAGATCGAGTACCGCTGCACCTGATGCGCGAGAATGAGATTGATGCAGTGGCACCGGCCACTCTGAGCGCTGCCCGCGTGTTTCTCGCCGCAGGATAGGCCGCGATGATGATGGACTTGAAATGGCAATCGACTTCCGACCGGGCGAGAATTTGGGAATTTCCTCGATCTTCCATCCTGTGGCGTGTGCCGTCACTGATCCTGCACGATCGATGCGACGCAAGCCGGGAACAGCACGTATGCCGCAGCGGCGATGGTGGCGAGAAGCTTCACGGTGAATGCCGCGCCACTGACCGCGCAGACGATTACGTTTGGCGCGATTCCAGTGCAGACATCTGGCACTTCGCTGACACTGACAGCAACTGCGAGCTCGGGGCTGACGGTGAGTTACACATCGATCGCCGGAAGCGTATGCACAATCACTGGCGCTGCGACAGCTGCGCTGAATGCCGCAGGTATCCAGTTGCTCTTTCGGGAGTTCAATTCAACGAGCGGTGACTTTCTTGCGATCCTGATTGAAACCGATGTTGAAGTGAGAGTGCGGGCCGGCCCGTCATTTGGTGTGGCTCGGCGGCCGGCTCCGCAACAGACAAGCATTGGAGCCGGCTAGACACCGCCAGCCATGCGCGCCGCACAGCAGAGCGACGCGTCTTAGGAGTGGCGCGGCGCTGAAGGCAATCCTTCGCTGATGTCGTTTGGAAGGCTGAGCGGAAGCCCAAATGCCTCAAAGAGGCGCGGCTCCAAAAACAGAGTCACCGCAGAAATCTCGTCGTTCTCAAGCGTGAGCACGTGGATGGAGTGCGCATTCCAGCGCTTCTCTGCGCCGGAGAACTCATATATTGCAAAAGCCGGCTGCCCATTGGCGGACGTGGGCACCAAATGGAGACCGCCACAGGTCTTCCAAGCCGCCGCAAAGAATGTTCCGATAACCTCGCGCCCGATAAACCACTGCAGCCACGGCGGCATGACGACGGTTGCGTCTTCCTTGAGTACAGCCACGAAACCGTCCACATCGTGTCCTTCCCAAGCCTGGAGATAGCGGCCGAGGAGCATTTGCTGCGCGCTAGTCATCTGGAATTCGAGCGGCGGCCGGCGATTAGAGTAGCGCTGAGAAAGCGTTTCGCGCGCCCGCTGCAAGGCACTGTTGATGGATGCGGTGGAACCGCTGAGCAGAGATGCTGCTTCAGCTGATGCCCAGCCGAGGACATCACAGAGCATGAGCGCAGCGCGCTGGCGCGGCGGCAACTGCTGAATGGCGGCGACAAACGCGAGTTGCACGGACTCCCTCGCAGCGTGGCGCGCCTCAGGATTCGGCGAGGCGTCGGCGAAGCCTTCGAGGTTTGCGTCCGGATACGGTTCGAGCCAGGGCACATCGAGCGCAGGGCCGCCTTCCAGCTTCGGCGGGCCGGCGGGGCCGAGCTGATCGGGCAGATATCGCTGCTGGTGCTTCCGGCCTTCGAGCGCATTGAGGCAGGCGTTGGTGGCGATGCGATAGAGCCAGGCGCGAAACGATCTACGTTCATCGGAGGTGGCGGCCTCAAAGCTCGAAAAGCTGCGCCAGGCACGCAGATAGGTCTCCTGCACAAGGTCGTCGGCTTCGTGCAGAGATCCAAGCATGCGGTAACAATGCAATTTGATTTCCCGACGGAACGGCTCAGCAAGCTGTTCAAAGGCCTGGTCTTCTCCGAGATTTGCAGGTTCGATCTTCATTGAGTTTGCCTGTAGACCTCGCGTGTGAATTTTCTTGACTCCCTTAGCCCGCCACAGCCTCGAGTCCTTTCCCTGAGACGATGAAGACATCGCCAAGTGAGCGATCGGGGTTGAGAACCAACTCGATGACCGCAGTTGCAACGATGCATGCAGTCGGTGGTGCGGCCATCCCTCGGACAAAATCATCCGCGGAGATCCCAAGGTAGCTGGAATAACCGGTGATGACATGTTTCCCGAGATCGGTGTCGGGAACGATGGGCGGCGCAATTGCCATGAAGCGCAGTCCGAGGCCGAGGCGGTCTGACTCCTTCTGGCTGTAGTTGGCGATGAATATCTGGGTGTGCTTAGCTCCGGCATAACCACCGGAGAGCGGCGAGCCACCCAGAGCAGCGCAGCTTGAAAGGAGCACCACTGAAGCGCCTGTCGGGAGAGGGCGCGAAAGCGCGGCCTTCGAGAAGTTAAATGCAATCCTGACGTCGTTCTCCCAGTTTGCAGAGAATTGCCCCCAGCCCTGTTCGTAGATCGGCGCAACTGGCGGAAATACTCCGCCACCAACGATAAGGATGTCGGGGGTAAGGATATCAAATACCTTTGAAGGCACATTTTCGTCCGTTGCATCGAGCGCGAGGATTTCGACTCCGGGGATCCCCTGTGCTAGTTGCTGAAGCGGCGCTTCTTGCCGAGCCACTGCGAGAACCTGCGCCCCGTTGCGAATGCCCGCCTCGACGATGCGGCGGCCTATGCCGCGGCTGCCGCCGATTACAACCATTTTCTTGCCTCTAAACGAATGCATCTTGTCCTCCCGGTGCCCGGGTAGCTGCTTGCGCCTCGCGAACCTCGCAGGTCATTCGCCTCGCGAACCGTTCAGCGCCGTCCAGGCAGCTAAGGAGTCCATGTAGTCTCTCCAGTGAATGATTTTTCTGTTTTCAACTGTGACAACCGAGATGAGCCGGTTGTCATAAGGCACACTGCTCGAAAGAATCTTGCCGTGCACTTCATATTCGAGAATCACGACCCGACTATCTTCAGAGCGATGGACGACAAGTGAATTGCCGGAGTGAATCTTGATCTTCTTTCCATATCCAGAGAGGCTGGCCATTAGATTGGCTCTCCCTTGAATCGTCACAGGCCAACCCGGGAAGCGATAGCGGGACTCGAAGACAGCGTCTTCGGCAAACGTATCGAAGTAGTGCTTCCCATCAACCAGCCCACTCAGACCTTTCATGACGACTTCGAAGAATGGATTCAGAGCTTCGAAAACGTCGTATTCCGCCTCGGCGTGGGATGTGCCCCGATCGACTACATTATTCGCTACAGGTTCATCTCTCATGGTGTCGTTTATCGTTCCCTCCTATGCTGCACAGGCTTTTCGCTGAGATGTCGCGCTCATTCACAATTACATGTTTTCGCCTCAGCCTCGCGCCGTCGGATGGCGGCTCCTGCAGGGTCGGTGATGACATCGATCCACAGCGGGTGGGGCGAGGTTTCGGCCTCGTAGTTGTCATGCCAGTTCCACCACTTGTACGGCGGGGTCTGTGGGTAACCCTCGGGTGAATTTTCCCAAACCTCTTGGCGACCCAGTGCAGTCATATCGAGGTAGCTCCAGGTGGTCCCCATCGCCTCGTCGCCGCGGCTATTAATGAAGTATGTGCGGTACACCTTATCGCCGTCGCGGATGAATGCATTGTGGCCGTGCCACTGGTCCACGCCGAAATCCACATCGAAGCTGTCGGTCATGGTGTACCACGGCATCTCCCAACCCATCCGCGCCTTCAGCCGCGCGATGGCCGCCTGCGGCGCGTGCGAGGCCCACGCGAGCGTGGTGTCGCGAGCATTCAGATGCGACAAATGAGCAACCTGATCTGCGCCCAGGGAGCAGCCGCGGCAGGCATGCTCCGGCCATCCGAACACCCCAGGCTCGAAGAAGGCACGGTAGATGATCAACTGCCGGCGGCCCTCAAACAGATCGAGCAGGCTTACCTTGCCGTTGGGTCCGTCGAACTCGTATTTCTTCTCGACTTGCATCCAAGGCATCCGCCGGCGCTCGGCGGCCATCGCGTCACGGGCGTGCATCAAAGCCTTTTCTTTCACGAGGAGTTGCTGCCGCGCAGCCTCCCACTCCTGCTGCGACACGATCGGGGGTGTCTTCATCCCGTGAAACTCATTCCCGGGTTGTCTGTCACTCACATGGGTCGTTGCCATCCTATTTCTCCTTTGTCCTCTGAGATTGACTGCGACGATTCGTCGCGAAGAACTTCTTAAACTTGCCGATGTACACTGCCAGAACTCCGCCTGTAGATCCGGCTCCGGATACCATCGCTGCTGCGTTTGCAACGCATACCGGGCACATATCAATCTCCTTTTTGGGGATTCTCACTTCTTACCTTGGATGCTCGACAACAGATTTGGCCGACTCGCCCTACACCTTTTCCAGAATCTCCTTCGGGTTAGGCGAGCCGTTGCCGGTTGCGATCAGGCTCTTCAAACTCCCGCGGATGTATGTGCCCCAGGCATCAGAGCAGACGTTGTAGCACTCGGATGCGGGGACCAGGCCTTCGTGCGTAAAGTGGATCTCGGTCTTCTCGCCATTCTTCGCGATGTCGAAGACAACCTTGGTGCCCTTCCACTCCGTCTTGTCCTCGGTGAAGCTGAAGTAATTGTCAGTAACGAGCCAGGCAATTCGCTTGTCGGCCACGAAATCCACCAGCTTCATGGTGCATGTGTGGAGGTTCTGGTAGTGGTACTTGAATTCGTCGCCGACCTTGGCAGTGCTGCCTTCAATCTCTTCCGACCACCATCCACGAACGTTCCGGATGGCCTCGAATGCTTGTTTCGGCGATTGGTCGACAGAAATGGTTACGCTGTAACTTTGATTCGACATGGTTCCTCCTTTGCGTCGTAGATTCGTTGGTGTCATCGACGCGCCCCGCTCACCGCACGCCGCGTGGGCCCTTTTGCTCTCTTACGCGAACACGTCCGGCTGGCTCTTTCCGGTTTCGATCAATTTGCGCAGGTTGCCTTCCACCAGTGCGCCCCAGGCACCCGAGCAGCCGCCGTAGCACTCGAATGCAGGAACCAGGCCCACATGCGCAAAGCGGAGCTCTGTCTTGCCGTCTTTTTTGACGATCTCAAAGACAATATCTGTACCGATCCACTCGGTCTTGTCTTTGACAAAAGTCAGTTCGGCGTCTGTAACATGCCACACAACCTTCTTGCCGAGAACGAGTTCCGTGACTTGTTGTGTGGACTTGTGCATGTCCTTGTAGCGGTAAGTGAACTCAGCGCCAAGCTTGTTCGTTTCGCCGTGGACTTCTCCCGACCACCACCCGCGCACGTTGTTGATGGAGGTGAAGACCTCTTCGGGAGTCTGGGCAACAGTGAACGAAGCTGTGAAACCATCTTTATTCATGATTCGGACCTCCGTCCTCTCTTTTGTTGACCGCGAGCAATGCGTGGTATACGGCGCTTCTTAAAGAGCCGCCGCGCTCTGAGGCACGAAACCTGCGTACTGCTTTTCAAACGCCTTGGCGACTCCGTTGCGCCAGCCGTTGGCGATGGATTGAGATGCCGGGTCTGGGAAGATGTCCTCTTCACCGTTCTCCAGCCCATCGAAAATTCCCTGTGCGACGGACTTGGACGATGCCTTCGAGATCTCGAAGCCGCGCGTCATGTCTGTATCGACGGGACCCAGTAAGACGCCGTGGACCGTGACGCCCTGGGCTGACAGAAGCGCCCGCATTGATTGCGTCATGCTCAGTGCAGCCGCCTTCGAAATGGCGTAAGCTGGCGTGAGCGGCAAAGGCGCGAGCGACATCAGCGACAGGTTATTGACGATGGCTCCTTTAGAGCGCTTGAGCAGCGGCAGAAAAGCGCGAGCGACATTGAGCGATCCAAACAGGTTGACAGCCAGGGACTGTTCGACGGCCGCAGAACTGCTCAAATCGTCATAGAGAGCAATGCCGGCGTTGTTGATGAGAACGTCGAGGCTCCCCACCTCGCTCACTGCCTGCTCGATCTGCTCAGCGCTTGTCACATCGAGTGTCAGTGGAGTCACGCGTTCGTCGGCGATGTCGAGTGCCCCGCGCGTGCCAGCATAGACTCTCTTTGCTCCGCGCCGTAGCGCTTCGGTGACCAATGCCCGGCCGATGCCGCGGTTGGCGCCCGTAATCAAGACTGTTTTATTCTCAATGTTCATGACCGTTCTCCTTTTTAGGCTGCCATTGGCACGCCCGATTGTCTCTTTCTACTGGGTAAAACCGGCGGGGGTGTCAAAACTCATCGGTGCTTGGCAAATTTTTTTTGGGGACGCCGAATACTCTTGCTGGAATTGTCGATCAAGACCTCGCAAAGTACGGAGGCGGAACGCGAAGGAACATCAACGAAGGTATTTTCTTGAGCGGCTTGCGGCGGGCGGGATGATCAACAAAGCCTTCAGCGCTCTGGTTTGGTCCCGGGGATGATGGGGCTCCGGCTTCTCAATCTCTTGCGCCGGTCTGAATAAATGCACCTTATCAGTTCTTTAATCCACGCACAAGTAGGAACACCCATGTGCCTTGGACCTGCTAACGGGCCTTGCTGGATTTTGCCGGAAGATGCACGTCTGCGCTCACCACCTTGCCATAGCGCTTTGCCCAGCGGCACATGCCCCGAAGTGGCGCGATGATGTTTTTTCCCGCTTTGGTGAGGGAGTACTCGACAACAATGACTTTCGATCCCGCCACGTGCCTGTTGATTAAGCCAGTCGACTCGAGATTGCGAAGAGTTCTGGTGAGCATTCGCTGAGAAACGTCACCGAGGAAACGGCGCAGCTCGCCGT
Source organism: uncultured Occallatibacter sp. (assembly GCA_964525655.1). GTDB lineage: Bacteria > Acidobacteriota > Terriglobia > Terriglobales > Acidobacteriaceae > Telmatobacter. The sequence goes on from CAZGHZ010000088.1 coordinate 7,140, forward strand.
GCCGATACGGCTTCCCCTCAAGCGAAAACAAGATCCTGGGCGTCCATCTGCCAATAAAAATCGGCGCGGGTGTTTTTAATCCATGCATCGTATTCAAGTTTGTCTTTGATTGATCCTTCATTTCTCTCCTCTCTACTGGGTAAAACCAGCGTGGGAGGCAAAACTCATCGGTGCCCGGATAATTCTCTGTGGTCTGTCAGAATGCTCCCGCAACAATCCCCAATTTTGTGTCGTCGCACGGAATTGCGGAGGCGCGCGAAAGAGCACAAGAGTGGCGCGGATTCGAGCCTGTTTCAAACGCTCTGGTTTGCGTCCAAACTAAAGCCAGTATGACGGATGGAAGGAACGGCGGGGCCCAAACCCCGGCCTCGGCCGCCGCAACAATGACCGCGCGGTTTTGTAACGGAAATCGTGTAACTGGACTTGTCCAGAGGAGATGACAACGAAGTGTTTGTTCCTATGGAGTCCGCAAGGCTCCACACAACCTAGGCAAGGCAATATGTGACCCGGCGTCGATTAAATAGGACCTGCTGCCGCGCAGCTAGCCTTCTTTCAGCAGATGCGAGCCATCCTTCAAGGCGGTGCCCGTGAGCCGGCGGCGACGCGCTTCGGTTAGATAGTAACTTAGCTGCGCGGCGGCAACGACATAACTCAACCCTCCGGCCCGGATGTTGGAGATGCAGTTGCGCTCGGCGTCAGTCCGGCCAGGACCGGGCTCCCAAGTAATATAGGCTCCCAGCGAGTCGGGAGAACTGAGTCCTGGGCGCTCGCCGATGAGTACCACCGACAGTTGCGCCCCGAGCGCCGCGCCGATCTCGTCCCCGATAGCGACTCGACCCTGCTCCACCACGGCGAGCGGCGCCAATCTCCAGCCCTCCAACTGTGGCAGCAGTTGCTGTAGCAAAGGCGGAACATGCCGCTCGACGGCAAGCGCCGAGAGCCCATCGGCCACAATCAGCGCCAGATCCCAATCGCCCGCGGGCAAGCCGACGCGGCTGGTCTCGTTCAGACGCCGGCCCAGGTCCGGGCGCTGCAAATAGGTCGTCCGATCCACGGCCGCAGAGTGCAGCATCAACACTTCTTGGCCCGTGATTGCAGCCAGAGTTACCGCCAGAGACGAGACCTCCAGCCGTGCATGCACAGCATCGCGAGCCTGTGCGTGTGCACGCTGAAAGTCGAGTTGCTCGGCGGTCTGCAGGCTGACGCCGGTTCGGCCCAGGGCCACACGTGCGGGAGTCAGCGCGCGCAGCCGGGCGGACAGGGCGGCAGGCCGATCGAAGATCTCGCTCATGCCAGCAGTCTCTCCGGATGTTCGGCTTCCAGTGCCAGACGATGAAAGCCGTCGCCAGCCAGCCACTGCTCGAATTCCGGAGCCGGCCGCAATCCCAGCACGCGGCGCAGATAAAGCGCGTCGTGGAAGCTCGTGCTTTGATAGTTGAGCATTACGTCGTCAGCGCCTGGAACTCCCATGATGTAGTTGACTCCCGCCGCGCCCAGCAGCGTGAGCAGAGCGTCCATGTCGTCCTGATCGGCTTCGGCGTGGTTCGTATAGCAAACGTCGCAACCCATGGGGAGCCCCAGCAGCTTGCCGCAAAAGTGGTCTTCCAAGCCGGCGCGAATGATCTGCTTGCCGTCGTAGAGATATTCAGGGCCGATGAATCCAACCACGGTATTCACCAGCATAGGATGGTATCTGCGGGCCACGGCATACGCGCGGGCCTCCAGCGTCTGCTGGTCCACTCCGTGGTGCGCATTTGCAGAGAGCGCCGAGCCCTGGCCGGTCTCAAAATACATGACGTTCGCGCCCATGCTCCCATCGGCGCAGATCGCGCCCCGCCCCAGTGATTGCCCGGCCTGTTGCGCCTCGTCGAGCAGTGCCAGATTCACGCCAAAGCTGCGGTTGGCTGCCTCCGTCCCGGCGATGGACTGAAAAATCAGATCCAGAGGCGCGCCTTGTTCCAGCGCCTTCAGTTGCGTTGTAATATGCGCCAATACGCAGTTCTGCGTTGGAATTTCGAAACGATTACGCAGGGCGTCGATCAGCCGAAGCATTTGCGTGGTCGTGGCTACGCTGTCGCCGGCGGGATTGATGCCGATGACGGCGTCGCCGGAGCTGAGCAGCAGGCCCTCCAGAATGGATGCGGCAATGCCTGCCAAGTCGTCGGTGGGATGATTGGGCTGCAAGCGCGCGCTCAACCTTCCGGCAAGTCCGACCGTGGTGCGAAAACGCGAAACGGCACGAATCTTCACCGCGGCTGCAATCAGATCCTGCACCCGCATCAGCTTGCTCACGGCAGCAGCCATCTCCGGCGTGAGCCCCGGCGCAATCGCAGTCAGCCGCTCACCGGTTGCATCGTCGGAGAGTATCCAGTCGCGCAACTCGCCCACGGTGAGCGAACGCACGGGCGCAAGCGCTGCTGCGTCATGCGTGTCTACAATCAGCCGCGTCACTTCGTCGTTTTCGTAGGGAACGACCTGCTCGGAGAGGAAGTGCGCGAGGGGAAGATCGGCGAGGGCATACTGCGCCGCTACGCGCTCCTCGGCCGAGTCTGCCGCCAAACCTGCAAGCGCATCGCCACTGCGTGAAGGAGTTGCCTTGGCCAGCAGTTCGCGCAAATCCCCAAAGCGGTAGCATGTATTGCCGATACTGTGCGCAAAAGCCATGCGAGTGGATATAGAGTAACCCGGCCGGCTGCCTTTGCTCATTGCGGGCTGCAAGAGAAGATTCCCGGCTCGTGTAAACGGATTGATTCACGAATTGAAGGAAGCGGTGAATTCGCAAGAATCGACGATTCTTCTTGTAGTGTCGGCGCAGTCCCGATAGGGACCTAACATTATTGGTACTAATCACCAGCGATGCAAATCGGCGTCATCGTCGCAGACATCGACCACTAACATCCTTGGGCATTGGTCACTGCTCTTCCATGAACGATTGAGCGCATTCCGAGGAATCGACGAGAGGTCCCAGCAAGTGTGGGCCATTCCCTTGGAGTTTGGCCACCTGCCAGGCTTTCATTCCTTCCGCTGGAAATGTTCGAACCAAATCAATCGGCAGATGCGAGGGATCGGCTGGAGCCAGCCAACGCTCATAGTCCTTCGGCTCGATGATCAGTGGACAGCGGTTGTGGAACGGTTCAAGAACTTCATTCGGATCTGTCGTGATGATGCTGAAGCTCTCGACCATGATCTCGTTCCTCTCCGCATCCTCACCCTTCCATCTGTCCCAGACTCCTCCAAAGGCGAATAGCTGATCGTTTGCGAGCGATACAGCCCAGGGCTTGCTCCGCTTCTGTTTCAGCTCTTCCTTCGTTAGAGGCTCCCACTCGAAAAAGAAACTCGCGGGGACAAGGCATCTGCGATGTTTCCATGGCTCTCGCCAAGCGCCGCTACTATCGAGCTTGTCGGAACGTGCATTGATGGAACTGAAAGTGGCCTTGGCCGTCTTTGACCAGTACGGCACCATGCCCCACTTCATGAATGCCAAGACACGTTCGCCCGTGTCACGGTCGAGCCGGACGACTGGCTGAATGCTCTCCGGGGCGATGTTGTACGACGGCGCAAGGCGAGTCGAGTTGATCTCGTAGTACTCGTCATTGAAGACATCGGTATTGTGGGTATGAAACCACTCTGCGATCCGCTGCTTGTCCGCTCTCCGCCCGTACCGTCCGCACATAAAGCGAGAGTACCACCTTACAAATGGCTTACTCGATCCAGAATCATTCGCGCCAGGTTCACACTTTCGGACACCACCGAGGTCAGACGAGGAGAAGGGCTGCTTATATCCGGGTCTCGCGCCAGACGAACGGCCGCGATGATCGCCGCAGCGATAACCAGAGTCGACTTCATTCGCGCCTGCTCTTGCATTTGCTCCGCCCAATCCTTCCGCTCCCGTGCGATTGCCCGTTTCATTTCTCCCATCAGATCAACCTGGATCGTGCCGGTCTGGCCCCGAGTTTGTACGAGAGCTTGCCCCGGAAGATCTCGGATGGAAGATAGCTTCTTTTCTCTCCGCAAAGCGGGCATTGCGCAGCAATCCACGAATCCGGCATCGTAGCTACCGGAGCCGGGATGTTCTCTGCGCACCTCTTGCAGTTGATCGTGAAGTCGCAGTGCAGAGTCTGCGGGAGGTTGAACATGAGTGCCAGTATAGGCGAATAAAGAGCGAATACGCAATGTGCATTTCTCTCCGGCAGTGGTCTGGTCATGTCACTAAGAGCATGTATATGTGGACCTAATAGTGGGGACGGTCAAGATAAAGAATCACCTGCCCGTGATACGAGAATGACTCTGAGGAATTTCTGGACATCTGGAAAGCCCCGTGAAGCATGTCGATGTGAGGTGAACCGGCAATATGCAAAGCCTGTTTTTCTGAAATACAACAATTTACAGCACATTCGCAATAATGGCCAGAATCATCTCGGGTCGACGGACTCGACTTTGTGATAGAGACGGTAAATCTCATCGTTGATCGCGGTGAACGGCTTCAGGGTAATGTCGCCTTGCGGCGTCTTCGCCTGCCATGCGGAGGTTGCCGGCGCAATCCGTGCCGCATCGAGCAGAGTGGAGCGCTGCAACTTCTCAGGGCTCGGTCCGACGGCAAACAGCGCCAGGGGCCCATAGAGAGGGGCAACAACGTCAGGATGCTGCGGATCGACGGACTCGAGTGTTGCGTTCATTGCGAACTCCATCTCGACGACGTCGCCGTTCTGCCATGTGCGCTCGATCCGCGCAAAGCTGCCGGGTTGCAGATCGGCGTCCACTCGCTTGCCATTCACGGCGATGCTTGCGCCCGCGCCCATCCAGGCTGGAATGCGGAGGGCAAGCGAGAAATCCGATGGCTTGTTCAGAGAGAAACTCAGACGAGTTGACGGGCGGAAGGGGTACTCTGTCTGCTGCGCGCAAACGACGCGCGAATCCGCGCGGTTCCAGGTGACGCGCGAAGGGGTATAGAGGTTCACATAAAGCGCATTGGCGTCGCGGAAGTAGGAGCTGATGCCGTAGTCGGCGGTCACCTGCGGGAATGTTCCCGAGCAACAGGGCCAAGCGTCCTTGTAGTAGTATTTGCGGGCAAAGACGTTGTTGTAGTCGGAGTAATAGAAGGTATATCCGCCCTCTTTCATCGGTTTTACGCCGAGGATTGTGTTCAGAAGTATACGCTCCATGCTGTCGCCATAACGGCTGTCCCCAGTGACTCGAAGCAGATAGCGCGTGATCTTGAAATGCCCATACGCCCCGCATGGAGTCTCGAAACTGGAGTGAGAGGAATCCAAACTGGCGCCGATCTCGCCGCTGCCTGGCTTACGGAAGAGTTCGTCGGGCCCCCATCCGCCAGTGGCAAAGCTCTGCGTGTCGCGCAAAAAGCCAAAGCCATTCTTTGCTGCGCGCAAATGTTTTTCGCTGCCCAGAACCAGGTAGGCCTGCATGGCGCTTGAAAGCGCGTTGACGTGGCTGTAGGCGTGCTCGCCCGGCAGGACATTCACGCCCTCGTAGAGGGGATTGAAGTAGAGATCGTCCTCAAGGAAGCGGGTTGCCAGTTCGCGATATCTGTCTCCCGCGCCGCGCGTGTACGCGAGGAAGAAGTTTTCCGGCAGAGTGTAGGTCTCGTCCCAGCAGTAGGCTTCATCGGGGAAGGAATGCTTGTACTGATCTGAGCGCGCAATCGCCTTGGGCGGAAGGTGCGGCAACACGGCGTCAACAGCGGCGTCCAAAACCTTGAATGCCATCTCGTCGCCGGCAAACTGGTGCGCATCGATGAGGCCGCAGGCGGTCTTGTCGAATGTATAGGCCGGCAGGTGGTACCCGTCGTAAAACGAAGACGTGATTGTTGGCGCAAGTTCCCTCACGAGACGGCGAACCTTGTCGCGGGTACCCGCGTCGCCGGTTGCTGCATAGGCGCGGGAGAGGCCGGAGAGGTACTGCCCGAAGCTGTGGCCAGGGATAAAGCCGTGAAAGCTGCCATGCGGATCGAAATCATCGGAGTTGTCGTACCAGCCACCCATATCCGCACCTGGCGCCGGCTGATGAGCGCGCTCGCGGAAGGGCTTCAGCAGCATGTCCTCATCGAGAGCCGCGAAGAATGCGTGGTTATGGTCGAACTGGCTGCGCATTTGCCCATCGAGCAGGGCCACATCCTTGTAGTCGAACTGCTGGAGCGGGGAGCCAACTCCACTTGTTGCGGAGCGCACGGCGGCATCCGTGGCCCTGGCCATTGTGCTGCCGGCGGCAAGAGCGGCTGCGCCCATCTGAATGAATGTTCTTCGGGAGTGCTTCATGTCCCTCATCGTAAAGCAGGTGAATTGGACCGTCTGGTCCTTCGCGCGGCAGCAACGTCGCAGGAAGTGGCAGGGACGTTTTTGTCCAGCTACACTATAGTGCAGTCCTATCGGCAGGAAGAATGGTGCAGATGTACCATTTCTCGTATGTATTCCGGCTGTTAAGACTCGAACAGCCAGTGCACGGCGATGCAACGGGACGGGAAGGAATCCCCTGTTTCCATGGAAGATGGGCCGAGAGCGGTGAAAGCTGGTACGCGCAAAGTTTGGAGGGGCCGCGCCTGCTGGACAACAACCTGCCTGCTGTTGACGCTAACCGGCTGTAAAAGCTCTCGGTCCATCGTGGCCGTAATTCCCCGTACCTGCGGCACCGCACTCTGGGAGCCCGAACATGCCGGTGCTGCCACTGCGGCTCGCGCAAGAGGGATGGAGATTTACTGGAACGCTCCGATGCGCGACGACGATATGCCGTCGCAGATTGCGCTCGTCGAACGTTCCGTGGCGCGCGGCTATGGGGGCATCGTGGTGGCGCCGATCGAAACGCTGCCCATGCGGACCCCTATTCGGCGCCTGATGGCACGTGGTGTGCCGGTCGTTGTTGTCGGGACCGACCTGGGCATCCCCGCCGGACCAGGGCTGAGTTATGTGATGAGCGATGAGCAACTGGCCGGGCAGATGGCCGGACGCCGGATCGGCACGATCCTCCACGGTCAAGGAAATGTTGCCATCGTTGGAATCCGCCCGCAACTGACGAGTCTGGTCGAGCGCGAGCGCAGCTTGGAGGCCACATTGGTGCGCGAGTTTCCAGGGATTCGCGTCGTTGTGCGCCGCTTCGGCCTGGCCGGCGCGCCTCAGGAGCAGTTATCCGCCAACGAAATCCTCTCCGGCGGCGAGAGAATTGACGCGATTGCGGCACTTACATTGGGCTCAACGCGCGGAGCCTACTATGCGCTTGTCGCAACCGGAAAAGAAAAGACGGTCAAGCTCGTGGGCTTCGACCAGGATTTGATTCCACCGCTGCGAACTGGAGGGATCGACGCGGTGGTGGCTCAGAATACCTACGCCATGGGCCGCATCGCGATTGAGAAACTGGATCAGGAGAGACATGGAATCGCGACGCCGGGCGTGACGCGCGTGCCGCCCGTGCTGATGACGCAGGAGAATATCGATAGCGCTGAGATTCACGCCATTCTCGATCTCTCATGGTGGAAAGGCCAATGACAATGGCAGGCAGACGCATCGCTGTGGCGGCAGGTATTGTGCTCCTGCTCGCGGGCGGGGTTGCCGGCGTCTGGCTCTATCGCACACTCGGACACGGAGGACCGCTGAAGACGGTCTACGCGGCATTCGACAAGCAGGACGATTGGAAAGAATACGGCGGCACCTGGCAATACGTGGACGGCGTGATGCGCAATATCTCCGACGAGCGCGGCGCCAAGTTGATGAGCGGGTCGGTGGGCTGGACAAACTATTCGGTCGAGGCCGACGTCCTTTTGCTTGGCCAATACGGCGATGCAGGCCTGATTCTCCGCGCCAGCGACGAAGAGCAGGGGGTGGATGCCTATCACGGCTACATGGCCGGCCTGCGCGATCTGGACAATGCTTTGCTGCTCGGGCGGGCAGACTATGGCTGGAAGGAGTATGTAGCCAAGACCATCGCACCCCGCGTTTATGCGCAACAGTGGTATCACCTCAAGTTCCTGGCTTATGGCTGCGACTTCGCAGTCGCGACGACCACACCTTCTGGAGAAACGATCTCCGCGGCGGTGGAAGACCCCGGCTGTCTCCCCGCCGGACGCTTCGGTCTCAAGTCCTACAACACAGGCGCGGAATGGAAGAATGTTGTCGTCCGTCCAGCGACCGCGCAAGATCTGGCCTCAATGACCGGCGGAGTCACTCCGCCACGCGCCGAACCCAACGCATATCCGCTGGGCAGCATACCGGCGCCGTATGACCGATACTTCGAACCGCTTCAAAGGGATCTGGAAGCCCATCATTCCGACATCAATGCTCGCACGATCGACAGCCTGCGCCTGCTTCCGCCCGACGTCTCCACTCAGGTGACGCTTCATGGCGTCGTTACACTCACCTCGCCGGTGCTCTATGTGCAGGATTCGACCGGAGGACTGGCGATCCCCGCCGCCCACATCCAGGCGCCAGTGGAGATTGGCGATGAGATTGAGGCGCATGGCGATGCGGTTCCGCGCGATTTCAGCTCGGTGCTGGAACACGCCGATGTGCGCCCGCTCTGGTCACACACGCCTGTTCTCCCGGTCGCAGTCACCGCTTATCAGGCGTCAACTGGAGCCTTCGACGCCGAGTACATTGAGATCGAGGGTGTGTTGCAAGGGAAACAAGATGAGGAAGGCAACCGCCATGTTCTCGTTCTCGACGACGGCAGCCAATCTTTCCGTGCTATCGCAGTTGGAGAAGGCCCAACTGCGCACTTCGGGAATCTGAAGCTCCGAAGCCGCATACGGCTGCGCGGCATCTGCGTGGTCGATCCGGCCTACACAAAGGACCAAACCTCTTTCGCTGTGCTGCTTCCCTCGCTGCGCGATGTCGAGGTGCTTGCCGGGCCGCCGTGGTGGACAACAGGCCACGTTCTTGCCCTGATTATTGGCACTTTGCTGCTCATTCTGTCTGGATTCGCATGCTACATCCAAATTGAACGGTGGAGAATGCGCGCCGTACTTAAGGAAAGAGAGAGACTGGCGCACGATATGCACGATACTCTGGCGCAGAGCTTTGCCGGCCTCGGCTTCCAGTTGGAGGCCATGCAGCAGGAACTGCACGAAGGCGGAGAAGTGGCGTCGCAGTTGAAGTTGGCGCGCGCGATGGTGCGGGACAGCCACGAGGAAGCGCGGCGCAGTATCGCCGCCCTGCGCCCCGACCCGTTGGAGTCGGCGGAACTGCTGCCGGCGCTCAAGAGCTGTGCAGCGCGGATGATTAACAGCAATACCGCTATTCAGATCGAGACAGTTTGCGAAGGCAGCGAACGGTCGATTCCACTTCGCACCGCCGATGCGCTTCTGCACATTGGGCAGGAGGCCATTACCAACGCGGTACGCCACGCGCATCCCTCCCATGTGCGCATCATGCTGATGTATGCCAAAAACTCAGTGGAACTGGTGGTGGCCGACGACGGCTGCGGCTTCCATCTGTCCAGCGGATCGGCGGGGTTCGGAACGCGTGGCATGCAGAGGCGAGCGGCAGCCATTGGCGCGAAGCTTAAGTTGAGCAGCGTCGCCGGCCGGGGGACAACGGTTCGAGTCTCCGCGTCTCTGCCGCTCTCGTTCCCGAAGGCTCTATGGCGCACCGTGCGGATGGTTCAGCCATGGAAAAGAGATCGGAATGAACATGACATGCAGTGAGAGACCGGTGCGAATTCTGATCGTCGACGATCATCCGGTTGTACGCGCCGGCCTTTTGACGCTGCTCGGCAAAGAGCCAAGACTCGCGGTGGTTGGAGCCGCGCACTGCGGTGAAGAGGCAATCTCCACGATCGCCGCGGCCCCTGTCGACGTCTTGCTGCTAGACCTGCGCATGCCCGGAATCAGTGGAATCGATCTGCTGGGCATCCTTCGGAGGGGCAACAGAGCGCCGGCCGTAATCATCCTCTCCAGTTATGAGTACGAAGAAGAGATCTATCAGGCGGTGAAGGCCGGTGCGCGCGGCTATCTGTCAAAAAACGCGAGCCGCGACGAGATCGTTGCTGCCATTCTCACCGTTCATGAGGGAAACACTTGTTTCCCGAGCACGATCCAAGCGCAAGTGAAGGAACGAGAAACGCGAAGCAGTTTGAGTGTCCGCGAGGTGGAGATCCTGACGATGGTCACCAAGGGCCTGACGAACAGAGAAATCGCGCATGTGCTGTCGATCAGCCAATACACCGTCCGCAACCACATCAATCACATCTCGGCCAAACTGAACGTGAGCGACCGCACTGAAGCAGCCACCGTCGCCATTCAGCAGGGCATCATCCGAATCGAGTAGTTTGCGGAGCCGTGGCGCCATAGCTCGACAGAATAAGAGGCACAGATCCACTCATGGAAGGCCGCTTTTTAGATTTCGTCCGAGCGTGGTTAAACAAAAAAGTCCTGCCGCTTGGGTTCAAACGGCAGGACCGGGTGGTCGGATTGAAACAAGACCTAGAAGGTGAACCTCCCGCCAATCTGCCAGTTGCGCGGCAGTTGTTGCGCGGTTGCCTTGCCGAAGTTGCCATCGGGCAGATTGCTGTCGAAACCGGTCAGGTTGGCGCGGTTGAAGATGTTGAAGAACTCAAAGCGGAGCTGGAAGTCGACGCCTTCTGCGATGCGCGTCTTCTTATAGATGTTCATGTCCGTTTCGATGAAGTTGGGTTGACGGAACTGATTCGGCTTCTCGTCGCCCTCGTTGCCGAAGACTGCCGGCGCGGTGAACTGCCCGGCGGTGAATACACCGCTCCGGAAGGCGCTCTTCGAGCTCCCTTGGCTGTAGGTCTTAACATCGGGGTAGGCAGTGCTGTCTCCATCCCCGTTGTAGTCGCCGCTGCCGGGGGCGTATGCGACGGCCGGATTGGCGGCCGTGCACCAAGGAACTTTAGGTGAGGGCGTCGTTCCATCCTTGCAAATGGGTAGGAAGGATGCATTGTTCGTGACCATGGCCGGATAGCCGGATTGGTAGATGCTCGTACCGCTGGCGCCCCACCCTGAGGTGAGGAGGCTCGCGGCAGCGCCCTTGCTGTTTGCCAAACCGGGGATCTCATAGTTGAAACTGAGAGAGAAGCGGTTGGGCACATCCCACGGCGACGGGCCATAATAGGTCGACGGAGAGGCTTCTGCCGGATAAACGCCGTCATCGTCCTTCGATTCAGAGCGCGTGTAGGAGGCATCCACAAAACCACGCCGCGCAAAGTGTCCCTTGATATCGAAGAAAATGCTCTCGTAGTTGCCGTAGCGATTGTTGTCAACGTATGAGATCTTGCCGAAGCTGGAATTCAGCCGAGTGGGTGTGGCGCTGGTGAACAGGTCGCCGGCAAAGGCGTTGATGTCCTGCCCGTAGCTGGTCAGTCCTGCCTGATTGCCGCCACTCGCCAGGTTATAGGAATGGGATCCGGAATATCCCACGCTGGCGGCGAAATCCTTGCCGATCTTCTGCTCCAGCGTTGCCGACCAGATATTCGCCTTGGGGGACTTCAGGTTGGGATTGATGGCCCCGATGTTTTCACTGGCGCCGACGATACCGCCCTGCGAATCCAGACAGCCATCCGAACCGAGAGTGGGGCAGATGGAAGAACCCAACAAGGCCGGGAAGGTGAAGCCGTACGGCGGCTTGTTGGTTGTTCCCAGCTTGAAGATCGGCTGCGTGTAGATTCCGCCGCCCGTGAAGGTCGGCTCGATCTCTCCCGGCGGGTTGCCGCGGAAGCCTTCCTGCACGTTGGCCTGGGTGAGCCAGTTGTTGTAAATGCCGAAGCCGCCGCGCACAACCGTAATTCCCTTTCCGGTAACATCCCAGGCAAAGCCGACGCGCGGACTCAGCAGATCGGTGACAGCATTGTTGAGAGCTTTTGGGGTTGCCTTCGTGAATCCATTGGCAATTTGCTGCTGGATCGTCTGGCCGGAACCATAGTAGAAGTTTCCGAAAACGGTCGAGGCGGTCTTCGACCACGGGTTGCCGCTATCGTCCCAGCGCAGGCCCAGCGTGAGCGTCAAGTTCTTGCCGGCCTTCCAGGTGTCTCCAGCAAACAATCCCTGGGTTCGGCTGGCCGCATCCCACGACCAGAGCTGCTGGACCCCCGTGATGGGGTTATACATCACGCCGCCTTCTGTGTGAGGAGCATCCGTAGCCAGGTCGAGGAGATTGTTGAAGGAGAACGCTGGTTGAGAGTATGGGCCCTGGAACGGCTCTACATCGTCGCCGTACCAACCCTCGTAACCGAACTGCAGCGTATGCGCGCCGCGAACGCGGGTAAGGACGTCGCGCCAGTGATAGTTGTGCTGGATGAAGTCGCCCTGGGCAAAGCC
>CAZGHZ010000089.1:0-18627 GCA_964525655.1 uncultured Occallatibacter sp.
TGGGCGGCTTCATCGCTTTCGGCTTAGGCGCTTTCATGCCTCTACTATAAACCGCAGCCGTCTCGCAAAGGGTATTCTACGGCAATCACTCGATCAGGATTTAGACAATGCGTCTCGTTCACAACGCACTGTTCCGATTCAAAACCAAGGTTTCACCTCTGAATTCCAGCCTGCCGTTATTGAGGAGGTTATCCCGCTGCTCTTCAACGACCGCGCGCATTTCCTCGCTGACCCGTGCAAACCCGAGCAGGCGGCAGGTGGCAACAGCCACATCCTCGTTGTCCAGACCAAAGCTCTGCTCAACCGTCTGTTCAATAGCCGCACAAATCTCTTCCGGTGCCACTAAATCAATCTTCTTTTGCTGCTGCGGAAAAGCCGAGCGGTCACGAACCCGAGTAGGCGAAGGCTCGTATGTCCAGAGAAACCCCTTCCGATTCTCGAATTTCTTGTACATATGTCCGTAGTTGCAGGCACTCTGAAATGCCTTTTGAATCCGATTGCCAACACGCTGAACCCCTGCGGCATCGGCAATGCGCCTTGCAGCTTCAAGCCAATGGATCGGGCCCTCCACCGAGACCACCTGCTTTAACCAGTTAGCCAGTTGTTCCCGAGATACCTCGTGCAATTCTTGTATCCCAAGGTTGATTCTGATCACGGCAAAAATGTACTTTGTGCTGCTTTGCGACTGGATCACTAACGGCGGAGGCTCACTCGGGCTTTCAGAGTTTCGTACTGAAGGACGTACAGGGGCAGTCCTTTGTTGCCTGCTTTCCCCGCGATTCTCGCCACTGTGCCGTTTGGCATCTTTGATTGCCGACTCTAACGCCTTCATTTCTTTTTCAGGCGCTCGGAACCATGCAGTTGACCAAATCCGATGAATTCTCCAGCCGAGGGACTCCAAGACGGTTTGACGTAGCCGATCTCTGTCACGGGCTGAGCGGGCGCTGTGATACGCCGCACCGTCACACTCAACACCGAGCAGGTATCGACCAGAAGAATCGGGATCAACCACTGCCAGATCAAGAAAGAAGCCTGCGGACCCAACCTGAGTATGGACCGTGTAACCCCGGTTCTGTAGTGCGCTCACGACCTCCTCTTCAAAAGGAGAATCTGACGCACGGCCTGTAGCGAATGGGACATCTAGATGTCCATGCTCGGCGTAGGACAAAAATGTCTTCAGAGCCAATACCCCTGCTCCACCAGTTTCAGCACTGATGTCTTCAGAACGAATGGCGGTAAACACCTCGCAACGAATTCGAGCACGGCTGAACAACACGTTCAACCTTCGCTCTCCCCCGGCTCGATTCACCGGCCCGAAGCTATTTGCCCAATAGCCCTCGGCAGTCCTCGCATATCCGATACTGATGAAGATCACATCTCTTTCGTCTCCCTGGACGTTTTCGAGATTCTTCACGAAGAAAGGCTCATAAGATGTAGCCAAGAAGAATTCCTCAGTATCATGTAACTGCCGCCTCAACATTTCGAGTTGATCGAGGATTGCGTCACGCTGTGCAACGCTGAGTGCCGCAACTCCGAGCGTCAGCCGCTCCTTCACGGGCCTCTTGAGTTGTTCCTTTGCGTGGCTAATCACTGCCTCTGCCACGGCCTTTGCTTCGATTGGATTTGTTCTCGTGCGCGATCTGTCGTAGTGCGCGTTTTCAATGCGTCGATAAAGCAGACCAACGTTCTCCTTGTGTCGGTCAGGACTCGGAAACACAACAAGCCGGTCATCGTAAAACAGATGATTGGACCCTGCAATGAGCGATTCATGCTTACTGCGATAGTGCCAGCGGAGCATACGCTGGTGCGCCCTTCGTGAGCAGAATAGTCCCAAGATGCTTTCTATATCTGAGGTGGCAACTGCATCATCATCTTCTGTGTCGCTGTCCTGCGCCACCATTGTTTCAAAGAAACTCGTTGGAGGAAGCTGCTTGCTGTCACCCACTACGACCGACTGCTTACCGCGAACGATGGACCCCAGCGCATCCGCTGGTTTGACCTGGCTGGCCTCATCAAAGATCACAAGATCAAAATCGACAGTACCAGGAGGCAAGAAGTTTGCGACCGAGAGCGGACTCATAAGAAATACGGGCTTGATCGCCTGTACCACATTCCCCGCTTTGACGATGAGCTTGCGGATTGGCATATGACGGGCCTTCTTCTCGAATTCCCTCCACAGCACGCTGATCTGCCCGCTCTCTGTTCCACTTCTAGGCAAGCCGTCAATATGCTTCTTTGCAAGCGCGTCGCGTCTCAACTCAATGTGACGCAAATCGAGTTCCAGAAACGACTGGCATGTGCTCTTGTGCCGTAGCACATCGAACGATGCAAGAACGGGACCATTCTGAAACGCGGTTTCGAGAAGTGCTGACGCGCGAGTGTACTCGAAGAGGTCGAGCAAGCGGTATTCTGCGTCCTTCCACTCGTCTGCCAGGAGCGCAACATGTTCAAGACTTTCCTCTCTGCAACGATCTCGGTCTTGCATATATGAAGCAAGGCCGTCGAGATCATCCGTTCTCTCTGAGAGCGTCTTCAAAAGGTTCGTAGCGTGCTCACCCCATTCCCTCGAAAGCCCCGCTCGAAGCTGACAATTTGGTGCATTGTCCAGTTTCAACTTCTCGAACACATCCGAAAGACATGCCGAGTATGCTTGGGATGTTCTGTGGCATTCCGAGAGGCGTTCAAGGAGTACCGCCTTGTCTGAAAATGTGGCTGCAACTTCGAGGCACCACCTGCTGAGTTGTCCCGACTGAATGCCACGCTTTGTTAAAACTAGCCACGCGAATTGGCCTCTCAAAAGAGAAGTATCTGACTGTTCGCCTGCCCAGTGAACCCCGTAGAGGCATGTGAGAAGACGTGTGGAAGACGCAAGAACAGCACTATCATTTGCTGCCGACCGAATGGCTTCGAGTATTTCGCTCATCGTTCCATTTGATTGGCTTAGGGGTTTCGTAAGGAGAGCGGCGACCTCGCGCTTTAGGCGTCTCCAGCGAGGAGAGAAACTCCTCCACCACTTGTGGCCTAGCTCGTTCAGCAACGCTTGGAGTTCTAATACATCTACGGGCCATGCGTCGTCGCGGATCACACCATGCCAGTGTGAGTGTATACCTACAACATCTGAGAGGGCAGAAAGCGCAGTCTCGACCTGTGATTCCTGGTTTAGCCAATCAGGATTTGCAAGGTCAATGCCTTCCATTGGCGGAGCGAGTGCAACCTGCTTGGCGTTGTCACGCCGCGTTAGCCACTCGATGGCGGCAATCTTAGCATCCAGACAGCCGTTTGCGCCTCGCAGTTGCACAACATCTCCGGCTCTCACTCGCAAATCAGGATTGGTGAGAGCGACGGGCACGACGACGCAGCCACGTCCGGGGACGGTAAATGCGCATTCTATCTTTGCGAGAAAAATCATTACAAATTCGAGTTTACGACGGTGCCCTCTGGGGCACGAGTCGAACATCGATCCAAAGAAATCGGTGGTTCCGGGCTAGTTAAACCGGCCATTGTTGCATGATCTCGATTTAGACTCAATGTACGGTTGGCCGACGATACAGGAGCTATTGAACTCTCCGAGGACAGGCGGTGCGTTGGTTACGTCTGCGTTTCCAAGACTAGTTTTGAGATTCTCTGAGCAACCTCGTCTTTGCCTCCTCTGGGAGATCGTAATAGTGGTAGTGGAGGCTCATGATCGGTTCGCCGCCGATGGTTGAGTCACGCGGACCCTGCCCTTTGGGCACACGGAAAGAGAAGGGAATCTCCATATGCCAGGCGTTAGCCCGGCTCCCAAGGTGGTCGATTGGAACGCTAAATAGCGTCGATTCGCCAGGCCCTACCGTTACCGCTCCCGACACCTCGGACGAATAGCCCATCGGCATCCTGCTAGCTGGTGGTGGGTTCGGGGTTTGTTTGACTTCGGAGCCGGGCGTTTCTGAAGCAGGTTGATGCAGAACTTCTGGCTCGGCGCTGTCTGCCGTAATCATGAGCATCGGCGGATCAACGACCACCTCATCCATCACCCCCACTTCGCCCGGAAGGCCGCCGTCAGGGACACCATAAACTCTAAGCTTTATTGGCACGTTGCTGTTATTTACGAAATGGAGCCAAACTCTTAACGCAGGCTCGTCTTCGTTTCGCCGCATCCCCGAAGCGATATGGTCGAATCTCAAGTAAACGAAAGGTCTGTTCGCGTCACGCACGAACGAGGCAAAATCCTTGTTAGTCTGGCTTCGAAGGACGGGCGTTCCCACAATGCAAAAACCAAACAGAACGCAAAAAGAAACGGGCTTGAAAGTCATCAGACGCTCCTGGACCTCAGCCAATTCTACGTGATCAAGTACTTCCGATTCCTGTACCGGGCGGTTGACCATCCGCCGTGACGCGAATCGGGCGCCTGGTGGCCCAAATCCGGATCGTGTCCAGATAGGCGACGCCCACAGCCGAGGTCTATTGGTGCTCTGTGGCACAAAACGAGGAAGCTAGACGATAGCCGTCATCCAACTGGCGCACTCGCCCTCAGTCGGATTGTGCAACGTTCTATTTTTCGCACCACAGCTCGGTATGTCTTAGCGTGGGATGGATGCAGGGCTTGTTGTCTCCAACGCGACTGGGTGTGGGGAGTGGTTCACCAGGTTTCCATAAACCGAACCGCCTCTCAATGTTGGGCATTTCGGAATCGATCACCGCCAGAGGGTTGCCATCGTTGTACAAAGTGGCGCTGCGGTATTTGAGCACCTGACGATAAGCTCCTGCGGGAGTAAGCCTATTCACCACGATCCAGTAGCCGTAAGGAGAGTGATCCGTTGGCTCGGCAGTGATCACGCTCCCCTGAAGTGGCCCATCGGAAATGAAGCGAATCTCCTGATTGTTATTGTGGCCGGTGCTCTTACTATAGATACGTCGAAACTCATCGCGGTCAATGTCGTAGCTGACCAACTGGGTGGATATAATCTGATCTCCGTCTCCGGCGTTCAAGCTACCAGTGACAATCAAAAGAAGTGGTGCGGCCTTCGGACCCCTTGGATAGACAACCTTGGCGTCAATCAGGTAATGCGGCTCCCACGCGATTGGGTCATCGGGTGAAGTGGTCCGGAGTGGGAGGGTGACTGGATCGAAGACACATGGCGTCCCTGGGGCTCTATATAAGCAGAGGGTGAGAGCTCCGGGTGCGTCATTGCCGCCGTAATCCTGGACTGCCGCCCCCTCAGTCACTTCAAAGTGCCAGGGAGAACGGGCGTGGAACGGCTTTTCCAGATCGAGTTGCATTTTCTGAGCTGGCGTATCAGGTATCGTCGATAAAGTCACACTTTGTGCTGTCGCGGAGGCGTTCACCAGCGTTGTGGACAGCGCTACCAGCAGAGCGATCCGAATTGCATCACCGTTAGCCATTTGATATGGCGGAATAGTAGCACAAATCAAGTGCCAGATTATTCCGCTGCAACAGTGATTGTCGGACGGAAAGATGCTTGCCGGAATGTCGCTCTTGCACGATGTAATGTCCTCCTTTACCGGCAACTCTTCTCCAATGCTTCTTTCGCGATCCCGGGGATCACCGCCGGCCTCCAGGCAGGGTCGGCGAAGGTTGGCCAACCGACCGGAACGGCTGGAATGTATCCTGTCTACATCTCGAATGAACGGTCTCTGAGGCAGAACGACCATGTCCTTGGCAACGGAAGAGAGCAAGAAGAGCGTAGGCGAGCCAACGTTGCTGTCGCTGACCTGGAATTCATTGTCGGGTAAAAAGTTAATTGGCGGGATATCGATTCCTTCCATTCTTCTCGTCGCCGTCGCAATATACTTAGCAATGAACTTCGAAATGTACTTCATTGACCCACGGATGCGGCGAGAGGGAATCGTCTTTGGTTCGACCAACCTGGCGACTTGGTTGGTGCTCTTCCTGTGGCTTTTTGCGATTCAGATTGCGCGACAGGCGACGCTCCAGCGAGCACTTGAGGGCCGTTACGAGGATGCACTCCGGTTGAATCGGTGGTTTTCTTGGGCGCCGGGTTTTGGTGAAACTCTTAGGTTCTGGATTCTCCTGGAAGCCGGTAGATATGGCGACTTACTGGCAGCAACCAAGCCTCGGGCATTTGATCGGAACGGCATACCGAAGCTACCCAACAGGAAGCTCTATTACCATGCGATGGCGCTGTCGCATCAAGGCCAAGGCGAAAGAGCGCAAGAACTCCTCGAATCAGCGAGTCGATTGGCGCCTCAAATTGTGCCAGAGATCGGATTCATTCAAGTCGGGTTGGCGGATTGCCTCCTTGAGCAAAATAGGGACCCGGAACAAGCTCGTTCGCTGTTGAGCTACACGCTGGGGAAGTGGCCGGAGCAAATCGATCCAAATCGAAGGAAGGCGGACTTGGCCCTGAGGAAATGCAGACATGCGTGGGCATTGGCGCGCTGCGCCCGGCGTGACAAAGCGATTTGGGAGATGTGGCATGCCTCAGAGGACTCGGACGGGTTTTTAGACCGTGACCGGGCCTGGTTGCGGTACTACGCCGGAGAAATGTCGTTGGCATTGGGCGACACGCAGGAGGCGTTGGCAGCATTTGAGGAAGCAAATGCGCTGCATCCGCACGGGCAGTTAGGGATGAGAGCTAAAGAGAGACTGTCTAAAGTGTGCCAGTCGATTGGGGGATTGTAAATCAACCCCAGAGTCACCGGAGATTCGATCGCTGACCACGTTATCTACGACGGTCGACCGTCAGTTCAGATCTGCCAATTGCCGGGTTCACGCTGGAAGCATAGAACATTCGCCACTTCGGGGAGCAATATTTGGAATACGCCGATAAGGTCTCGCTGCTTTCACCGGAAGAGAGGATTCGGTTCTTCCATCTGATGTCTCAGGGGATTTGCCTACACGCTCGCCGTCTCGCCGCAGATGAAGGAAAAAGCCAGGAAATGCGGCTTCTGCAGTGCGACGCAATAGTGGAAATGCTCCACCGGTTGTTTGAGCAAAGTGAGCACTATTACAGGAGAACCAGCGCACAGAGACCGGAGCAAGACCTATTCGATGTCCTCCTGAATTTGGAGTCTTTTGCAGAGCTCCATGGCCTGGTGTCATCCGCATTCACTCTTGCAACGCGCCGCCTGCGCGAAGGAATCATCTGATAGCTTCGGTCGAATTATCGGCCGTACGCCGTTGCGCGAATCGGCCACCCTGCGGGAGCTTTTGAGGATCGTGAGAGGATCACCGGCCATGCGCCGTGATCGCGGTCGTGACCGGCCATAGGTACAAGACGCGGTTCACGGCCAACCTCGGACGGCTTCCGGGGAGAAAATCTGTCAAAGGGACGAGTCGGCGACAAACCATTCGGAACTTGGAAATCAAGGAGAGCCGAGGATTACCTGCGATTTATTGGACTGGGAGCCTCTTCAGCTCCGCCTGCTTGCCCAGATCGAAATGAAGCACGACGTGTCGGACGACCTGGACCGGCTGCCCGTTCCGAATCATCGGCTTGAAGTGCAAACCAACGAGATAGTCATGCATAAAGTCGTTCAGAGCGGAGTTGTCGGATATCGTGTAAAACGGTTCCCGAATGTGGCCTTCACGGTCGATCACGAGATTGGTCCAGATGACCCCGGAGGCTCGGGTATTGGGCAGATCAGGCCATACGAGGGCAGGAGGCGGCTCCGCCAGATCGGTAGAGAGGTCGGTCGTTTCGACGGCGATCAATGCGATTGGGTGAGGATCGCCATCCGGCGCCGACGCATCGAACCAGCCGGAAGGAACCGGTGGCAGATCCTCCATCAAAACAATTCTCGCTGTCACCTCAGGGCTACCGTGTGTGACCGTCCGTGGAACTTCGCGCCCATTAAAGCTGGCATAGTCCTTAAACAGCGCCCCCCAGCCCAGACCGCCATCGTAGAACAGAAGCCCGGTGGCTTCAGTGATGGCCACAACCTGCTTCGAGAGCTGCATGTCCATGGGGACCGGCTTTTCCCAATTCAGGTAGATGCTCCCAAACATTGTCTTCGTGAGTTCCGGCGGTTCGCCGTGCATGGCGGCCGACTCCGCCGGAAGCGGATGCAACAGAGCACGTGCAACAGCGTCCAGCCACTCAGGCATATACTCGCCCTCATTTTTTTGCCAGATGCGTTCGCCGCTCACAATCTCAACCTGATGAAATCCGGGGGCACGCAGTTCGCGACGGTATTGTCCCGGAGCTTTCCACCATATCTCAATCTCTCCGGTACGGTTCGAGGCCATGTCCCGTTCAAGCGATGGCGCGACTGTAGCGCGAAGGTGGAATGGATGGGTTCCGGGCTGATCGAGCGTGCTCTTTTTTGCAGCCTTATCGACGAGCTTCAACATATTCTCCGCTCTGGCCGGATGGCATTCGGCAAACAGGAAGAGGAATGTCACAAATAGTGCGACCCGATCTCGCATGCACATACTCTAACCTGAATCTCCTATTTTGAAAGCGGTTCAGGAGAATAGTATCACTCCTGAGGCGAATTGACGCTAAGAGAAGGTCTACCCCGAAAGGCCAGCGTGAGGGGTTCCGCCTGGATCACCGGCCATCGGCCGTGGCGCGAACCGGGAGCCCTGTGGCCCAAACCCGGATCGTGTCCAGATGGCCGACAAACCACCGAAAGCACAAAATTGCGGCCGGACAAGGACAATTCCAGTCTGAATCGTTACTTTCGCGCCGAATCTGCCACCGAAAATGTCTGCGGTGCGAGAATCGCTTTCAAGTCAGGATTGTAGTAGTCGAAGAGCGTGGCCGGCGCGGCTTTGGCGCGAATGGCATAGCGCGGCGTAAAGCGGAAGCGGAAATGCGAGCCCTCGGCCTTCCACGACCAGAGATAGAAAACGATGCGGTCCGGCTGCAATTCGTAGCGCGAGATCGTCCAGTCATCCAGCAGCTTTGCCAGCGAAGCGCGGTCCACATCGGCTCCGGGCGGCAGGCCCACCTCGGCAAGCAGCATTCCATAGCCTGCCGAGCCAAAGCGGCGCACGTCTACTGTGCATTCAATGGGCTGGCTCACCTTTGCTTTGCCGGCCGCGCAATTGTAGCCGAAGTCGAGGCCGTACTCCTTGCCGGTTTGTGTCTTTGTCTGAGTAGGCGTGGTTACTGGGAGCCACGGAACATAGTAGGATGCCGAGGTCTCCGCGCTGGCAAGCACAACCGTGCTCGTACTACTGAAGACGAGTTCATTGTGTCCGGGCTTGAGCCAAGCGGTCAAGTCAAGTGAGCGTGGCGCGTCGAGCAGTTTGGGATCGGCGCGAAGAGCCTCCGCATCCGCACCGGTGAGTGATGTCCCGTTGACGGTCAACTGAAACTCCTGCGTCTTGCCTGGCGTTTTCATCTGCTCGATCGCGATCGGCAGCAGCGCCTGCAGCACGCGTACGGTGGCCTGCCCGCTATACCAGATGCCGTAGCGGTCCTGGCTGCGCAACAGATAGAGGAGCGCATCGTTGACCAAAGCCTGGTCCGCTGATGAGGGTTCACCTTGCCGCAGCGCGCCCAGAACCAGCGCCGAAGTCTCCAACTCACCCGCGGAACCCCAGCCGTAGAAAGGCGAGTAACCCGGACTGCTCCAGTGAACGCCTTGGCGGTCGCGCTGCGCGGTCTGGGCCAGCTCCGCCCGCAAACTCGCAACGGCCGCGGAGTCGCTGGCAAGCCGCAGTTGCAATCTCAACCTCAGGGCACTTGCATAGGGATCGTGTACGGCAGCCGCCGAGGTTGCCGCCCAGCCGATCGCACGCGCTACGGATTTGTTCACACGCTCGCGAAGGTCCTTAGAGTCATTCCCGGCGAACGCATTGCTTGCCATCGTTCGACTCAACACCTCGGCAACATAGAGGTCGAGGTCTGCGCTGGTTTGCCCATAGTGCGGATTCCAACTGCCGTCCGCTTGCTGATTGGCGACGAGCCAGCCTATGGCGTCAACGATGTGGCTCCGGTCCACTTTGATATATGGCTCGGCTTCAGTAAGGAACTCGATGCCGTAAGCCGTCAGCGCCGGGTCGGGAGTTTCGCCGCCCCTGCCCCAGTAAGTCAGCCCGCCGCCCGCAGCGAAGTAGCCCAAGAGACGGTCGTAGCCTTGTTGCAGATAACTTTGCGCGGTAGCCTCAAGCGGCGAGCTTCCGTTGGCAGCCTTCAACAGTTCGAAGAAGAGCAGGCTCGGGTAGGTTGAAGAAATGGTCTGCTCGCCGCAGCCGTAGGGCCGCTCCAGGACTGCTTTCATAGAGTGCAGAATATGCGCGCCAAGGTTGGGATAGAGCAGTAGTTCAGCATGAATGGAACCACGAATTGCATCCGCGGGCAGGTCGAGCGTTAGCGTCGTGGAGCCTTCACGCAAGAGGCCGGATGCGGTGACGGAGCGCGGCTCACCGTCGGGATGCACACGAACGGTCTTCTCTACTGCATCGCCCTCGTGCCCATTGGACGCGGTGATGTCCAGAGTCCCTGCCTCGACGGCTCTCGTTGCATGGAATCCGAAGACGGCGGGAGTCGTTCCGTTCGAGGGAACCGTGGCGTTGACCACTGAGGGCGTGAACAGAGTGAACCAGTCAGCCGGCTTCACGGTAACTGGAAGGGAGAGGCTATGAGCCGTATAATTGCGCAGATTGGCCGGCAGCGTGATCTCGTCTCCCACCGTCAGTACCTGCGGCGCATCAAGATCCACAAAGAAAGGCTGGAAGGTTTTAAAGGTCCGATCCAGCGCGGCAACGCGCCCATCCGCGGTCGAGGCCAGCGCATGCAGCTTCCACGTGGTCAGGCTGTCAGGTAAACGGAAGTGAAGGCGAGTGTGCCCGCCAGCATCGGTTTCAAGCGACGGCGCCCAGTAGGCGGTCTCTTCAAATACGCGGCGCAGGCGCGGAGTGAAGGTGGGTGACGAACTCTTTGCCTGCCCCTTGGTCCCCGCGGGCTTGGCCACACTGGCGACAGAGGCGGATTCGGTTTGCACTTGTATTGCATCGGCCGACACCGTGACCGTCTGCGTCGACGAGCCGATGGTCAACGTCACTTCCACGGTCGTCAATGTACCCCAAGCGACACTGACCTCACTCAGCTCATAACCCTCAAATCCCTTTGCGATGATTTTCACCGTGTAAAGGCCAGGCAATAGATCGGAGATCAAATAGCTCCCGTTCGCGAGCGACATGCCACTGGCTGATTGGCCTGTAGCCGTATTGAAGACAGAGATCTTTGCGCCCGCGACCACCGCTCCCGTCTGGTCTGTAACAATCCCTTGAATCGCACCGAATTTCGCGTTGAAGGTTCCTTCATCGACGCTATGCTGCTTGAGGTCGCTGCCGCTCTGCGCGGTGAAGGGTTGAATGAACTGGGCGATGATATCCGCATTCGGGGAACCAGCTTGTTGATCCAAGGGGCGCAGGATTTGAATGGCGTGCATCTGGTGAGTGACGAGTTTGGTTTTCTCTGCGACTCCTGCGCCAGCCTTGATGCTTTCTACGTGTGTGTATGCCATCAAGTTCAATGTGCGCAGTTTGAATGGCTGGCCGAGAGGGTCGCGTAGCGAGTCAAAGTCGATTCCCGCCGCGGCAAAGGCCCGCTTCGCCTCTGCCTCGGTCTCGGGAAATGGCTTGCCGGCCTCGTCCAAGGAACGCAGGGCAGCGCTCAAGCGGGCTTCGGCTTGAAGGAAATAGTCGAGGGATGGGCTGCTCCAGGCTCCACAGCATTCGTAGCCTCCGTCCTGCTGCATCACCGCATCGTGGGGAAATACGTGAATTGTGTAAGAACGCTTCTGTACCTGTACCCGGTAGTGATACGGCTTACCCTGCGGATCGAGCGTTGCACCTAGGTCCAGACCGCCTGCGCGGGCAAACGCCTTCAATTCTTCCTCGTTCTTCGGCAACGGACGTCCAGCTTTTACGGCATCTTTCGCTAGCTGAGTCAGCCGCTCGCCGGGCAGCGCGAAGTAATTCCGGCGGGCCAAGCCAAAGGTGAAATCATCATCGCTGCCGAAGCGCTTGTCAGGTCCCGCGCTCTGAAGACTCACTACCTCTTCATCTCCTGAGATACCGGTCGAGGCCTTATAGGGAGTGCCCCAAGGATCGAGCAGCAGCGCATCGTCGAGTTTAGCGGCGCGTGCGATGCTTTGCACGGCCTCAAGAGTTGCGGGCAACCGCTCCGGCCGGGCTGCCAGCACCGCACCGCCCACTGGCTTCAGGGATTCTTGCATCGCCGATTCATAGACATCCCGCGCGCTATCATTGTCCTCGTAGTTGTTCAGGATCGTGATCTGTTGGGCCGCGTTTCCGCCAATGAGCGTCTCAGCGACCAGATCCAACTCCTCGGGGATGGGCTTCGAGGTGTCGATGCGATTCAGGTCTTCAACCGTCACACCTGAGACGTTTTCGTCATCCTGCCACCACATTGAACTGGGCCAGCGATCGTTCTCGTCCTCCTCAGTCGCGGCACGCTGCTCGACAGCCTTATCGAAGACTGAAATGCCCACTTCGCCCGCCGCGCCCTGAAGATTCAAGCCGGCACTCACCTCAGATCCCGGCGAATACGAGCGCTGCAAACCTGTCAGCCGAATCTTGAGTGCGCGATCTTCCGGATAGAGAACGCTCTTGAAGCTGCACGGTTCCCATTTGCTAAACGCGGCAAGCTCGCGGCTCATCTGGCAGGCCGTCAACGTGATCTTCCCATGAAAGGCCGCGCTGGCGGGAATCTCAACCGGCTCGGTGGCGTGCGCCATGTGAATCTGCTGATGATGAAGCAGTCCGTCCCGCGAATATGCTTCGATGTCCAGCGTGATGCCCTGGGGTGCGTGAACCTGTGCTTCAATCGGCTGACTAGGCTTGAGCAATGTGTGCGCGACGGAGAACCAGATGGGATCACCGCGGGTATATTCACTGTCGTCGAAGCGTGAGATGCGGCCTTCCGCGTCGCGCGCTGACAGGCGAATCTTGAATTCATGATACGTTGCACCTTCCAAGTCCGTTCTACCCTCCAAATAGGATGGATAGCGCAAATGCACCTTGGCCAGTCCATAGCGGTTGGTGACGGCGCTGGCGGCGTGCGTGGGATGTCCTTTCTCATCCAGCCAATCGAGAGAGACCTTGCAAGAGACAGGTCCGCCCTCCGCGTGACTGGTCGTGATGACAAAGTCGCCTTCGCTCTTGTCCCCGTCCAGTTGACGAAGATAGGTGTGCACGGGATCGTGGGAGAGACGGACCTTGAATTTAAGCGGCTCGCTGCGGCCCGTCGAAGGATCGGTCACAATGGCGCGGAACTCCAAGTCCTGAAAACGTCCATAGGCATATGTGTCTTCATTGGCCTTGAACTCGTCGTAGTTCTTCTTCACATCGAGGCGCACTTCGGCGTCGCCGTTCGAGTCAAGCATAGCGGTCTGTTCCGGGGCGTCCGTTGATTCATATTGGCGTGTCTTGGGATTCCACCTCTGATCGTCGGAATGAGTCACGCGCACTGAGCCGCCTGCCAACGGTTTTCCGAATAAATAACCCGCATGAATATGCGCGACAGGCGTCTGGCCTTCAAGATAGTATCCGCGATCCATCGCCGCAGAGACGGTAAACTCGGGCAGATCATAGCGCCGTATTGGAATGGTGATGCTGGCTAAATTGGCATCACCGGAATTATCACCTTTGAATCTCACAAAGTAGTCCCCGGTTGCCAGCTGCGGGCTTGTCTTCCAGTCGTAGGCTGCAATGCCGAAGCGGTTGGTGGTCAGTGGAACTTCGAGAATCGTCTTGCTATCCGGGTCTTCGATGGCCAGTGATAGCGCTTTGTTGGCGGCAGCCTGACCGTAGACAGATACCAGTGCGCGCAGATGCACCGTCTCTCCCGGCTTGTGCAGCGGTTTATCGGTATCGATGTGAAGATTGGCGCGATCGTCCTCTGCGAGATCGGAGTGGACCGATGCTTCTGCATAACCCCCATCCGGGCTCTTGAGGCTTCCATGTACCGTGACAGACACTGACTCGATCACAGCGTCTTTCTTGAGAAAGGTAATCAGTGCCTCGCCGCTTCCATCCGTGGTGGCCTCGCGAACGGTCGTCCGCTTCGAGGTTTTCTCGTCTCCGGATGAATTGCTCTCCAGTTCCAGAGTTGCTTTCAGTTGAACGCCCGAAAAGGGGTTCCGAGTGACGGGATTGCAGGCATAGACCCGAAGTTGGATCGGCCTGCCTGCTACAAGTGACACCGGCTTGGCCAACCGGAGTTCCATCAAATTGGTGGCTATTGCGCCGACAGCCAAAATGCTATGCGTAACAGCCTCACCCGATATTTCTAGTCGATACGCGATGCGATACCAACCCAGTTCATCGACGAACTTGCCGTGTTCATCTTTCGGCCTCGGTAGGTCGATGTTAACCACTGTGGCGCCTGCGCGCAGAGCTACCGCCGTCTCGCCGGAAGGCTTGTTCTTGGATGAAAGCAACCATGCAATCGCACGCTCGCCTGCGACCGCCCGGGCCGCCAGAGGCAATTCGAATCGAATCGAGTCTTGCGCGAGCACCGCGCGCGCTTGGGACTCGATGACAGCAGCGTGTGAAGCGTTGGGGGAGGTCTGAGCAGTGACGGCATGGACACCAAAGAAAGCGAGCCCAATCCAGAATCCAGCAACGAGCAACCGGTTCGTCATGGCGCATCTATCCTATCAAAGCAGTGGGACGCAGGGAGCGAGCCACCGGCAATACTATTGGGACGATGCGGAACAAGATTCGTCTTCAGGTAAGATAGCTGGCGATTCAATCCTCAGTTATCGATTTGAGCTCTGCCTAAACATTTCTAAGGACGGTTTGATGGGAATTGTACCCGCCGGCTTCACTTTCTTGCCGTTTTGCACATCTCTCGTGCTTTGAGCTGAGTTGCCGTCGCCGAAATTTCATTGTCAAGGTCTCGATTCCTGGCATGGAATGACGGAAACTCCGCCGAAAGCGCGAATCGAGCATCAACAGGACAAAGTTCTGAGGTTCCGAGTGACCGGCAAGTGGGACCCAACGTGATCCCGCTCACGTTGGGTCAGGGTGGGCGACCACTCGGAACGAGGATCTCGAACAAAAGATCCCAAAAGTTGAGGACTATTTGACAGACTCAATTTCTGATAAACCTGCTGTTTGCATGCAGGTGCTCATTCGCTATTGGTCCTGCGGGGTTATTCGGAGCGTATCGCCTGCATGGGTTCAATGAAAGCGGCGCGGCGGGCGGGAATGTAACTGGCCCTATTACGTGTCGCTTTTCCGCAGTGACGACACCGCTTGAATCTACGGCAGATCGCTGTTTTGGCGATGCAGCTCCGGTTTCGATCTAGTCGATTCCAAAATCGAAGACCGCTACGGCGCCGACCATCAGATCGTTCCAGTTGACTGCCACATTGGGATCGTCATCTGCCAGCCCTGTTGCCGCGACAAACGCATATTCACCCGGCTTCAAGGCGGCCGCCGGAGTCACCTTATAAGTGTACGGGCCAATCTTTTCGGCGTTGAACTTGACCGCCTTCTTTTCGTCGATGGCGTCTTTCTCGCCACTCCACATCCCCATCTTTCCAACTTCTATCTCCCGGTGGTCCTTCTTATCGTCCATGGACATTAGGGAAAACTGCGCGGGAGTGCCCATCGTGCTGGATGCTCCCGCAGCCGTTCCGGCTTTCATGAAGGCTGCTGAAACATCATAAATGTAGCCATTCTCCGGGAGATACATATAGAAGACTGGGGACTTGTCCTGGGTTTGAATGGCGGCGTGAGCTCCCGGTATCTGGTCTGTGAGTTTGGCTTTGTGCATCCCGTACGAAAAGGCCATTCCCAATACACTGCCGATCCCGAGATTTGGATTTCCCGAATCGGCTTGCTTGATAAGCACCATCTTGGCTTTGCCGTCCGGCGTCGAGGTCATCAAGTAGATGCCGGCCTTATGCAGCGACATAGGATCGTTCGGATCCTGCGCGGCCATGGTCGCCAGGAGCGTTGAGGAATCGGGCTGCGCTGGGCCGCCCGTCTTCTGCACGATGGCTGCGATCACACTATCGCTCACTCCAGCTTGTTTGAGGACAGCCAGCCCGTCCGGCGAAGCATCGTAGCTCCCGGATGCCTGCGCGATGATGGAGAGAATTGCATCGTCCGAATTCCCAGCCTGCACCAGCTTGACGATGGCGGCATTGTTCTTTGTCTGAGCGAGGGACGGCGGTGGAGCGGACGACGCGGCGGCAGCCTTCAGGACAACGAAGGAGATCACTTTATCGCTGGCGCCAGCTCGTTTGAGGGCCGCCAGCCCGCCCGGGGAAGTATCGTAACCCCCAGAGGACAAATAGATGGCGGTGAGAATGGCGTCATCCGAAGATCCAGCCTGCAGCAGCTTGACGATAGCGGCATTGTTCGTTGCCTCAGGGGTTGATTGGCCGGCTGGAGATAGGGCAGACGACGCGGCGGCAGCAGCCCGCTGGATGATGGCGGAGACAACCTTGTCGCTGGCTCCGGCACTCTTCAAAGCGATCAGCCCGTCCGCTGAAGTGTTGTAATTACCCGGCGCAGCGTTGATGGAGGAGACGATCAGGTCTTCCGACATGCCCGCCTTGACCAGCTTGATGACTTCGTCGTTATTGAGTGACTGCTGGGCGGCGAGAACGTAGCTGAAAGCCAGAAATACGGCTGCGAGAATGGTCTTGCGCATAGTTTCCTTCCTTGCGATTCAAAACTTCTTCAAATCTGCGGCTCCTGTCGAAGAATGGAACAGAATCATCCTCTGAAACCCCGATCTACACAAGAAGTTTCGTCGAGGAACAAGAGGGTTCTTGAGGGCAAGGTGAGAGCGCGACGGCGACGGAGTTCTTGCGCATGACTCTTCTCCTTACGACTAAAAACCGCCAAATCTGTCAAAGGTTGGCAAGAGAATCATCAACCTGAACTCGGTTTTTCGCCAGAGGTTTTCTCGAGCGCCGCAAAGCTGGGTGCTCCGCGCGTGCGTCTGTTCATTCGGACCGACGGAGATAAGGTACAACCCCGGGGGTGTTTTTGTCTGGCGTTGATGCCGGTCGCGCAGCCGGGAAACGTAAAGCTGAGGATTCGAAAACTACTCGAAGTCCAGGCGGAAAGTCGATCATGACGGTCGCCGTGAGTCGTCCGTTCAGAGCGGAAACGTCACTCGTAAAGCCCGCGTCAGCGAATGCCAATGCGTGCGCGCCGATCTGATATTCGCAGGACCAGTGAATCACATTATCGACGAAGTTGAGCTTCACTTCGTCAAGCGGGAAATCTGTAATCGCATACGAAGCCAAGGAAAGCGGCTGTTGATACCTTGCGGACATGCTTCTAGATCCTACTTCCACTCAACTCCTGAGTCACCGGCCAACCTTCACTGACCCGCTCCTTTCCGTCTGCAGAGCAGAAGAGACGTCAAAGTTCCGAGTCGAAGACCGATCACTCAGAGCGCCAATTCGCTGCGAGCGGAGTCGCCGAGCGGTAAGCCCTGTTACCGACAATTGACATCCAAATGTCGGATTTGTTAGCGATTCGGGCCGACTTAATGTGAAGGATGGACTCTGATTGTATCCGCGGCCTCGCGTGAGAGATGCAGAACCTGAGCAGATCCTCCAATACTCACAGCGTAGACACCCTCTGCCTGTGGCTCTCTCAGCCGCAGTTTGACGCCGTGTGCGATGCCGCTCGTGCTGAGCAACTTCACTATGGCAGCATCGCGGTCGGAGATGCTGTCCACCTCAAAAGTTCCTTTGCCAATAACTTGCGTCAGCAGAACGGAATTCTTCTTGGCCATTTTCCCGTCCATTGCAGGAATGCGATGCCCATGCGGATCGATCGTCGGGTTTCCGAGCTTGGCGGCGATTCGCTCCTCAAACCGTTCCGAAATGAAGTGTTCCAGCCGTTCCGCCTCTTCATGGACTTCTTCAAGCGGGTAGTCGAGTACTTTGTAGAGAAACGTCTCGATGAGGCGATGATGACGCAAGACTTCCAGTGCGCGCCGTCTTCCAGCCTGCGATAGCCTCGCCCCCCGGTGCCGTTCGTACTCGACCAGCGGCGTGGGTAGAGCCGCGAGCTTCTGCAACATGTTGGTCACTGATGCCGGGGCAACCCCCAGCCGGTCTGCAAGCGCTGTGCTCATGGCGCGCTCCCCCGGCCCCTCCAAGGCCAGAATGGCCTTCAAATAGTCGTCTACCGATTCGGAGTGCGGATTGGGTTGGCGGCGTGCTGCCATGATTGGGTCTGTCCTCCAAATACTTGACACTTTTTCAATTTTAGGTGAATCTAAGAATTAGGCAAGCCTAAATGTGAACTCGCCTGCTATTCTTCCCTCTTTCGCGCCAAAGCCGCGATGGCTCGCCGGCAAGCCCCAACCGATAACCGGAGGTCCATGTGGCACGCAACCGAACCGCGATAATTCTCGTCCTGGCCTTATTCTTAACTATGGTTAACTCTTTTCGTTTGTTGGCGCAAAGCGGCACAAGCAGCGCCTTGGCGGGGACGGTGGCGGACAAGAGTGGGGCCGTGATCTTCAATGCTCAAATCAAGGCGACCGATGTAAACACTGGGGCGGTACGAGCTGTTCAGAGCAATCCAGACGGACGCTTCCTCTTCAGCCAAGTGAACCCAGGAACTTACCGGATCGAGGTTCAAGCCCAGGGATTCGGTCCCGGACAGTCACAACCCACGAGTGTTGCTGTGGGCCAGACCGT